>DATLTM010000001.1:0-22358 GCA_035533615.1 Minisyncoccota bacterium
AACGGCGGTGCGACTCATCCATACGCCGACTGGCATCGACGTCCGCTCATCGTCCGAACGCAGTCAGCTTGCAAACCGCGAAAAGGCAATGCAGATTCTCGTCGCGAAGCTCGACCTCCTGCATGAAGAAGAAGAGGAGAAGAAGCATGCGGCAACTCGCAAGGCGCAGATAGGCACCGGTGATCGTTCGGAAAAGATTCGTACCTATAATTATCTCCAGGATCGCGTTACCGATCATCGGCTGAAGCAAACCTGGCATAATCTTCCGAAGATTATGGCGGGCGGAATTGACGATATAATCCACGCGCTCGAAACAGCCGCGCACAGCTAATATTTCCCTACGATAACATCTCGGTATTTACGCTTGCATGGGGAACAGAATTCGGGTAGGATTCCCTCAAATGACGATAGGAAACGATACGGTAGAACTGAAGCGCCTCTTTGACACGGGGGCGCATTTCGCGCAGGTGAAGAGTCGCCGGCACCCCTCGATGAAGCCGTACCTGGTCGGCACGAAAGGCCGGCAGGAGATTATCGACCTGGCGAAGACCGTTGAACAGCTTGATGCCGCAAAGGGAGTGATGGCGGCTCTTGCGAGAGAAGGGAAGACGATTCTTTTTGTCGGTGGAAAAGTCGAGATCGCCGCGATTGTGAAGAAGGCGGCGCAGGAGATTTCCGCGCCGTATGTGGCGACACGCTGGCTTGGCGGCACGGTGTCCAATTGGAGCGAGATTAAGAAACGGGTTGATCGACTTGCTGAATTGACCGATGCGACCGCGACGGGCGCACTTGCAAAGCAGCATACGAAACTTGAGCTCGTGAAGATAGAACGCGAGAAGAAACGTCTTGAGTTCAGGCTCGACGGCATCACGACTCTCGGGAAGCGCCCAGATGCCATGCTCGTCGTCGATACCAAGCACGAAAAGCACGCAGTCAAGGAGGCGAACGACGCAGGCATCCCCATTATCGCCATCATGAGTTCGGATTGTGTGCTCGCCGAGGCCACGTATCCAATTGTTGCGAACGATACGTCGCGTGAGACGGTGAAGCTTATTCTTACCGAACTTGTCGAGGCCTTCCGGAGCGGACAGGCCGCATAAAAGGAGTGCGCTCATAGAGGCGCATCTTGTGTTACACTCTTTCCATTCATCATGGAGCTGACAATTGACAGCATCAAAACATTGCGCGAAATGACGGGTGTGTCCGTCATGCAGTGCAAAAAAGCGCTTGAGGAAGCTGGCGGCGATGTCGCGAAGGCCGAGATCATCCTACGCAAACGTTCCGCCGCATCGGCGGAAAAGAAAGCGGATCGCTCGCTTGCAGCCGGCGCGATAGGAAGTTACGTTCACGATGGTGCGATTGGTGCGATGGTGCTCCTCTCATGTGAGACCGATTTTGTCGCGAAGAATCCTGAGTTTTCCGCGCTTGCACGCGAGCTTGCCATGCAGGTTGCTGCAACAAACCCGACATATGCTTCAATGGCCGGAATTCCGGCCGAAGCGATGCGGGTAGCAACCGCGGTTTTTGAAAAGGAGGTTACCGGAAAATCGGAGGAGATGCGCGCTAAAATCCTTGAGGGGAAGCTTGCGAGCTACTTTCGCGATCAGGTGCTCATTGAGCAGCCGTACATTAAGGATGATGCCAAGACCGTGCGCGATCTTCTCAACGAAGCAACGCAGAAGTTTGGCGAGCGCGTTGAGGTGAGCCGTTTTGCGCGTCTCTCCGCGCGCTAAATAGCAATGACATACCTTCTGTACATGCTCGGTACGCTCGCGCTCCTCATAGGATTTCTCATTCTCACGTGGTATGAGGAAGTGCACGGCGCGCGTTTGTTTGCTCCATTTCGCTCCCGTTTCGATCGCGATGTTGGACGCATCCAATTCGTTCTGACGCACGCTGATTTTTGGGCGTTTCTTCGGGACGAGATGCGCCATGGCGCACGCCGCATCGCGCACGACATCGCGCACATCTCACTTCAAGCCGTGCGTGCCGTTGAACACCTCCTCACGCGTCTCGTCCGACATTTCCGAACGCGACAGGTGTCAACCGCAGCTCCACGCGAGAGCGCGCGGGCGTTTGTGAAAACGCTTTCCGAATTTAAGGGCGGTCTTGAGGCGACCCGTCCGGAGATACCTGATATACCGTAATAGTAGAAAAGGCGCCGAGATAGCTCAGTTGGCAGAGCAGCTCACTTGTAATGAGCAGGTCGTCGGTTCAAATCCGACTCTCGGCTCAAAGGTTCGTGGTTGTTGCCGATGTTGTCGATGCGATGGCTCCTTTTGGAAACCGTCTTTCGAGATCGGCAAGCGATGTGAAGCCGTATGAACGTTTACCGTCTATGACGAAGGCGGGAAGCGTGTCTTGTACCTTGGTAACAGCGATGAGAGTCTTTATAGCTCCGAGATCGAGGGTATAGTCGAAGGAATAGACGCGCAGTGCCGGATATGTGTTTCGTAAATACGAGAGAGCATATCCGGCCCTATCGCAGTCAGCACAGTCGCCGGCGTTGCTATAGAAATAAAGCACCGTCACGGGCTTCGTCCCGCAAGCCGCTGCGAGTTGTTTGGTGATGAGATAATCGCGAATCTCAAGCAGAGAATACTGTTCCTTCAGCTGTATCACTTGCGAGTTGTTGGTCCCTAGCTGGTCTTCGGCATAGGAGAGACGGCTGCCCAGGTCCGAGAGCTCGCCGGTCAAAGTGGTTGAAGAAGCGGCGCTGTCGCAAGGTGCCGCTTCAAGCAGGGAGAATTGTGTCTCGAGCGAGAGCGTGTCGATTGAGAGTTGGTCTTCGATAGTCGAGAGCTCGGCGACGCGCGCACGATTCAGATAGTCGACGGCATACGCGACCGTACCCGCGAGCACGAGCGTAATAAGAAGAGCGATGAGCACATTTCGCGTGACAAGTGACATTGGGAATCGGGATCAGCGCCAGAGGCGATGTTTACCGAGCGTGACATCGGCAGTGGCGCGTAGGAGCCATAAGGGTGCGATCAGTCCGTATAAGAATGTGTAAGAGATAAGGCCAAGTGCAAGATTCCCAGGCGTTTTTGAAAGGCGCTTGCCTACGATAATAAGGAAGAGACAGGCAAGCAGCGCCGTGGCGCCAAGCAAGAGATAAAAGCTTATGGGAATATAGAACCAATCAAATGAGCCGTGCGGTACGAGTGTGTACGAGAGAGGAATGCCGACACGAATTGAGAATGCGGTAATGATATTTCTGAAAAATAAGAAGAGTGCAAGCAAGAAAAGAATAATGCCGCTGCCGATGGTGATAATTGCAACGGGAAGGACAAGCATGCCTAGAACGCCGTACCGGCGATTGCCGACAAGTCCGCGATATTCGCCGAGAACGTTGCGGAGGAAGCCGGATGTCCAGCGCGTACGCTGCTTCACGAGTTTCAAGGTGGATTCTGGCGCCGTCGTGTAGACGCGCGCGCGCGGCGCATTCTCTATCGCATAGCCATGCTGTTGTATCCGTAGTGCCATTTCCATATCTTCAGTCTGGTGGCCATGCCGAAAATCGCCGATTTCTTTAAGCGTACTGCGTCGGTAGAAGGAAAAAGGTCCAGGTGTGACATAAAGGCCATTAATTGAGGCAAGTGCGTGCCGGAGCGTGATGCCAAAGATATATTCGGCATTTTGCATGTGTTCAATCAGATTCTTCGGGCGGTGTACCGACATAGCGGCGGTTACCGCCGCTATTTGCGTATCTGCAAAGCAGGGAATGATCTCACGGAGTGCGTCCGGTTCGACGAAGGAATCGGCATCGAGACAGCCGATAATATCTGCATTTGTTGTCGCGATTCCGACATTGAGCGCTGTGTGTTTTCCTCCATTCTCTTTGCGGATAAGGCGCACCTGCGGATGAGAAGCAAAATGTGCCATTGCCTCTGGTGTTCCGTCGGTGGAGCCGTCATCGACGAGAATGATTTCAAGTTTTTCCTTCGGGTAGTCGAGTGCAAGCAGCGATTCGCAGGTGGCAGCGACCGTTGTTGCTTCGTTGTAGCAAGGTACGATGACGGCGACCGAGGGGATCGTTGCGTTCGAAGTCCGTGTGCGCGCAGCACGCGCGGGCTTCGAGAGGAGCGTCACCAGGATGAACGACTCGAAGAATATCGCGAGAAAGAGAAACGGATAGGTCAATATCTCGGGGCTCATATCAATGGTGTAATGGTAGCATATTCTGCTATATTTGGAGCCATGAATCGACCAGGCCGTCTTCACCCAATTTCTATCGCCATTCGCGAGATAGCGGATATCTTTGGCAAGATGGGATTCGGCATCGCCTACGGTCCCGAGCTCGAGGATGATTGGCACAATTTTACGGCACTGAATGTCCCTGAAGATCACCCGGCGCGCGATATGCAAGATACGTTTTGGATTAAGGACCAGCCTGGGGAAGTACTACGGACACATGCGACATCAGTCACGATGCGTAAGCTTGAGGAAATGGCGAAGGCAGGTGCGACCGAGATGCGGATGATTAATCCAGGGAAAGTCTTTCGCAATGAAGCGACCGATATAACGCACGAAGCGCAGTTTTATCAGCTCGACGGATTTGCCGTTGGTCCTACCGGTACGGTGACGCTTGCACACCTGAAAGGTACGTTCGATAGGTTCTACCGCGAATACTTCGGACCGAATACGAAGATTCGGTTCCGCCCGAGTTTTTTCGGGTTTACAGAACCGTCAGTCGAGATAGACGTGTGGTTTGAAGTGCCGGGGAGGAAAGGGCAGTGGCTCGAGACGGCGGGAGCTGGGATGCTGCATCCGAACGTCATTAAAAACGCTGGTCTTGATCCGGAGGGGGTGCAGGGTTTTGCTTTCGGTGGCGGGCTCGAGCGATTGATTATGATTAAGTACGGCATTCCGGACGTACGTCTTTTCCATTCTGGCGATATCCGGTTCGTGTATGCGTTTGACGGAAAACCGGTATGAAAGTATCGTTGAAATGGCTGCAGACTTATTTTGATGCGCCGTTGCCGAGCTCAGAGACGATTGTCGACGCATATACCTTTCACGTATTTGAGATAGAGGAATCGCTTGGAGATATGCTGGATGTGAAAGTTCTGCCGAATCGCGCGGCGGACTGTCTCTCGCACCGCGGCCTGGCGAAAGAGCTCGCAGCAATACTCGACAGGCCGCTCAAAAACGACCCGATCCGTGATCCACTTCCGGAGTTTCAAAAGACGGAGGCGCTTACCGTTGGCATAGAAGACCCGAAGAAATGTTTACGATATATCGGCGCGTTGGTGAAAGGCGTAAAGATTGGTTCATCGCCTGCATGGCTCAAGGAGGCGCTTGAGTCGGTCGGTCAACGCCCCATCAACAACGTTGTGGATGCGACGAATTACGTGATGCTGAATATCGGCCAGCCGCTCCATGCGTTTGATGCGGGAAAGCTCACACAGAAAGACGGGAGGTACGCAATTAGTGTCCGCGCCGCAAAGGCGGACGAGAAATTCACGGCGCTTTCGGGCGAGGAATTTGCGTTGAATCCGAATATACTTCTCATCACTGATGCGAATGCGGGAAACGCCATCGGTATCGCCGGCATCAAGGGTGGAAAGGCTGCGGAGATTACGGCTGACACCACTGACCTTGTGATCGAGTCAGCGAATTTCGATGGTACCACGGTACGTCGTGGCGCACAGGCGCTAAAGCTCTTCACCGAGGCAAGTATACGTTTCCAGAATCGTCCGTCATCCGAGCTTGCTGCATATGGCATGCGCGATGTACTCGAACTTATTAAGAAAATTGCCGGCGGGGAAGTCGCGGGCATCGTCGACAAATACCCGACTCACTCTGCATCGAATCAAGAAGTTTCCGCATCGCTCATAAAGATGAACGGCGTTCTTGGATCTGATTTTTCAAAAAAGGAAGTAGGAGATGTTTTCAAGCGCCTCGGACTTGAGACCGTAATTGCAGGTGACACGTTTGTCATTACGCCACCTTTTGAACGTACGGACCTTATCATTCCAGAAGATCTTGCTGAAGAAGTCGGGCGCATTATCGGTTATGACCGGGTTCCTGTCGCCGAGCTCATGGCAATCGTTGGTATACCTGATCAGGCGCGCTTTCGTGGTATTGAGCGTATAAAGGACCAGCTCGTGGAGCAGGGATTTACCGAAGTCTCCACGCAATCATTCGTTCCGACGGGCGATGTCCTGCTTGCGAACCCTCTAGATAAGAATAAGCCGGCACTGCGTACAAGTCTTGAAGACAATTTGAATGATGCGCTTGCGCGCGCGAAACGGTATGCACCACTCGTGCTTGCTCCGAATCAGAAGCCGAAATTGTTTGAAGTCGGCACGGTCTTTCCGAAAGAAAGAGAATTTGTTGAGCTGCGTATGACCGAACGCGTGCCGGAATTGAGCGATATTGCAGGCATTTCAGATAATCTCTCAATCGCGGAGCTTGAAGATTACGGCAAAGACTATGTACCGAAGCAGTACAAGCTCGGTGCGTACAAGTCGTTCTCCGTGTATCCATTCATTGTGCGTGATATCGCACTTTGGGCGCCGATTGGTACGGAAGCACCCTTCATCGAAAGAATTATTCATGCGAATGCAGGAGAATTTCTCGTACAACTCGACCAATTTGACAGATTTGAGAAAGAAGGGAAAGTCTCACTCGCATTCCGCCTGATCTTTCAATCAACAGAGCGGACGCTCACTGACGACGAGATAAATGGGATTATGGTGCAGGTCTCGGGGGTACTCGCAAAGACCGGATACGAGGTGCGTTAAAGGGATATTTTGTCCTGAAAATAGGGGTGTTTTGTGATACAATATAGATACAGAAAACATGGCTAAAACGGCTCAAAAAGACGAAGAAAAGCGCGGCGCCAAAGGCGCCGCGAAACTCGAAGTGCGACGGACCGCTCACGCATATGATGCGTCCTCCATTACCGTTCTCGAGGGGCTCGAACCGGTGCGGAAACGTCCAGGAATGTACATCGGGACCACCGGCTCCGACGGCCTTCACCATCTTATCTGGGAGATCTTCGATAATGCCCGCGATGAAGCAATGGGCGGCTATGCGGACGATATTGAAGTCGCACTCTTGCCAGACGGCTATGTACGGGTAGCGGACAACGGTCGTGGCGTCCCGGTCGGCATCCATCCGAAAACGAAGGTCTCTGCGCTCGAAACGATTATGACAACGCTTCATGCGGGGGGGAAGTTTGGCGGCGAAGATTCCGGCTACAAGATCTCGGGCGGCCTTCACGGCGTCGGCGCATCGGTCGTAAACGCACTCTCCGAGCACACAAAGGTCGTCGTACATCAAGACGGAGGTATGCACCTACAGGAATATAAAATCGGCAAACCAATTGCGAAGGTGAAGAAGATCGGCATTTCGAAAGAGCACGGCACCATCGTTCTTTTCAAGCCGGACGCGACTATTTTCAAGGAGGGCGTGGAATGGAATTGGGAAAAAATTGTTACGCACCTGCGCCAACAAGCGTACCTGGTGAAGGGCGTCCGCATCGCTCTGTTCGATGCCCGGGGCGCAAAAGACGCTTTCGAAACGGACGCACTCTTTCTACGCGCTCGCTTGCTTGGCATTCCTTCGACGACGTTTTATTTTGAGGGCGGTCTAAAGTCGCTCGTTGCGTTCTATAATAAACATCAAACGCCAGTGCACAAGAATATTTTCTATGTCGATCGTGAGCAAGACAAAGCAGAAGTAGAAATTGCGCTTCAATACGTCGATGACATAACTCCCCGCATCACCGCTTTTGCAAACAACACCTACAATGCTGAGGGCGGCACTCACATCACTGGCTTCAAAACGGCTCTCACGCGTTCTCTAAACACCTACGGCAGGAATGCGGGTATTCTGAAGGAGAAGGACGAAAATTTCACAGGCGACGATGTTCTCGAGGGCATTACGGCAGTTGTTTCAGTGAAGCTTCCCGAAATCCAATTTGAGGGACAGACGAAATCGAAACTTGGTTCGGTTGAGGCGCAAAGCGCGGTCGCCACTGTCTTCGGCGAGGCGCTCGCCGCGTTCCTTGAAGAAAATCCGGACGATGCGCGTTCCATCATCAATAAAGTCCTCCTCGCCTTAAAAGCGCGCAAGGCGGCAAAGGCGGCAAAAGATTCTGTACTGCGCAAAGGCGCCTTAGAGGGAATGACCCTTCCTGGAAAGCTCGCCGACTGCCAGACCAAGAGCGCGGAAGAGAGCGAACTCTTCATCGTGGAGGGTGATTCTGCCGGCGGCTCAAGCAAGCAGGGCAGGGACCGTCGCACACAGGCCATCCTTCCGCTCCGCGGAAAAATCTTGAACGTGGAACGTGCGCGCATCGATCGTATGCTCGCGTCGGTCGAGATACGCGCGCTCGTTATCGCGATGGGTACAGCTATCGGTGATGTGTTTGATCTTTCCAAACTGCGCTATCATAAAATCATAATCGCAACCGATGCTGACGTCGACGGTGCGCACATTCGGACCCTTCTCCTCACGCTTTTGTATCGCCACTTCCGACCAATCATCGAAGGCGGATTCGTCTACATCGCCCAGCCACCACTTTATAAGATTACGAAAGGAAAGGCGATCGCATACGCATATTCGGAGAAGGAAAAGGAATCAGTATTGAAAGAGCTTGGTGTCACACCCGAAGAAGTCTCTGAAAATCCTACGGAAGGTGTTGAAGCTGCGGAAGAGGAAGAAGTCGTTGCGACAAAGAAAGCGACCAAAGTGAACATCCAGCGTTACAAAGGTCTCGGCGAAATGAATCCAAGCGAGCTCTGGGAAACCACGATGGACCCAGCACGGCGCGTGCTGAAGCGGGTGAACGTGGAGGATGCTGAGGCGGCAGACCGCATTTTTGATATTCTCATGGGGACCGACGTTGCTTCGCGCAAGAGTTTTATCCAGTCAAACGCGAAGCTTGCGAATCTAGACGTATAATCTGGAGCATGGTGCGTCCAAAAGCATTTGGGCTGTTACCGTTTCGCCAGTCGTTGTAATACTGCTCGTCGGACCTTTTCTCGCTTATGTGTTCTCCCGTCAGCTACCTGAAAGGGACACTCTCGTTGGCGTGATACTGGGAGCGATAGGTTTTACTGCAACCATCGTGTGGGTTTAGCTCCCGAGAATTGTTATCTGCGCGGAGGCGCTGTTATTGTTCGAGTTTGATTCGCTGACCGTTGTGGCGCAGGTCGCGGAATTTGAGGGATCTGCAATATTTGCGGTGATGGAAATAGTTTGTCCTGCACCCTTATTCGCCTGGTCAAAGCCGAGCGTGTAGTCAATGCTGTCACCTGGGTTGAGCGACTGCTGGGGCTGCGAATCGTAGATGTACGCGGTCTGCGTCGGAATGGAAGCGCTCCAGCACCACATTCCGCTCGCGTTGGTGCCGATGTTCTTTATCGTAAACTTCACTGCCGGACGACTTCCTGCGGGCACAGTTGAACTTGCGATGAAGGAATCTGCCGAGCTGGTTGCAAGGTAGCCGATTGCATTAATACTCACGACGAAATCTGGGAGGCCGTTTGATATGACGGGTGTAGTTGCGGTCGTCGTGCCCATCGGATATGCGCCGCTGGTCTCCTCGCCGCCGGTCGTCGGTATTGATTTCGTCGGTGCCAAGGGAAGTACAATCGCCGAATATATGTTTGTTGAAATGTCGGAACTTGATTCCCCGAATGGAATGGTCGTGGACGCAGCTGGAACGACCGAGAGGGAAGGCGATGCCGGAGTGAAGACTGAACCGAGATAGACTGCCGCGCTACCGAGGCGGTTAACCACGTTCGGGACATAGCGCGTGGAGTAGATGGCGAGCCACATGCTTGCGCCGATAAGTGCGACAAAACCGACTACGGCGAGCGTATGCATGACCGCCTGGCGGTGCGAAGACGCAATCGTTGTCGTTAGCCGGGTCGACGCAGCAAATACCGTCGAACTATTCGGGGTAGTAATCGTCTCCGAACGATTACTAGTATTGATTTCGGTTCTATCCATGGATATATACATACCACGGTGTAGTTTTTCTGTCAAGTAACGTGGACTTGACAGAATAGCAACAATGGTGTATTTATTAGCAAGACGATATGGATATTACATTGATTGTCGATCTCGCTGTACGGCTGATTCGAGCTGTGGAACGGGCTTACGCGAAGAAGGGAAGCTTCTTTGGTATCTTCGTTCTTATCTTCGTCGGGAGTATTTTCGTGCTTGATCGACTTGACCTTCTGCCGGATGCGCCGACGCCGATTGTTTCAGTTGTTGCCTCGCGTATAAGCACCTCGACACCTGATGCCGTTCCGGAACTCCCGACGAAGATAGAAATCCCCGCGATCAATCTCACGGCGACAATCGCGAATCCGACAACGCTCGATGTGGTGGTGCTTGACCGCGACCTGCTTCAAGGCGCGGTACGGTATCCCACATCTGCCAAGCTCGGCGAAACAGGCAATGTTGTTCTGTTCGGTCACTCGAGCTACCTGCCGATTGTTCTCAACCAGGCCTACAAGACGTTCGACGGGATTCAAAAGCTCGTTGCCGGAGACGTTGTCACCGTATATTCGTCTGATACGGCATATACATATCGGGTACAAGGCGTTACCAAGGAGAGCGCTGCGAGTGATGCGGGCATCCCGCTCTCGGTTACTGGCCGAGAGCTCACGCTCGCGACCTGCGACTCCTTCGGTGAGAAGACAGATCGGTTCGTCGTCACTGCCGACTTTGTTGAGAGTCATCCGATTTCTGGCTAACGCCGGAAATCGGATGACTCTCCGCAAGAGGAGAGAAGTTCTTTTCGAATCAATCCGATAAACCAGAGCCGCTTGTGCGGCAGGAGTATTGATATGAACAGCAAAAGGCTGCGCACACCGGCAGTTTCGCTTCTGTTTCTGTTATCGACGCTTTTCTTTCTAAGCAGAGGCGCTATCGCAGGAACTGGAATGCCGATGATGGAGGGGTTGAAGAACCCCACAGAGCTCGCAACCCTGGTCGATTACGCACTTCAGCGTGATCCGACAGGGAAGACAGTGTTGAGTACAGTTCGTTGTAAAAAGAGCGGTTCATGCGCGACCGCGTATGACTACTTTTACGGAATTCGTCTCGCGCACCCGAGTGCAAAGCTCGGGGATATCGCGGATCTCCCACGATATCTGCGCAGTCTGGAAAGGCAACCGGCTCCCGGTGGCGTATGGCAGATGAGCCGCTTGCTCGTACACGGCGCACAGCACACGTACGACGCGAGAGGATGGCATAGAGCGTTCTTCAAAGGAGAAAGTGTCTGGGTTGACCCGAATACAGGCGAAGATATTCTCGCTGGGAACTGCGGGAATGTAATCGGAGCTAAGATTGGTGGGAAAAACCAAAAAAAGAAGATGGTAGCGTGTCCGCGAATTCGGGTCACAGTAAAACCCGGGAATACCGCGTTGCAGTTTATCCTGCTTGGCGGTATTCCAAAAATGGGAGCGGCGTGTCCATTCGGATACAAACCGCCTGCGAGTAACATTCTGTACGCACTCCCGACAGAATGTCCGCACAGGCCTTGCGATTTCAGCGAGACAATCGCGTCGAGCGGCGGTATGGTTGCAGGGCCGAGCGGTGGTATCAATGTAAGTCGGAGTCCTGGTGTCTATATATTCCAGGTTTCTCGGGAATTCGCCAGAGATAAGAGTCGTGTCGCAGCATTTTGTGTCACGACCTCGTCCGGAGCGCATTCATGCGCAAAGGATATCCGGCCTTCCGACTACCACAATGAATTAGCGGTAGTGGGGTACACGGATTTGGACAGACCGAAGGGCTGGACAGGAAACATACGAATCTGGTGTTTTCCCACCTTCGGACCTTGCGGCAAATGCCGCTGACGTGGGGGACCCGTTCGCTTCTCGCTTTTTCACAAAGCACGAACGGGGAACCCTTTTATACGCCGCGTAAGCGGCAGGAAAGAATTTCACAAAATGACAAAGATAAAAGCGGTACTAGCATATATAAACAATCGGCCGATTTCTATTGGCCTTTTAACCGTACTCCTCACGGTTGTTTTTGGTATCTCCGTAGCATTTGCGATTGGTTTCATTACTCCGCCGCATGCATTGGCTGATCTCGCACCGTGTTGCATATTGCCGTCCCCTCCCCCTCCCCCCCCTCCCCCCCCTCCCCCCCCTCCTCCAGTAATCATAGCGACTATCGTCGGCTGTATGGACACGACCGCTACGAACTACAATTCGAACGCGACCAGCCCCGGTTCGTGTACCTACCCGTCTGTATCCGCAACCACACCCACAGCTCCTGCAACCGTGTATGGCTGTATGGATAAGACTGCCACCAACTACAATTCGAACGCGACCAGTCAAACGGGCATCACCTGCACATACCCGTCTCCGGTCGTTTCGCCGCCCGCTCTCATTTATGGTTGTATGGATAAGACTGCCACTAACTACAATTCGAACGCGACCAGTCAAACGGGCATCACCTGTACGTATCCGTCTGCGCCATCGGGCGGCGGCGCCGGCGGCTCCCCTCCGACCTACGGCGGTGGAGGAGGTGGTGGTGGTAGTGGTGGAGAACTGCCTCCTCCCACTATCACGCTTGTTGCGCTTCCGCACATCGTCGCACAGCCGCTCGCATATCTCTATCTCTCGCAAATTCCATATACGGGACTCGATTTAGGGCCGGTCGGGACCGTGCTATACTGGTTTGCACTTATTGTACTCGCGCTCGTGCTTGCATACCTTGTACTCTTTACCGCGGTGCCGGCGGCGAATCGTCACATACGGTATTTCGCCTTTCGCGTATCGGCGGTGCTCAACCTGCCGGAATCCGCACCGGCTGGTATGCAAACCGCATCGGTTTCCGAGGCATTTTCAGCGGCCGCCGTGCGTGTGGCGCCGGCCAGGACGGCGGTATCGGAGGCATCGTACGACCATCCGACGTATGATGGATTCAAGTCCTTTGCGCACAATGGTGCGCTCTCGATAGAAGACATCGTGAAGAGTCTTTCGCGGCATCAGGTTGTTCCGGCCACTGAACAAAAAACGGAGCCGATACAGAACATTGAGCCGATATATGAAAAGGTTGAACCGGTCTACGAGGACGTTGAGCCGATTGCGCCAAATCCCAGCACCGAGACGACCACAGTGCCCGCAGATGTCCGCGGGTTTACCACGGCACTCCTCGAGGGCGACCGCGCCGCGGTATTTGTCTGGTTGCGCCAGCACGCGCGCGAGTCTGGCGCGCCGGAACAACTCGTTACAAGTACAGTCTGCCTGCTTGATGACGTGTATCGCGCCCGTATCGACGGGACGCCATGCGACTCCGACATAGCACGCATGGCCGCACGTCTCTCGACGCCGACACTGGAGAAACTCGTTACCGCGCTTACGACCGCAATCGATGCAAGCTATTCTACCGGCGCGACCGGTGCAAAGCTCGCAATTGTCCGCGCTCTCGCTGTTCTCGGCGCCTAAAGTGCAAAGCTTTTGTCCGAGTTTAATTCCAAATCGCGACTGCGCGACTGGATTTTTTTCTGGAGCCTCTTTATGAATTCATTTGCAGAATACCCGTGCTTCACACCATCTCGTCCTTCAATAGCAAGATTTTGATCCCCCTGCATTTCCTGGTCCCCAATCACTACGAGATAGGGAATTTTCTCGCCTTTCCCTTCGCGGATTTTTTTGCCTAGAGTTTCGCTGTTCTTATCTATTTCGGCTCGAATCCCTGCAGTTTTAAGTTGTTCAAATATGTTTTGGGCGAACTCCACATGTCGTTCCGCTATAGGGAGTACTCGTACTTGTATCGGTGCAAGCCAGAGGGGGAATGCACCCTGAAGATGTTCAATGAGTACGGAAAGGAAACGTTCTATGGAACCCATGATGGCAGCATGAATCATGACGATGCGTTCCTTTTCGCCCTTCTCGTTGATGCAGGTCAAGTCGAACTGTTCTGGCATATTCATATCAAGCTGGATGGTCGCTACCTGCCAGAGGCGGCCGTGTGAGTCCTCGGCCATAAAATCCAACTTCGGTCCGTAAAAGGCGGCTTCACCGACACCATTGATGGTTTCGGCTCCTTTTTCTTTCGCAATACCGTGTAAAATATCTTCAGCAATTTTCCAGCGGGATTTGTCGCCTAGATATTTTTCTGAATGCGCCGGATCATGGAAAGATAGGCGTATTTTTTTCGGATTGAAACCGAAGGTTTCGTAAAATTCCTGAATAATGTCCCACACCTTCAAAAACTCTTCCTTTACTTGCGATTCGCGACAGAAAGCGTGCGCATCGTCCTGGGTGAACGCGCGGACGCGCGAGAGGCCGTTCAGTTCTCCCGACTGTTCGTCGCGATAGCACATCGTCGTATTCGCATATCGTTGCGGCAGTTCGCGGTAACTCCACGGCTTGCGCGCATAGATTTGCGTATGATGGGGGCAATTCATCGGCTTTAATGCAAATTCATCGCCCTCGCGTGTCGTTATGCGGAAAAGATCGTCTTTGAATTTCTCCCAGTGTCCGCTTTTTTCGTATAATTCCCGTTTTGTGATATGGGGGATTTCAACTTTTTCGTACCCCTGTTTTTTTCGCAGCTCCCACACAAAATCATCGAGAAGATTTCGGAGGATCGTTCCTTTTGGAGTCCAGAGAGGAAGACCGGAGCCCACGAGCTCTGAAAACGTAAAAAGATCAAGCTCTTTGCCGAGCTTCTTGTGGTCACGTCCTTTATCGGTATCGGAAGAGGTGTCCATATTCGCCGAATATATCATATTTCAGAGCGGCTTGAGCTCTTCGATGGCGAGCGACGGTTCTCCGTTCCTGACCGAGACCTTACCTTTGATGAGAAGACACGCGCCGGCAGTAATGATAGCCGTATGCTCTTTCAGTAACTTCGGGAAGATAACGGCTTCAATGGAGTCACTTTTGTCTTCAACCGTAATGAACGCCATCTTCTCGCCACCTTTAGTGAGGATAGTGCGCACGACCGTTACGAGCACTGGCAGTATAAGCAGCATGCCCGGTCCCGGTTCCTCTTTTATTTTCCTTATAGAGAATGCCGCCCTTTTGGTCATTGATTCATACGCGTCAAGCGGATGACCGGAAACATAAATGCCGAGCAGCTCTTTTTCCCAGGCAAGTTTATCGAGAAGCGATGTCGGCCTTCCGTCTGGGAGGACGAGCGGCGGCGGAGCGTTGAATGCGCCAAAAAGTGAATCTTGCGGCGCTATCGCGGTCGCTTCCCGATGGAAGGCAAGGAGAGTCTCAATATTTTCGAGCATCGTACCGCGTTTGTGTTCCGAGGGGTTGAGCGAATCCAGCGCACCACACTTGATGAGCGACTCAAGTGATTTCCGATTCAGATTCTTCGACCCGACGCGGGAGAGGAAGTTGGACAGGGTCATGAACGGACCGTGTATCACGCGTTCGGCGATGATGGCCTCCGAAATTCCGTCGCCAAAATTCTTGATGGAGGAGAGGCCGAACCGGATTGCATCTTTCTTCTCGCCGACGACGGTGAACATCGTCCCGCTCTCGTTCACATCCGGTGGAAGCACGGGGATTAGTATGCGCTTCGCCTCCGCAACGAAAACGGCGATCTGTTCCGTATCGCCGGAGTCGGCGGTAAGAAGCGCGGCGAGATATTCAACCGGGTAATTTGCCTTCATATATGCGGTCTGATATGCGACCTTGCCGTAGCTCGCCGCGTGCGCTTTGTTGAATCCGTATGCAGCGAAGGGCTCTATAAGCGACCATAGTTTTTCCGCCGCGCTTTTCGAGAGGTTGCCGTATTCTACGAATCCTTTAAGTAGTTTCTGTTTCTCGGCCTGCATGACTTTCGGGATTTTTTTCCCCATCGCTTTGCGGAGAGCGTCTGCCTCGAGCCAGGAGTAGCCAGCGAGTGTGATGGCGGTAAGAAGAACGTCATCCTGATAGACGAGGAGGCCGTATGAGAACTCCAGATAATCTTTCATGCGCGGATCAACGAAGCGTATAAGCTTCGGGTTGTGCTTTCGTTCGATGTACTGGGGAATCGTTTCCATCGGTCCTGGACGGTAAAGTGCCACCATTGCATTGATGTCGTGGATGGTCGTCGGTCGCAGTTCTCTCAGCCAGCGGGTCATGCCGGAACCGTTCAATTGGAAAACGCCTTCCGTCTCGCCGCGTGCGAGCATTTCAAACGTTCTTGAATCATCGCGAGGAACGTTCTCAATGTCGATGACTGTTTCTCGCGTTTCCTTCACGCGAAGGACGGCATCGGCGAGAACGGCGAGATTCTTGATGCCGAGGAAGTCGAATTTCAAAAGCCCGACCCCGCCGTATTCGTCGGTGATTGAATACATATCGTACTGCGTGATCATTTTTCCAGTACCCTTTGGATCTGGTTGTATCGGCGTCCACTCTATAAGTGGCGTCGGCGCCACGACGACGCCTGCCGCATGGACGCCGACATGCCGCACGCATCCCTCAATGCGTTTTGCCAGATTAAGTATCTCGCGCGATTCATCATCCTCGTCGTAGAGCGTTTTTAGATCCGGTTCAAGCTCAAGTGCATGATCGATAGTCATTGGGAAGCCCTGGGAGCCGAGCGGAATAAGCTTCGCGATTCGGTCGCCGGTGGTGTAGGAATGGCCGAGCGCTCGCGCGACATCACGCACTGCTGCTCTGGCCATCATCGTGCCAAAGGTGCCTATTTGTGCGACGTGATCCTCGCCATATTTCTGCTTCGTGTACGCAATCATTTCATCGCGACGGTTGTCGGCCATGTCCATGTCGATATCCGGCGCTTTTGGTCGCTCTGGGTTAAGGAACCGCTCAAACGGCAGTTTGTAGAAAAGCGGATCCACATTCGTAATGCCGGTGAGATAGGCGACAAGCGAGCCAGCGGCCGAGCCACGGGTCGTGGTGAGGATACCAGCGCGGCGCGCGAAGGCGAGGAGATCGGCGACGATGAGATAGTACACCGCGAAGCCCTTACCTATGATGATTTTGAGCTCGTACTCGATGCGGTCAACGACTTCTTTCGACTCATTGAGTCCGCGTCCCGGGATGCCGGCGTATGCCTTTGCGCGGAGCTCTTCGTCATGATTCTTGAATCCGGGCGATACGCCGACGGCGGGGAATGTCCATTTTCCGAACTCGAAAGAAACCGAACAGCGGTCGGCTATCTTGCGCGAGTTATTCAACGCCTCGGGGATATCCTTGAAAAATTTTTCGGCAGTTGTTTCACCGATGAAGGAAAAATCTTCATCTTCATTTCTGCCGCGGCTGCCCTGCTGGATGCGGCGCATTATCTCGGTCGCTTCACGATCACTGGGCTCCAGATAGTAGACATCATGCTGGGCGACGAGCGATGCACCGTTTTTCTTTGCAAGTGCGATGATATTCCGCATCAGCGTTTCGTGCCCGGCGACTTTCGGATGGTGCGTTATTTCCAAAAAGACGTTCTTTACGCCGAAAATATCTCTGAATTCCGCAAATGCAGCTGCGGCACCGTTTTCGTCGCCCGCACGCAGGCACTGGGCGATGTCACCGGCAAAAGAGGGCAGGAGCGCAATGATGCCAGTGCGATGTCTGCGCAAAAGCTCTTTGTCTATGCGCGGGCGTTCATAGAACCCTTCTGTCCACGACTTTGTGACGAGAGCAAGAAGATTCTTGTAGCCCTCGTTGTTTTCCGCGAGGAGAACAATGCGCGAGCGTTTCGTATCGATATTTGGATCGCGGTCGTAGCGTGAACGGGGCGCAAGGTAGGTATCGACGCCGAGGATTGGCTTTATGCCCGCGGCCACGGCCGTCTTATAAAATTCGATGGCGCCGTGCATATTGCCGGCGTCAGTGAGGGCAAGCGCGTCCATCCTCTCCTTCTTCGCTTTTTCGACGAGCTCATTCACCTTCGGTAGTGCCTGGAGAAAGGAGTAATGGCTGTGGGTATGGAGATGAACGAAGCGTGAAGCCATACAGCTAGTATACTTTCCGTATGCAATTTATGCTCGGGGTCGATGAAGCTGGACGTGGCCCCTTGGCAGGGCCGGTGGCCGTCGGTGTTGTCGCGGCTCCGGAAGGATTTGATATCGCGAAGGAGTTTCCTGGCGTACGCGATTCAAAACAGCTCTCTGAAGGGAAACGCGAAAGACTTTTTGAAATGCTTGAGGCGCGCTCTACTCTCGGTGACGTTCGTTTCTTGGTAGAGTTTGAGAGCGCCGAGACGATTGACAGAGAAGGGATCGCTGTGGCAGTACGCGCCGCGCTCGCGCGCGGCGTGAACGTTCTTGCCCCCGATGCGGCGTTGGCAAAAATACAGCTCGACGGTGCGCTCCGCGCGCCGCCCGAATACTCGCAAGAAACTATCGTGGACGGCGACGAACTCGTGCCGCTCAT
Organism: Minisyncoccota bacterium; assembly: GCA_035533615.1. Classification (GTDB taxonomy): domain Bacteria; phylum Patescibacteriota; class Minisyncoccia; order Phycocordibacterales; family Phycocordibacteraceae; genus C7867-001. The sequence goes on from DATLTM010000001.1 coordinate 18,327, forward strand.
CTCGCTCGCATCGGTTGCGGCGAAGGTAATGCGCGACCGTCTGATGCGGGAATTTTCGCAGAGGTATCCGCAGTATGGTTTCGAGCGACACAAAGGATACGGGACCCGCGCGCATTACGAAGCGCTCAAGATATACGGTCCGTGTATTATCCACCGCCGATCGTTTTTGCATCTTGATCTTGTGCGTGTTTTGGATTAGAATTAGGACTTGCCTTGAGCGCTGGGCTTGAGGCGAGGAAACCTTAACGACAAAAAGGAGCAAGAGTGGGTAAGAATAAGGAGTTCCCAGAGAAAAAAACGGCAATATGCAGGGGGAAGGACCCTGATGTAATTGCCAAGCATCGTAAGGGACTCGCGGGCACAGGCCTTGAGGGCTGTGCGGAGTGCCCAGGGTGCCCAGGAAAACAATCGGTAGTGGATGGGAAACTCGGGATTCTCTGTTCTCGATCCGGGTCAAAACCTGTTTTCATTGCCGTGGAGTTAGCACGGTATTGTGACGGCAGCACGCCGCTTCCAAAATTCAGGAAGAAAAGAAAGGGCCCGCATCCTTTCGTGAAGGCAATTACGGCGATGAGGGAATCGCCGCGCTGACCAGCCAAAGAAAAATAATAAATAGTACAAGTTCTTACGCCGCGGCCCTCGACGAGGGTCGCTTTGCTTTTCATATGCGCCGTGATAAAGTAGCGTCTATGTCAATCCGAATGCGCCACACGAGGGGTCACACCGGTAATCGCCGATCGCACCACGCGCTCTCGAACATCGCTATCATACGGGATGCGGAGAGCGGCAATCCTCGCCTCCCGCATCGTCTCGACGAAGCGACGGGCATGTACCGTGGAAAACAAATCGCGCCGGCGCGCGCCCCTCGCACTACTAAGGAAAAGAAGGTTAAAGTACAGTCAATCGAGCCGGTCGTGAAGCACGTTCACGAGCATGCGCGCGAAGAGCATGCGAACGCCGATGCAAAAAGCTCGAAAGGAATCGCCGGCAAGGTTGCGACCGGCGGTCGCCCTAAAGCACGAAGCGGTTTCGGTGGCGGCGCTTAGTTTTTGTGCACAATCCACGCGGCCGCGCTTGCGCGGCCGTGTTGTTTGCTATACTACCTACACAGATCTTTCCATGGCGAATCGACATCTCGCGCGCTCCGTTGTTCTACAGACGCTTTTTGAGTGGGACACCACTCACGCGTCGGAGAAGGACACATTCACAATCCTCGCGCGTAACATCGCCGAGTTCGGCGGCGGCGATGTCGATCAGCCGTTTATGGAGAATCTCCTGAAAGGCATACTCGCGAAAAAAGGCGACATCGATCTTGTTATCGAAAAAGCCGCACCCGAATGGCCGCTGGAGCGTATTGCCCCGGTTGATCGCAACATCCTACGGCTGGGGTTGTATGAACTCCTATTTGCCGATCGAACGCAGGTGCCAGCGAAGGTCGCCATTAATGAAGCTATCGAGCTCGCCAAGACCTTCGGCGGCGACTCAAGTGGCCGATTCGTGAACGGGGTCTTAGGTGCCGTCTACAAGGAACTTGGCGAACCAGGAAAGAACGAACAGGGAGGGAAAAAGAGCGCCAAGCTGAAATATGAAGAATTGCCCCTTCAAAGGCTTGGCGGCGCGGTTGTCTATGCGAAGCATAACGGGCAATATTATCTCGCATTAGTGCACGATGTTTTCGGCCACTGGACACTTTCAAAAGGGAAAATAGGCGATAACGATAAGATTGCGCACGAGACGGCCGAGGAGGGTACCATTCGTGAGATCAAAGAAGAGATCGGACTCGATATCGTCATAGACCAGAAGATCGGCGAAAATGAATACGTCGCCTCGCATCCAGAGCGCGGGAAATACCGGAAGCATGTGATTTATTTCCTCGCGCATGCAGAGTTCGAGCCGCTGTCTCTGCAGCAAGGGAAGGGCGGGCTCGATGATGCAAAATGGTTCCGTCTCCAAGACATCATTGACCTCAATTTCTACGATGATATGCTCCCCATCGTCACTGCGGCCGTTCAAAAACTTCTCGATCATGCGAGCGATGAACGGAACCGAAGTGCCCTTCCTCATGCCTGACTTCTCCTCCTTTGCTGCACGACTCGATATTTCATTCAACAATCCCGATCTTCTTGTCGAGGCTTTGACGCACCGTTCGTATCTGAACGAACATCGAGAATACACGGGCTCCCATAACGAACGACTGGAATTCCTCGGTGATGCGGTTTTGGAACTCGCCGCCACAGCTTTCCTCTTCAAGAAATTCCCCGCGAAACCCGAGGGCGAACTCACCGCATATCGCGCCGCTCTCGTGAATACCGTCTCGCTTGCAGAGAGTTCTCGAGCGATTGGCGTTAATGATTTTCTTTTGTTGTCGAAGGGCGAATCAAGAGATACTGGTCGCGCGCGCGATGTGATACTCGCGGATGCATTTGAAGCGATTATCGGCGCGATATACCTCGACTTGGGCTACGACAGCGCCGAGGCGTTCATCGCAAAGAATCTCTACGGGAAAATCGATGACGTCATTGCCAAGCGTTCCTATCAGGATGCGAAAAGCCGCTTTCAGGAACTGGCACAAGAGAAGCGGGGAGTGACGCCGTCGTATGACACCCTTTCTGAAGAGGGCCCCGATCATGCAAAACTTTTTACGATCGGTGTTTTCATAGGTACCGAAGAAATAGCCCGTGCGGAAGGGCAGAGCAAACAGGAAGCGGAACAAGCGGCCGCCGAAGCCGGACTTAAAGTCATGCGATGGTCCTAACGGGTTTTTCTTTTGGTACAATGTTCGATAATGCTGAAGCGGCTGGAAATAGTCGGGTTTAAGTCGTTCGCCAAGAAGACAGTCTTGGATTTTTCGAATGCGACGACTGCTATCGTCGGCCCGAACGGTTCCGGAAAGAGCAATGTAGCCGAGGCTTTCCGTTTTGCGCTCGGCGAGCAATCGATGAAAAGTATGCGCGGCAAGCGCGCTGAAGACCTTATCTGGGGCGGTTCGCACACGGTGCCGCGTGCGAACCGCGCGTCTGTCGTTATCGTTTTCGATAATTCTCGGCGAGTCTTCAAGATTGATTTTGATGAAGTGTCCATCGAGCGTGCAGTCTTCCGCGACGGAACGAGCGAATATTCGATTAACGGCTCGCGCGTGAGACTTCGCGACATCGAAGAGCTTCTTGCCGGCGCGAATATCGGCGAGACGGGGCATCACATCATCTCCCAGGGCGAGGCGGACCGGATATTGCTCGCGAGCCCCCACGATCGTCGTGCGATGCTCGAAGATGCTCTCGGATTGAAAATCTACGAATTCAAGAAGCAGGAGGCGGAGCGCAAGCTCGTAAAAACTGAAGACAACATTGCTCAGATCAATTCGCTCCGAAGAGAGCTCGCGCCCCATCTGCACTTTCTTGAAAGTCAGGTGAAGAAGCTCGAGCGCGCCGATGAGTTGCGCGTTAGTCTCGTCAGCATCGCACAAACGTATTTCGCGATCGAGGACGTCTATCTTATGCAAGAGAAACGGCGGGCCGCAGCAGAGAAACATGGAGCGAAGGAACGGCTTGCCGCTGCGGATGCCGAACTGGAACGAATTGCGGATCCGAAATCTGCGGACGTGGAAACGATACGGCGAACCGAGGCGCTGCGGAAGGCGGAACGGGATGTCTCGGAACTTTCTGCCGCGCGTGCCGCGTTCTCACGTGATATCGGTCGCGTTGAGGGGACGCTGGCCGAAGTGAAGCGCCGCGCGACAACGGCCGCGCGCGAACCATATGTAAAGGTTCCCCGTGAGGAGCTTGAGACATTACGCGACGAAGTTGAGCGTCAGGTTGAGCGGGCGGGTACGAATATTGAAGGAATGCAGGCCGCGCTCGCCGCTATCCGCGCTGCGACAGCGTCATTTTTTGCCAGGTACGGCGCGCATCGCGACGAACTTTTCTCGGATGAGGAGGCCTCCGCTTTCAAATTGGAGACCGAGCGTACCGCGCTTGTCGAGAAATACGAAACAGTGTCTGCAGATCTCGAGAAGGCAGAGGCGGTCCGTGCGCG
>DATLTM010000002.1:0-30102 GCA_035533615.1 Minisyncoccota bacterium
CGCTGTCCCATAAAGAAGATGGCATCCGCGGTGTGCCCTCCGGCTTCCCTTCCCTTGATAACCTGCTCTCCGGCTTCCATCCCTCCGATCTCGTCATTCTCGCGGCGCGCCCCTCGATGGGCAAAACTTCGCTTGCACTCGACATTGCGCGCAACGCTGCGGTGCGCCACAACGTTCCCGTCGGCATATTCTCACTCGAGATGAGTTCGGAACAACTCATCGATCGTATGCTCGCCGCTGAGTCGTTCGTCAACTCCTGGAAATTACGTACCGGCCAGGTACGCGAAGAAGAGGACTTCAATCGCATCCGTGATGCGCTTGAAGTCCTTTCAAAAGCTCCCATCTATATTGATGATAAGCCGGGCAATAATATTCTCGCGATGCGCGCGGTTGCGAGACGGCTGAAACGGGAACGCGGCATCGGACTCATCATCGTCGATTATCTTCAGCTCATGGCGCCGACTTCAACCAAAGCCTCTGATTCTCTCGTTCAGCAGGTGACCGAGATTTCGCGTTCTTTGAAATCGCTCGCGCGTGAGCTCAAGGTACCGGTTATTGCACTCTCTCAGCTCTCGCGAGCGGTCGAGCAACGCGGTGGCAGACCCCGCCTCTCGGATCTGCGCGATTCAGGCTCAATTGAGCAGGACGCCGATGTGGTGATGTTTATTCATCGCGAGGACAAACGCAATCCCGAGAGCGACCGACCTGGCATTGCGGAGATCCTCATCGAGAAGCACCGGAACGGCCCGACCGGCAAGACTGAACTCTATTTCGACGAGAAGCGTGCAACCTTCCAGCCGGTCGATACCGCAGGGTATGGGGAATTGTCCCAAGAATTTTAAATGGACAAAATAGACGAACTTGCAGCGGCGTTCGCTCGGCTTCCCGGTATCGGCCCCCGTCAGGGTAAACGTTTTGTTTTCCATCTTCTTTCCTCCCCCGCCGCCGAGCGCGCGAGGCTTGCGGAACTCATTCTTTCGTTGGGAAAAGATGTCCGCCAATGTTCCGAATGTCTGCGATTCTATAACGGCACTGCGGCAGCAATATGTAATTACTGTTCCGATACGAAGTGCGACGATACACAACTCCTCGTCGTTGAGAAAGATCAGGATCTGGCGGCCGTGGAACGCGCCGGTACTTACAGGGGTCGTTATTTCGTGTTGGGAGGCGTCCTCACACTCACGGGCAAAGGCACCATACGGGAGAAAGAATTATTGAAAATTGTGGAGAAACGGTTGAAAAATGGATTGAAAGAAATCGTCCTTGCGCTTTCGGCAACGAGCGAAGGCGAGTATACTGCTGATCGTATACGCGCGGTGCTTGCGCCCTATCGCAATCATCTGAAGATTTCCATACTCGGCCGCGGCCTCGCGACCGGTAGCGAACTCGAATATTCCGACGCCGAAACTTTGCGGGCCGCTCTCACGAATCGCAAAGAAGCGTAACTATTTTGACCGTTTTCCTGCTATTCCCTTTTTGGCGCGAACGCTCGCTTTCCCGAGATGTTCGGATTCCGTAAGTATTACCCTCTTTATGTCAGTCGCCAATTTCGCGGCGGTTTTCCGATGCTTTCCTGCGCCTTTGCTTTTGTAGAAATAGTAGCTCGCTGCCGCTACACCGGCTGTTGCCAACCCCGCACCGATCTTCATTGCTGTCGTTCCTGTCTTCACGGTTTTCTTAACCTTGTTTATCTTTTTCATATAATGTTGGTTAGAGAGTAAATGAGTAAAAATCACATAGATCCAGACTCGCTTCGCGGTTTTTTGAAAAAACCAAATAACGATTTCAACCTTCCTTTCCCTCGCCGGATATCACTGCGGACTCCGGCAAGATCGAGACGAATGCTATCGCTTTCAAGTGCGATTTGTTCCGAAATATGCTCGATGTTCTTGAGAATGCGCAAGAATTGCCACATCCCAAGCACACCGAGAAGCGTGAAGAGAATAACCGCAACGGTCGTTACGAAGAAAAATATATCCATTTGTAGAAAGCCGTTCATGGTTTATGTGTGGTGTGGTTGTACAAAAGCTTCAATTTCTCGAGACCCCGGTGCACCTGAACAGCCATCGTATTTTTCGATTGCCCGGTAAGAAGCGACATCTCTCTGAGCGAGAGATCCTGCAGATACCGCATACGCATCACTTTCCGATATTTCTCTGGGAGACGCTGAATAAAGAGGAGCGCCGCCTTCCCGTCCAGAACGTTCAGAAGACGTTCGGTATTGTCCGCCTTCGGTTCGTATCCCTTTTCGATAAGGACGTCGAGTGACATTGTCTTTCTCTTTCGGTATCCATCTACGATAAGATTATTGAGAACGTGGTAAAGAAAGGCCTTCATCGTATCAATCTTCCCGCCTTTTATAAGATATTTCCACGTCTTCATAAAAGTCTCCTGTACAAGATCGTCGCCCGTATCTTGGTCATGTGTCTTAAAAAGGGCATGGGCATTGAGCCCCTTCCCGTACTCACGATGGGCAGAGGTCAACACTGACTGTTGTTGTTTCTCTTGTTTAGGGGTCATAAAGGTGAAGCCGCGCGTGACGGTACTTTGTGACGCGAATATTACGGCGGGGGCTGTTTTACCGAGAGAATGTGCACACATCCATTATTACAATGAGGTTGCACGCGGGAGGAAGTACCGTGGCGATAGTATACCACGGCGGATGCCATATAGCGAATGGCAATAGATATAGTGAATTGCAATAATTCGGACCGACGTACGGCAGGATCCATATGAACACAATTCGCGAAAGTGCATGGCAAACGCATGTACCCATCGGCGCTGACCTCGTCGAACTCTTATGGGAAAAAGGCTGGATTTATATCAAAACCGTCGTCGATGTCGTACGCGAACCAGTCTTAATCCTGGATAAGGATCTTCGGGTCATGGCAGCCAACGAGTCGTTCTACCGGGCATTCCAAGTCGAACCGAAAGACACTGAAAAGAAGATTGTCTATGAGCTCGGCAATGGCCAATGGAATATTTCCACACTCAAAAAATTGCTCGAAGATATTTTGCCTAAAAACACGTTCTTCAAAAGCTTTGAGGTTGACCACGAGTTTCCGCTCATCGGACGTAAGATCATGCTTCTGAACGCACGCGAGATTCATTTCAAAGAAGACGCCTCTTCAAGAGATTTCCCGCCAATCATATTGCTCGCCATTGAGGACGTTACCGACATGATGATAGTCGCCGAAACACTTGCCGACCATACGAAACATACTGTTGCACGGTTCATGGAACGAACGCACGGGCTGGAAATTCATATAAAGCAGCTGGAAAAAGAAATCCGGGAACTAAAAAAGAGAGCATAAATAGGCACTTTTAGCCTACGACTGTAATATCTCCTTCTTCAAAACGGCATCTCTGGTAAGGGAGGTTAATTGACTCCGTATAACTAAACATCATTCTCTATGAACTCTATGAAAAAAATTAATAACACACATTTGATGACCGCAATGTTTGCGACCTTTCTTATGCTGGGCCTTGCCGGTTTGGCAATGGCAGCAACGCCAGTGAGTCTCGGCACGGCCGATACCTTCGCCGTTCTTGCTGGTTCGGCTGTCACCGTGACTACTCCTTCCGTTATTAGCGGAGATGTGGGGTTAAGCCCGGCCGCCGGTACATTCTATACCGGACTAACGACAGGAATGGTCACCGGCACCATATATGCAGTAGATGCTACCGGTCCTGCTGGTAATGCTGGAAATGATCCCGCCTTATTGACAACGGCCCAAAACGACTTAACTACGGCGTACAACAATGCCACAGGGCAAACACCGGCTACGGCAGTCCTCGCAAACTCTGTCGATTCTTTTTCCGGCACCGGTTATACCCTCACACCGGGCGTTTACAACTCCGGCTCCACGATGGGAATCACTGGGACGCTCACACTTGACGGTGGCGGTAATCCAGACGCGGTCTTCGTCTTCCAGGCAGGATCCTCGCTTACCACTGCATCAAACAGTCGTGTGACTCTCATCAACGGTGCCCAGGCCTGTAACGTCTTCTGGCAAGTCGGCAGTTCCGCCACGCTTGGCACTGGTACACAGTTTAGCGGAAATATATTGGCTTTCTCCTCAATCACTGATAATGGCGGCTCGACCATTAACGGAAGACTGCTTGCACGGAATGCAGCGGTTACCCTGAATAACACTAACGTTACTAAGGCTACGTGCGCGAGTGTTTCGCCAACCTCTTCACCGTCTTCCGGCGGTACTGGCGCTATTTATTTCCCGCAGTTACCGGCTATCAGCCTTGTAAAGGTACCAACCCCTTCAGCTCTTCCTCTAGGACCCGGGTTCGTTACGTACAAGTATATTGTGACTAATCCTGGCAAGGTGGCGCTGAATACCGTATGGGTCAAAGACAATCTGTGCGCTCCCGTCCAATATATTTCCGGCGATACCAACGGTAATTCACTGCTTGATATCGGCGAGACGTGGACATACGCCTGCACGAAGATGCTTTCTCAAACGGAGACAAACATCGCGACCGCTCACGGATACGGTGTCGGCCTCGGTATGGATGTATACGCTACTGCAAATGCAACAGTTGTCGTATCTGTCCAAGCCCCGACTCGGGTGGCCACGACAACGACTCCTGTCGGACAAGTGCTTGGCACCTCGACTCCGAGCCTTCCGAATACCGGCTTCCCTCCTGAAGCGAATACCGACAACTCGTGGAATATACTCGTATCGGTCGTTGCTCTCGTACTTGTGAGTGGGCTTGCGGTAGTTTTCAACAAGCACACAGTGTAGTGAAAATGTTCCTTCGGACCCACATTGCGGGCGCTGCGGGAATCGCATTATTCGGGATAGTTCTCTTTCTTGTCATTCCACACTTGCCCGTCCGAGGCTCGTATGTGGAAGCGGGTCTCTCTACCTCTACCGGCGTTGCACAAGCGACAGACCCGATGCTTCCGATCCGCCTCATCATTCCGTCAATTAATGTAAATGCCGCTATTGAATCCGTTGGTCTTACCCCCGCAGGAGCAATGAACGCACCGAAAGGTCCCGCTGATGCCGCCTGGTTCGATCTCGGACCACGCCCCGGAGACATTGGCAATGCGGTCATCGATGGACATTTCGGCTGGAAAGATAATATCCCGGCGGTGTTCGACAATCTCGCCAAATTACAAATCGGGGACAAAATATACGTGGAGACTGCAAAAGGAACGACAATCGTATTTGTCGTGCGTGAGGTCCTGACATACGACCAAAACGCGGATGCCAGGAGCGTGTTCAATTCAAACGACGGTAAGGCACACCTAAACCTCATCACCTGCGAAGGAGTCTGGAATGCGGCTAGTAAAAGCTACTCCAACCGGCTCGTGGTATTTGCCGATAAAGCATAAAATCTGAAAGCATCCTCGCGGATGCTTTTCAAAATCGTATTTAGTATCGCTCCTGAACGAAGGTCAGCGCCTTCCCCTTTTGTGAAGCACGGCCGGTGCGGCCGATGCGATGCACGTAGTCTTCGTACGTGGATGGCAGGTCATAATTGATGACGTGTGAGACGGCGGGGATGTCAATGCCACGCGCGGCAACATCGGTTGCCACAAGCACGCTCACCCTTCCCGCCTTGAAGGCCTCCAAGGCGCGCTGGCGTGCACCCTGCGTCTTATTGCCATGAATGCTCTCCGCATGGATGTGGAGGCGGGAGAGAGCCTTGGCGAGCTTCTCTACGCCAAACTTGGTGCGACCGAAGACCAGCACGCGACTGAAGTCGCGGTCCTTGAGAAGCTCGGCGAGGACATCAAACTTGTCCTTCCCGCGCGGGATGCGGACAATGTCCTGGTCGACGGAGGACGGGGTGTCGCGCGTCTTGACCGAGATGATGACCGGTTGCTCGAGGAAATCGCCGATGAGCCGTTCAATATCCTTCCCCATCGTCGCCGAGAAAAAGAGCGTGTGACGCTCCTTACGCATCTTTGCAAGAATCATGCGCATATCGTCAATGAAGCCCATGTCGAGCATCCGGTCTGCCTCATCCAGAACAACCGTGCCAAAACTGGTAAGTACGAGTGCCCGGCGCTCCATCAAGTCCTTCAAACGTCCTGGCGTACCGATGACGAATGCCGGGTCGTGCTTCAATTGGGCAATTTGCGGGCCGATGTTGGCGCCGCCGACCGCAACCATGCCGCGAAATCCGAGTCCGCGCGCAAAGCCGGCAAGTTCCTTTTCTATCTGAACGGCGAGCTCGCGGGTTGGTGCCATGATAAGGATGCGCTCGCCCTTCTGCTTCATGACTTTGTCGATAAGCGGAATGAGAAAGGCCGCGGTCTTCCCCGTACCGGTCTCGGCAAGACCGACGATGTCTTGACCCAAAAGTGCGTGCGGGATCGCCTTGTCCTGAATCGGCGTCGGAGACACATAGTGATGAGCTTCAATGTTTTTCTTGAGGTGCGGGTTGATATCAAAGTCGGCAAACGTATGTTCCGGCACAAAGACCGGCTCCGAAGTTGTGACTACCGTCTTGTTCATAAACTTAGAGATTTCAGCCTCCGTCTCGCCAAAAACTCCGAAACCACCGCGTCGCGCAGGGATGCGCCCGCGATTACCAAACCTCCCACGCGCGCCGTAGCCGCCCTTAGACGGAAAACGACTCGGTCCACTGAACCCGCTACGTCCGGAAACCGGACGCGGCGAATATGGGCGGCCATTGCCACCTCGAGAGCTTCCTGAAGAATTTCCGGCTGATTGATGATTCCAACGCCCTACTTGCATAGTTTTGTGTTGTTAGATACGTAAAATAATAAAGGCAAAATGCCTCTTGTGTAGGTCTGCTCTCGAAAACGAAAATTAAGAAATGGATTCTATTTTCACCTTCAGAATCGGCTGGCGGTGTCCGCGGCGCTTATAGTAGCGGCTCTTCGGCTTGTACTTCACCACCTCCACTTTCTTATCCAATCCGGCGAGAACAACGGTGCCCTTGACCTCCGCACCCTTAATACTGGGCGCGCCGATGGTCGTGTCCGAGCCGTTGTCCACGAGGAGCACCTCGTTAAAGACAACCGTGTCACCTTTCTTCAAATCCCCCGGGAGTTTCTCGATAACAATAGTGTCGCCCCTTGAGACGACATACTGCTTCCCGCCGGTCTTGATTACGGCCACTTCCATAGTCGGTTCACTATAGCATTTCTCTATATAAAAAACAACCTTTTAAGCTTCTGGGAGCAAAGGACGGTCTACGGCTTCTACCTTAAGTTCTAATGACTCCTCAGTGATTTTCAGTACATCCTTTGGTATCGCTCGAAAAGCCTTACTGGAAGTCTCGTAATGACCAACGGCGGCACTAAGAGACCTCCCAAGTCCGTTGTGAGCCGCTTCATAAGACTTCAAATGTCTACCTAATTCCGAGACATTCTTAATGATGTCTTTTGCGGCGTCCTGAATTTTCATCCTTTGATTTCCAAATAAGACTGTTTGCAAAAACGCCAGAAATGTCGCTGGTGAGGTTACATGCACATTCCTCTTATAACGAGCATATTCCATTAAATCTTGAGCATTTACTCCCGTCCCTACTTCATTATTCATAAGATCGGAAAATATTCCTTCCGCTGGAATATACATAAAGGCAAAGGGGAGCGTTCCCTCTTCTGGGCGAATGTATTGAGCCGTTTGATCTACCTGTTTTTTTACATCATTTTTGAATTCCCTCTCATACTGCTCACGTCGATGTTCGTCTGTTTCATTGGCGAGGCGAATATAATTTTCTAGCGGAAACTTAGCGTCAATTGGAATTAGTCCTTCTTTCGTTTCTATAACGAAATCTACTATCTTTCCATCCTTGAATTTGTATTGGGTCTTGTATTGCCCCGGCAAAACATTAGCGAGAATCAGTTCCAAAGATGCCTCACCAAGATTCCCTCTTTGTTTTTGATTTTTAAGAATACTTTCAAGATTGTGTAGTTGTTCAGCGATCGTGAAGACTTGTTTGGTACTTTCTTCATTTCTTGCCATACCCTTAGCGACCTCAAGTAGCTGAGAAGAGACACGCTCCTCAATGTTTTTCACCAACTGTTGAGACTGCGCAAACTGCGTTTTTAGAGATTCAACTACTTGTCTATTCCCTTCACCAAGTTTCGAATCCACAGTCTGTCTTAGGCTCTCCACCTGTTGATGCAGAAGCACCATGCCGCCTCCCTCTTCTGCCGGCGTTTTCCGGCGCAATAAAACGTACACGAGAGCAACAACAGCAATGGCCAAAATGGCAGTAACAACATCCATCTCTGTAGTATACTTCCCCTATGGCTATCCACGAAACCCTGAAGAAATCCATTCCCGAAGCGCTCCGTGCGCATGACGAGGTACGGCTCCGTACTCTCCGCTCACTCGTCACCGCGATGACCAACGAAATCGTCGCCAAGAAGCGCAAGCCCGACGAGTTCCTGACCGATGACGAGGCGCTCGCGGTGTTGAAACGCGCTGCAAGCCAGCGCAAGGACTCCATTGAGCAATTTGAGAAAGGCGGCCGCCCGGAGCTCGCCGAGCCGGAAAAAGCCGAACTCACCCTCATTGAATCGTACCTCCCTAAGATGATGAGCCGCGAAGAGATTATGCCTATCGCGAAGGCAAAAATGGCCGAGATCGGCATCTCCTCCAAGGCCGACATCGGCAAATTTATCGGTATGCTGATGAAGGAGCTCAAGGGTAGGGCCGACGGCACCGAGGTGAAAGCGGTCGCGGATACGCTCCTGACATAGCTACATTCATTTTTTTTCGTATCCTATGATATAGTATCGGTGGCTGTGTTTCTGCGTGCGCGTTTCTTTGTACCTTCCGGCTGAACCCCACTCACAACCAAATGAAAGGGAAAGGGACACCATGGAAAAATTCGAATTCGAAGCAGTGACCGTCTACCACGATAAGGTAGACCCAGGGAGCAGCACGCTCGTCGGGGCGTGGATCCATCGTGGCATCTCACCTGAACAACGTCGGGTACTGATGGGTTTCAGGCCAGCGAAAATTTCTGGGCATGTGGGCGTATATACAGACGCCCACTACACGTGGGTACTCTTCCTGACCCGAAACGGCAGTGCGCGGAAGATTGCTGTGGACTTAAGAATCTTCTTGGAGCAGACCATCGGCGTGCAGTCTATTCTTCAGCGCTTGCCGAACTATCGCTCCGTGAGCCGCGCGCTCGCGTTCTGAACGAAAGATCACCCCGAGCCGGTGTCCCTAGACACCGGCTTGTTCATGCTAAACTGGCAGCATGGCTTACAGTATGGAGGGTTCCATGAACAAAGACCCAATCCCGGGTGGAAACCTTACGCCAAACGACCTTACGGAAATAAAAGCACGCGAACAGGCCCGTGTGGAAGCTGAAAAAAAAATACAGGCTATCCTCGCAAAACATACAGATCCCTCATCGCCAAAAACCCGAGAGGAAACGATAGCAAAACTGGCAAAGGAATTGTTCGGGGGCAATATGAAGCGCGCAGAGGCATTTGTACGGGAAGGGGAGGAACGCGCTGAAGAAGACCGCAGAAGATTGCAGGGCGATTACTAGCTCTCTTTCAAAAGGAGAGCACGTCGGTGGCAACACCGACTTTTTTTTGCTATAAAACATCCACGGCCTCATCGTCTAGCGGCCAGGACACATCCTTCTCAAGGATGGAACCGGGGTTCGATTCCCCGTGAGGTCACAGCGGTCAGCACGCGGTTTTTAGACCGCGAGGTTTCGATTTCAGTTCGCACTTCTCTTCATGGTTTCCGTTCTTGAGCAGATACTTGGCGTATTTACGTATGTCCATTTCTTTCGCTTTGATGACTTCTCTTTCCCTTTCGATTTCGGCTCAAAGCTTCTTGTTGTATCGGGATACCTCGCGCTCGATGAGATACTGTGCGCCGACTTCGTCGAGGGAGGTGCGGTCAATGAGACCAGCTAGCTACTCAATCACTTTCTCCTCACGCAGATAGGGGTTCTTGCAACGGTGATCTTTGGCGCGGGAGCAGGAGGAGTAGATGTAGGAGACGGGTTCTCCCGTGCTCAGTATCTTTGCTCTTTCTTGGATCATGATGCCTGAGCCACAGTACCTGCAGAGGAGGAGGTTTGTGAAATTCCACTCCTCGCGCGTGAGCTCGCGTATCCCCACGAACGGCTCCTTGCCTGCCGTATCGGTGTATGTAAAAAGACTATCGCGCAACCCTTCAAGCTGGAATGAGCGATTCCAATTCAGGATCACACTTTCTTTCCCCATCGCTTTTCTTGACGGACAAGTCTTGCATAATCTTCTGGGTGTGCAAGAAGTGCCTTCACAATTCGTTCAGTGCGAACCGACTGAGAACCTTTCACGAGAATGACATCGCCCGCCCGGACAATGTCCGGAAGTGCGGCAGCTGCGGCATAGGCAGTGCCAAATTCCATACTGTCGGTATCTCCAGGTACGGCAACGAACGCGCGAGCGCGAATACCAACTGCAACGACCATATCGGCCGCATCTCTTGCGAGTGCGCCGAGACGCTCATGCTCGGCGACTGAGTAGCGTCCGAGCTCGAGCATATCGCCGAGGATAGCGATGCGGCGCGCCGCATGCGGAAACGCCGCAAGTGTTCGAAGCGCTTCTTCAACCGCCGCCGGCGACGCGTTATAGGAATCATCGATGACAACCGAGCCGTTCTTCCCCGAAAAAAGACGGCCTCGGCCGGGCGGTGGCTCATATTTCTCGAGTGCGACAAGAGCATCCGGAAGTGAGATATCGAATGCAACGGCTGTAGCAAGCGCGGCTGCGGCCGGTAGAATTTGTGTTTTGCCGATTGAACCGCGAACAACGAGATGGCCGCGTTCGTTACCGACAACGACAGTCGCCTCCATACCGACAACCGTTCCATGTTCTTCGTAAAAATCCAGAGCGCTCACGTGCACCGTAGCTTCGTCAGCAGAGCCATAGGAAAGAACCTTCGCCGCTGTCCGTGCGGCCATACGGGACGCATACGGTCCGCCAAGTGGAATGATAAGCGGCGCGCCGGGAGCAAGTGCGTATGCAGGTGAAAATTCCTCTTCTCTGACCGCTTCAGGCGAAGCGTACGCCTCGACATGCACCGGAATCTCTGGCAGCCGCGTTACTACGACGGCATCTGGTGTTGCGATGCGTAATATGCGCATAAGATCGCCAGGCTTATCCGCACCAACCTCAAGCACGAGCATGTTCGGATAATGATTTGGCAGAAAGAGAAGCGCGAGGGTTCTTTTCAATAAAGAGATCCATGCCATGGGATTGTTCCATGGATTCTCCACCCCGAGAATGGTGAACGGGACACCGAATTCGCTATTAAAACTCTTCTCGCTCGAACGTATGAAAAAACGTGTTGAGAGAACAGTCGCAACTGCATCCTTTGTCGAGGTCTTCCCTACTGAGCCGGTTATCATTACAATCTTCGGGGAATACCGACGAACGACAGCTCGTGCAGAGAACGCAAGCAAAAAAGCAATCGTAGCTTTAAAAACGTTTTTCATGAGGGTGTAGTGGTCGCAACGCCGCGATCGGGCGGCACATGGTAATAGTTGATGAGAAAGTGTACAAGGTCAAGGAATGTCGTATCGAGGGTTTCCGATGCATATTCCACATGTTTCGGATTATCCGTATAGAGCAGAATGATGAATCGCGGATTATATGAAGGGAAAAATCCAACAAATGAATGGAAAAAGCGGTTGGTGTAATAGCCCCCGCCGGGTTTGGTCAGTTGCGCAGTGCCAGTCTTCGCTGCAACCGACATAGTTGGAATGATCGCCCTTCCGTTCTCGAGTACCGTATCAACCATATCGGTCATCATTTTGGTCGTTTCGTGTGCGGCCGTCGCGGAGAAAACGCGCGTTGTCTGGTTCCAGTCGAGTGTACGGGTGATACCGGAATCGAGGCGTATCGCGCTCACCAGATGCGGCTGTACCAGTATGCCGCCGTTGGCAACCGCGGCGAGTGCACGGATCATTTGTATCGGAGTTATGGCGATGCCCTGTCCGAAAGCCGCGGTATCATAATCGACCTGCTCTGGCGCCGAGAGATTGCTCAAAAGCGCATGTCCCTCATTCGGCAGGTCGATACCTGTCTTTTGTCCGAACAGTTCGGTAAAATATGCGCGGAATTTATCCTGCCCAAGCTGCGTTGCAACCCATGAAGCACCGACGTTGAGCGATTGAAGAATGATCTGCTCCATTGGTATGACACCGCGTGCCTTAAAGTCCCAATTGCAAATCTTGCTCATATTCACTGTGATACATCCCGTATCGTCATACGTCGTTTGCGGCGTAATAACGCCCGCATCAAGCGCCGAGGTCATCGTGAGCGGCTTCATGATAGAACCGAATTCGTGCACATGCTCCACAAGTGGGTTCCCGAGGAGGGTTGGATCCACATTCTGCAGGGCATTCTCATCATAGGTCGGATACGCCGTGAGTGCGATGATAGCCCCGGTAGTGGGATCCATGATGATGCCGCCCGAGTCGTCGCTTGAATATTGCTGATTCACTTTCGCTATGTCGTCTTCGAGCCGAGTCTGGACTTCCGGCTCGATAGTTGTCACAATATCGCCCTCGCGTGCATCCCGCGCATTCACAAGTAAATTGCCGACATTGGAAAACAATTCCGCAAAAAAGTTTGTGTAGAGCGAATTGTCAGAGCGCGAGAGCGTATCGTTATAGAACGCCTCAAGACCTGTTTGACCGCTTAACGTGTTTCCCTGTCCGTACGAGACGATGCCGATGGTCTGTGCCGCAAGTGATCCGCCAGGATAATAGCGCCAATTTTCACGCAGCACCTGTACACCAGGAATGCCGAGTGCGGCGAGGCGTTGTCCGTCCGCGTCCGAAAGATGATGGGCAACTTCTATATAAACCTGCGATTTCTTCGCAGCGGCGGCGATAAAAGCATCATGCGAGAGCGTTGAGGAAGCAACGGCAGTTATCGCGGCGTATGCAGCTTCAGGATCAGTCATTGTCTGTGGATTTATTGCGACAAGGAATCCGGTCGCAAGTGTTGCCGCAGAAATAAGAGTGCCATCCTTACGCGTGAAGTAGATGGAACCGCGGTCGAAGAGCCCGCTCCCGCCCGAAGCAAATTGCTGATCTGCTTCTTTCTGCGCATAATCGGCGCCGTGCACGATCTGGAGAAAATAGAGGCGCAAAAGGATGAGGAGAGCTCCAAATGCAATAAACGTAAGAACAAGACGGATACGAGAACGAAACTGTGCACGCATAACCCTTACCGCAATGCGGTGACACTTCTCGCGGGGACGAATATTTGAGCGATCGGGATCGCATACCCTTCCGCAAGATAGTTTGTATTCGTAATACTCTCTACAGAAGCGAGATATTGAGTCTCAAGTACAGCGACTGCCGCTTCGTCATTCTTGACCGACTGTGAAAATTCAACGGTAAGCGCCGCATAACTCATGACAACAGCGATAAGCCCTATGTATACGACCAGAAGAACGCCCACCGTACCGGCACAGATTGAAAGGAGCGGTAAATGGAAGTTACGCATATGAAAGAGTGGAGGCGATGAAATCGACCTGCCCCGCCGAGAGCGCGACGGGGCCGCGCTCGAACACACGAAGCTTGGCACTTCGTGCACGATGATTCTCACGGATCTCGGATTGCGCCGGCACGATTGGTTTTTTCGAATATACCGTTCCCAATCCAGCCTGAACCGCGTCGCGCAACGCATTCTTCACGACGCGATCCTCGATACTGTGGAACGAAATGACGGCAAGTCGTCCGCCAGGAGCAAGTGCTGAAAACGCAGCAGCAAGTCCTTCGCGCAGCGCTCCAATCTCATCGTTGGTCGCGATACGGAGTGCCTGAAAAGTCTTGGTCGCCGGATGAATCTTCCGTTCGCGATACCAACGCGGCGTCCCGGCGGCCACAGCCGCAACGAGTGCACCGGTCGTAAGAATCCGTTCTTTTGAGCGCGCCGCGACAATTGCGTGCGCGATAGAGCGAGCGAAACGCTCGTCGCCATAGGTGAAGATAAGATTGGCAAGCTCCGTTTCAGTAGTAGTGTTGACAATATCAGCCGCCGTCTCGCCACTGTCACCGTAAGTCATAAGGAGCGGTTCGTCGTTTTGGAAGGAAAATCCGCGCATTTCGCTAATCTGATATCCGCTCCAACCAAGATCGAAAAGTATTTTCTCGACGAGACCGATATCAAGTCGCTTCAGGATGCGTGCAAGATTACGGAAATTGTCGTTGACCAGGTGTGCCACAGGACGTTCGGGTCGACGATCGAGTGCATACGCCGTACGCGCACGCATGACTGCCGCGGGATCAGCATCAATGCCGATAATAACGCCGCCCTCACTAAGCAATGAACAAAGCTTCGCAAAATGCCCTGCACCACCGAGCGTCGCGTCTACAACGGTGTCGTTCGGTGCAAGAGAAAGGACCTCGAGCACTTCCCGCATCAGCACTGATTCATGACGTGCTTCCATATCAGTTGGCATCGCCGAGTTTTTCGGCGAAAGCATCGGCATCGCGTTCGATGGCGGCAGTATAATTCTTCCAAGCTGACTCATCCCAGATTTCAATCCGGCTCGCCACGCCGGCGATGACCGTCTTACTTTTAAGCCCAGCAAAACTCTTCAAATGATCGGGGACGAGTACGCGTCCCGCAGCATCGACCTCCGCCTCCATCGCGCCGGCAAGGAAGAGCCGTGCAAGACCGCGTGCCGCGGAGGTTCCTCCTGCATGCAATGCGCGACTTTCGGCCTCTTTCGTCCATGCCTTCTTCGGATACACAAAAAGGCAATGATCAAGGCCGCGCGTTATGACAACGGCGCGGCCGAGATCCTTCCGGAACTTTGCCGGAAGTGAGACACGATTTTTGGGATCCAGCGTGTGCAGATATTCGCCGATAAACATACAAAATCAGTGGAGCGGTTCGGAGAAACAGGCCACCACTCCTGTTTCTCACTTCATCCCACTAGTTTAGTAGTGTACACCACTCCTCCCCACTTACCCGGTAGTTATCCACATGCAACCCGAAACAGTATTTTGTCCTATTTTATAAGGGGAATCGACACGGGAAAACCCGTGCTGGAACGGAACAGTCGTCGCTATCGCGGTCTTAAAAGAGGAAATATTTGACCTTCACGGATGGAGACACCCTCGAGAAAGCTGAAAAGACGCTCCGAGACGCCAAAACCGACGGCAGGTGGCATGCCGTATTCAAGCGCCTCGACGAATTCATGATCGTACATCTGCGCTTCTTCATCCCCCGCGGCGCGTAATTTCGCCTGCTCTGTGAAGCGTTCCGCCTGGTCAACCGGATCGTTCAACTCACTATAGCCATTCCCAAGTTCGCTTCCAGCAATGATTGGCTGGAATCGCTCGGTAATCCCGGGATGATCTGGATCAGACTTTGCGAGCGGCGAGAGAGTTTTTGGCATGCCGATGAGAAATCCCGGACCACCAATTTTTCGGCGGCAATATTTCCATACTGTGTCGATGGCACGAGACGTATTCCATCCTTCGGTACCGAAAGTTATGCCATGTTCTCGGAGTTTCGCCTCCATCGTCTCGAGAGATGCCGTCATGATATTAATGTCCGTGTATTTGCGTATTGCCTGCACGTAGTCATACCGTTCCCATGGAACTCCTAAATCTACGGTAAATGCACCGATAGAGAATTTCAGCGTGCCGAACGTTTCAAGAGCGACGCGCTTGTATAGATCCTCGACCAATTCCATACCCATCAAATAATCGGCATATGCCCAGTAAAATTCCATCGCTGTATAGTCTTGAGCGTGCTCCGCTGACATGCCCTCATTGCGAAATACCCGTCCAATCTCGAACGTTTTAGGAAGACCCGCAACCATGAGACGTTTCTGCCATAATTCTCCGGCCGAAATGCGCAGATAGACGTCCATATCAAGAGCGTTGTGATGCGTCTTAAATGGGCGCGCTTCAGCGCCGCCGGTTGTCGTTTCGAAAACAGGTGTCTCTACTTCTATGAAATCTCTCTCAAGAAGATATGACCGGATGACGTTCCAGAATCTCGAGCGTCGTTTGATCCGCTCAGCAAGATCTTTGGTGAGCACTATGTCGAGATACCGTTTCCGAAACCGTTCATCCTCGTCCTTAATGCCGAACCATTCGTCCGGTAGGGGCCGGAGCGATTTAGCGAGCATACGCCAGCCGGTAACGTTAAGCGACGGCATCCCGCGTTTGGTCGTAAAGGCGCCGCCGGCAAATTCAACAATATCACCGGTATCGACCGTGCCGATAAAGAGGTCAAAAGATGACTCGCCGAGCTTCCCGCGCTGAACAAAACATTGCCCTTTCTTTCCGTCAAAAATATCAACAAAAAGCGATCCGCCATGCTCGCGAATGGACATTGCGCGCCCGGCAAGTATCACCTGTTCGCCGTTCTGTTCCAGCGCTTCGTGATTCGCGAGAAACTGTTCGATTGAATGGGTGCGTCCGGTACGATTCGGATATGGCTCCATACCCGCCTTTTTAAGCCGCTCTATCTTCGCAAGTCTTTCCGCACGCACTGTATCAAGCAAAGCCATGCGTGTACTATATCATTCGTTTGTTAAGCAACTTTTTCAATCGTGTACGTCTGCTTACCAGAAGGAGTTTCAAAAGTGAACACGTCGCCCTTCTTCTTCCCCATAAGCGCGGCACCAAGAGGTGATGCGTGCGAGAGTTTCTTCACACGCATATCGGCCTCCTCACTCCCGACGATGGTGTATTCGTGCACGTCCGGACTGCCCTCTTTCTTGATCGAAACCACCGAATTAAAACCGACTTCATTTTTCTTTTTCCCATCGGTGAGGATCTTTGTATTTTTTACGAGATCTTCGAGTTTCTTGATGCGTTCCTCGGTCGCGGCCTGCAGATCACGCGCTTCCTGGTATTCCGCATTCTCCGAGAGATCGCCCAGAGAACGGGCATACTCGAGATTTTTTGCAATCTCGGTACGCCGCACTGTCTTCAGATGTTCCAGTTCTTTAATCATCTCGTCAAATTTCTCCTGCGAGACGAATGTGTCTTGTACATCAACCATAATACTTCGTGTGGGCATTGTACGCGGCCGGCCCTAAAGCGCAAGCGATGTACTCGTCGCAATACCTCCAACATACGGAGAGTTTTCGGAGTACAAAGAATCAAAAAGAGAACGCATAACATTTACGGACTGTTCGCCTGCACCCGAAGGCCCGCGTTCGAGTACGACCGCAAATGCGTACTGCGGATGATCATAAGGGAAAAATCCTTCGACCCAAGAATTGTCGTACTGGTTGTGCACACCGGTCTGCGCCGTACCGGTCTTTGCCGCGACTGCAAGATATGGGACATCGATAGCATGTGCGAGTTCACCTATCACCCCGTCACGCATTCCTGCACGTATGACGGTGAGCAGTGCCGTATTCACCGGTACCGTAACAAACGTCGGCGCTGTTCCCTCGAGCAGAGTCGGCGTAAATAATTCTCCTCCATTTGCTATTGCAGCAGTCGCGCGTGCCATCTGTATCGGCGTCACCTGCATTGCATACTGTCCAATTGCGGTGAAGTAGGTATCGCCGAGATACCATGGTTCGTTGAAGACGTCTTGCTTCCACGCTGGGGTTGGAACAAGCCCGCTCGCTTCTTCAGGGAGATCAATGCCGGTCGTGCTTCCGAAGCCGAACTGCCGATACCAGTAGTCGAGCCGATCAATGCCGAGGCCTTTCTGGCTTCCGAAACCACCGCCGACCGTATAGAAGAAAATATCTGAAGACCACGCAATCGCCTTTTCTACGTCCACCGGACCGAGCGCCTTCCATCCTTTGTACACAAATTCCTTTCCAGGATGATACGGATCCGGGATTGAGAGAAATCCGGGATCGTCGATAATAGTATTCGGCGTAATAAGTCCGTCTGTGAGTGCACCGGAAGCGACAAATGGCTTCACGATGGAACCGGGGGCATAGACACCCTGTATGGCATGATTAATAAAGGGGTGCCCTGGGCTTACTTCGTATCCAGCAATGGTTCCGGATGGGCTGCCGTTTGCCATCACGTTCGAGTCATAACTTGGAAACGAGACGAGCGCGCGCACTGCGCCGGTATGCACGTCCATAATAACGCCAGCACCGGCTATAAAATGCTGACTGTCTGCGACATCACCAAGCGCGACCGCGAAAAGCTGTTCCAGATTTGCGTCAATCGAGAGACGGAGCGTTCCCCCTTCTTCCGCGGGAATGACACTCCCCGCGGAACGGACCCGTCCGAGTGCATCCGTCTCGGTGAGCAGCTGTCCGTTTCTTCCCGCCAGAATTCCGTTATATTCGGCCTCAAGACCGGTCACACCGGTTTCATTTGTGTCGTAGTAGACCCCGTTTGCATCTTTCTTCGGATACGAAACGTAGCCGATGACAGAGCTCGCGGACGGGATAGGATAAATGCGCACCACACTCCCATCCGCCTTCTCTACATTCTCGGCAAGTACCGTGCCATACCTGTCAGTGATAATTCCGCGCGGTGCGAAGATTGTCGTGATCTCGAGACTGTTATGTGCGCTTTCGGCTGCAAAGACGGCACCATTCGTTATTTCGAGATTCCATGCACGGGCAACGAGGACGAGGGCGACGAATATGAGTACGCCGGAGAGAGCGGCAAACGTCCCCTGCGGAAGCGGTTTCTCGAGCCTTCCTTCAAAGCGTGCTCGGTCGAATGCGGGCGCGTTCGACGCATCAAGGAAGATCTCATCGGGAGCTATCTCCTGATCCTGCCGTCGCTTGCGCCGCCACATCATTTCCTGATACTACCCGCCCGAAGCCGACTACGCACGAAGAAGGCCACAAGCGTTGCGGCGGCTCCGTAGAGCGTGAAGAACGGCAGCATTCCTACCTGCGGTGTGTAATAAAGCGTATCGGCGAACAATCCAACCGCAAGCGGCACCATCGGATCGATAAACGCACACGCGAGCGCAAGGAGAGCCGCTAACGGCCATGGAAAAAAAATGACTGAAACGAACGACAAAACAACAAATAGCACACGTATCATGGCAGGGTCGAGGTTGCTTGCGAAAAACTAAACACTCCTTTACCCATAGCACGAACGATAACCCATGAAGCAGAAAAAACATTGAACACCGGCATGATACGGAGTACCACCGAAGGTGAAGAGGGATCACTGTCAATGCGCACGACGCTTCCGATCATACGCATGCCCGGACCGGGAGCAAACACACTGTCACCGACGGCGACGGCCGCTGAACGGGCGAGCGAGGCGCTCATGGTACCCGCGCCGGATCCCGTAATTGTAAGCGGCAGGTTCGCGCGACCAACCCAACCGGTAATGGTCATGCCCGGAGAGGAGAAGAGTGTTACCTGGGAGAAAGTATCCGTTACCGATGAGACCGTACCAATTGGCACACCGCCTTTGGCGAAGACCTCCATTCCAACCGCGATTCCGGCATGAGTGCCTTCAGAGAGTACGAGCGTATCGTACGGACTCTCGGGTGGGTGGGCGACGATGCCCGCGAGAATGCCGGTCGCCGTATTCTTTTCTGTTGCGGAAGTACCGAGTAATGCATCGAGCATCGTTTCCTTTTGGAGCAACGTCTGATTTTCACTCGCAAGAGCTGTATTTTCTTCTAGCAATTTTTCATTCTGGAGAACAAGATTCCCCGTAGCGTTGAAATTGGAAAAAAACCTGTGACTTTCCGTTGCAATAAAATCGGCGTTGCGGAATACCGGAGAAAATATTCCCCAAAAGAGATTCGGTACAAGCAGGCGCAGGCAAAAAAATACGGCGGCAACCGCGAGTGCAAATGCACCCAACGAGACGCCCGAGGACGTGAGAAGCGCATTACGCTTCGCTAAGAATATCCTCCTCATCGATAAAGAAATCTACATACGGCTCGGGATCTTCGGTCACGATACCCGCGCCCCGCACAACCGCCGAGAGCGGATCCGGTGCGACACGCACCGGCACTCCGAGCATTTTTGCGAGTACTTGTGGCAAACCACGAAGAAGAGCGCCGCCGCCGAAGACAGTAACGCCATGCTG
Organism: Minisyncoccota bacterium; assembly: GCA_035533615.1. Lineage (GTDB taxonomy): Bacteria > Patescibacteriota > Minisyncoccia > Phycocordibacterales > Phycocordibacteraceae > C7867-001. The sequence goes on from DATLTM010000002.1 coordinate 19,996, forward strand.
GAGCACATCGGAAAGAAGCTCCGACGGCGTTGCCTCGATGACTTCCTTCATGGTATCCATGAGAGCATCAAGCGACGGGGCGAGCGCTTCGCGGATATGCGCGTCAGTCAAAATGATTTCGCGCGGAAGTCCGGTCGCGAAATCGCGGCCGCGCACACTCCGCGACAGTGTCTCGGAAAGCGGTATTACAGCGCCAATTGCTATCTTCACATCCTCGGCAGTGCGTTCACCAATTCCGAGTTTGAATTCGCTCCGAACAAAATCGATGATGTTCTCATTAAAACGATCACCGGCAATATGCGAGCTCTTCGCCGCGACAACACCCTTGAGAGCAATGACGGCAATATCGGTCGTGCCGCCACCGATATCGAGTACCATCGTCCCAACTGCGTCTGCGACTGGCAATTTCGCACCGATAGCACCTGCAACCGTTTCTTCAAGAATGATCGCCTCGCGCGCGCCAGCATTTTTTGCGGCGTCACGAACCGCGCGGCTCTGCACATTTGTCACTCCCGTCGGCACGCCAATAACGACCCGCGGACCGAAGAGCCGCACGCGGCCATTCTGTGCCTTGTTAATGAGGTATGTGAGAAACTCTTCCGTCACCTCAAAGTCAGAAATAACACCGTGCGAGAGCGGCCGGATGGTACGGATGTGCGCGGGCGTCTTGCCGAGCATCGTCTTCGCCTCTTTGCCGACCGCGACGACTTGATGCGTCTTGTCGTTCACCGCCACCACCGACGGCTCATTAATGATCACGCCACGTCCGCGAACATACACGAGCGTGTTTGCGGTCCCAAGGTCTATCGCGATGTCGCTGCTGAAGAAAGCGTTCTTGGAAAATCGGGGCATATCTTATAGCGTGAAAAGCTCCGCGCGCGATTTTTTCGCAACGGCACCGGTCATGCGATCTACCACTTCAAACACACCGGTCGCAACCGCATCTTTGCCGACCACGATACGCTGCGGGATGCCGAAGAGATCGCTGTCAGCGAATTTCTCGCCCGGACGCGCGTCGCGATCATCGTACAGGACGTCGGCGCGCGCCTTCACCAAATCAGCATAGAGCGCGTCCGCGATCTTAGAGGTCTCATCACCATCTTTCCCAAGCGATACAAGATGCACCGCAAACGGCGCAACACTCTTCGGCCAGACGAGTCCCTTCTCATCGGACATGAGTTCCACGATGGTACCCATCAGACGCGCGGGGCCGATACCGTAACTGCCCATAAATACCGGCGTCATCTTTCCTTCCGCGTCCTTATAGGAAAGACCGAGCGCCTCTGAGAATCGTGTACCAAGCGTGAAGATATTCCCGACCTCAATAGCTTTCTCTTCCTTCAAGCTCGCCTTATTGATGCCCGTAACCGCATACACTTCAGGGTCGTCATATACCTCTTTATTGATAGCGAGTCCTTTCGCCTTATCTATATAAATGATGTCCTCACCAGCGGCACATATGGTTTGATACTCGTGCGAGTACTTGCTGAAAGAGCCGCCGGAAGCAAATGTGCGGTATGTCTTGTCACCGATACCGGCACGCTTAAAGACATTTTCGTATGCGCTTGCTGCCCGTTCATAAAACTCGTTATGGCTTGCCGCATCTCTTGAGAACGAATACAAGTCTTTCATAATAAATTCACGCGAGCGCATGATGCCGGACTTCGCGCGCGTCTCATTGCGGAACTTATTTTGAAATTGGTATACATAGCGCGGCAAATCTTTGTAGGAAGCGATATGCTCGGTCATGAGCGCGGTGAGAACCTCTTCGTGCGTATTACCGAGACCGAGTTCACTGTTGTTTTTCAAACGCGTTTTAAACCAGACATCGACCGCGGCATCGTCCCAGCGTCCGGTCTTCTTCCAAATCTCGGGATCTTGGAGAGTTGAAAGAAATACTTCCTCGCCACCAATTGCGTTCATCTCTTCACGGATGATATTGATGATCTTATTGAGCGTCAGGAGGCCAAGCGGAAGGAAATCGTAAACGCCTGCCATCTCCTTGTGAATATACCCTGCACGCACCAACAACTGTGCGTTCTTAGCGACCTCGTCGCTTGGCGCCTCGCGGCGAGTCTTGGTGAAGAGCTTCGATTGCCTCATGCACAACAGTATACGCCACCTCGCCAACTCAGCAAAAGACAACGATTCTATCCGATGATTTTGAGGATGTCGTGCGCGGTAACGACAACCATAAGGAGAACGAGAAAGACGAACCCGATTGAATTGATAGTATGGGCGACGCTCGGTTTAATCGGACGGCGGATGACACTTTCAATAATGACAAAAAGGAGTCGACCGCCATCAAGCGCAGGGATAGGGATGAGATTGATGAGCGCAAGATTGATGGAAATAAGCGCCATAATAGAAAGAAGGTCGCCAATGCCCTGTGCCGAGGCGCTTCCGACAACACTCGCAATACCGACGGGGCCAGCAACTTGCGAGAGGTTTGCGGAAAGCGTAAAAACTCCGTAGAAGAAATGCCAAAGACCAACAGCAGTGAGCATCGTAGCGCTCAAAGTAAGTGACGCTCCCTCGGTGATTGCGGCACCGAACGAGAGCGGGGCGACGCCGATGGTGGCAACCTCGACCCCGAGCGCGTAGCGGAACGGATCGTTTGCTACCACGCCTTCCGCGGGCGTCGCCTTAATCGTCTGTATCTGTCCGTTGCGCTCCAGCTCGAGCAGGATAGCACTCCCGTCACTTTGTGCGACGAATGCCGAGAAACTCTCCGGGTCAGCCGCGCGCCACTGCCCTGTAGGATCTTTAGCACTCACAATAACGTCGCCCGCGAGAAGCCCAGCGGCGGCGGCGGGCGTATCGGGGAGAATACTCGCTACCGCAAGTTGTGTATTGTGCGCCGTCGCGACCTCAGTCCCCGAAAGCGCGCGGGGAGTGCCCGCAATGAGCGCTCCTGTGATAAGAACGTATGCAAAAAGGAGATTCATTGCGATACCAGCGAGAAGCACGAGGGCCTGCGCTATGCGGGGGCGTCTGGAAAATGCGCGTGGACCAGCCGCTTCACCATCTTCGCCGAAGATCTTCACGAAGCCGCCGAATGGCAGCCAATTGATCGTATAGAGCGTCTCACCTCTCTTTGTAATAATGAGCGCGCGCGGCGGGTAGCCGAGTCCGAACTCGTCTACACGCATTCCAGAGATCTTGGCCGCCGCAAAATGCCCAAACTCGTGCACAATAATGAGCACAACAATAACGACGATGAAAATAAGTATGCTCATTAGCGTGCTATCTCTTCTTCCTTTCTCGCAAGTGCCCGTGCGAATGAGTCGTTGCCGGCATCAATATGTTTCTGGACCTCGCCTTTCAGACGTGTGATTTCATCCTTCCCTATGCCGCCCGCCTTCTCAGCGGCTTCAAGCGCCTTGAGCGCGTCGGTGCGGTGTGAGCGGAGCGTAACCTTCGCCTGTTCGACCCGATCGCTCGCGATTTTCGAAAGCTGGATGCGCCGTTCGCTCGTCAGTTCGGGGAAGGAAACACGCAACCCTTGGTCGTCGGTCGAGATTCCAACGCCGAGGTCGGCGGCTGCAATTCCCTTCTCGATTGTTTTTAAGAGATCTTTGTCCCACGGAATGACGCGGAGTGTGTGCGTATCCTCGACCGAGACGGATGCAATCTCATTCAACGGCGTGCGCATACCGTAGGCCTCTGGCTTGACCCCGTCGAGCAATGTCGGTGTTGCGCGGCCAGTGCGGATGCCAGAGAGTTCGCGCACGAGCCATTCCTGCGTCTCTGCAATATCCGCATCCAGCCTCGAAAAGTCGTACGCCATAAAAATAAATTATACCAAATCTTTCGGGGTGACGAGAGAGAGATGCTCAAGAATCATGCGTACCGGCGCACTCCGATCGTAGAGATAGTCCCGTAGGATTGCGATGTCCGACAAGAGTGTGGCGACAGAATCGCTCTTCAGCCTTTTATATGCCGCCGCTTCAATGCCGTTTATGATGGCGAGCGCCTCGTTACGACTATCTCGTCGCCCCTCTTCGTCCTTCACGCGGTCCAGTCTTTTTATCATTGCGCTCCGCTCCTCTCTGCTTGCCTTTATAAACTCCTTCGCTATCGTGATATGGGGCTTCGTAAGTCCCGCCTGAGCAGCGAGTACTTGTATGCGTGAGCGGAGTGTCGGGAGAAGGCCACCCAAAGTCGGCATGATTAAGAATATATACGTCCCTTTCGGCGGTTCCTCAAAAAGCTTCAAGAACGCGTTCTGTGCCTCGTGATATACCCGATTCGCACTGATGATAACAACCTTTGTCTCGCCTGAAAACGGCGTACTCGCGGCAGAATCGGCTGCGAGCCGCGCCTCCGCGACTGAGAGAAGCCCGTACCGCATCACGATAACGTCCGGATTCCCTTTTGCCTTCATGCCCAACTCCTTTTCCGCCCATGCCTGCGCAACCGCAATTCCCTCCTCCGCTTCCGCCTCTATAACGAATGCGTGGTGCCAAGTCATTGCTTCGCGAGAATGCTCTTCTGATAGGTGTCGAGATGCTTCAGTGCGATGCCGGTGCCGCGTACGACGCAGTAGTATGGGTCGGTCGCGAGTTTCGCGACGACACCGGTGCGGCGGTAAACAAGCTCGGGCATTTGGCGCAATTGCGATGAGCCGCCCGTCAGAATGATACCGTTATCAATAATGTCGGCCGCGAGCTCGGGCGGCGTATCCTGAAGCACCTTGCGAATGGCCTGGGTCATCTCGCGCAATTCCCGCGACATTGCAGTCACGAGGTCGTTGGTCGAGAGATCAATTGTGCGCGGAAGCCCGCTCACGAGGTCGCGTCCCTTGACCGGAAGCGTAAGCTCTTCGTTTACTGGTACCGCGGCGCCGATGCGTATCTTCACCTCCTCCGCGGTCTTGTCACCGATCGCGAGATTGTGCTGTTTCTTCACGTGATCGATAATCGCGCGGTCGAGGCGATCACCGGCACATTTCACGCTCGTTGAAGCAACGATGCCGCCCAAGGAAATCACTGCAACGTCTATCGTTCCGCCGCCGATATCCGCGATTATGCGCCCGAGCGGCTCGTGGATTGAAATGCCGGCGCCGATAGCGGCAAGAATAGGCTCCTTTACCACATAGGCGTTCTTCGCTCCCGCTTTCAGCGTCGCTTCAATGACTGCACGCTTCTCGGTTGACGTAACGCCGGCAGGAACCGAAACGAGCACCGTCGGCTTGAACGGATTTCTTCCGAGCGCTTTTCGTATGAAATAGCGGAGCATCGCTTCGGTCACGCGGTAATCCGCGATGACGCCGTCTTTCATCGGGCGATAAGCGATAATGTCGTCCGGTGTTCGGCCGATCATCTTCTTCGCTTCGGCGCCGATTGCGAGTATCTTATTGCCGCCACGGCTGCCGTGCGCCTTGCCAACCGCGACGACGGATGGCTCGTTGATGACAACGCCCTTCCCGGGAACGAAAACGAGAACATTTGTCGTCCCGAGATCAATACCGAGTTTTGGAGAAAAGAAAGACATTGCTTCCCATAGTATCGCTCTGCGCCCCGCTGTGCAAAGTTTGGATCCGGGATGGTAGGATACTTCGTATGGAAGAAGGAATTAATTTTATCGTCGAGGGTGGAAAAGAACTCTCCGGTTCGGTCGGGACTTCGCGATCAAAAAATGGCGCTGTGGCTCTTTTAGCTGCTTCCCTTCTCAATCGCGGGCGCACGACACTTGAGCACATGCCGAAAATCGAAGAGGTCAACCGCCTCATCGAGGTACTTCGTTCCATCGGTGTACAAGTCGAATGGAAAGACTCGCAGCTCATCATCGAACCGCCCAAGACGCTTTCGCTCAAATCAATCAATCGCGAAGCGGCAATGAAGACGCGTAGCATTCTTCTTTTTATCGGTCCGCTCCTGCATCATTCTCGCGCATTTGAGATTCCGCAATCTGGCGGCTGCACTCTCGGCACGCGGACTGTGCGTCCGCATCTTTTTGCACTTGAAAAGTTCGGCGTCCGGATCGAGGCCTTAACCGATCATTTCATCGTAGAGCACTCAGCGCTCCATCCGGCGGAGATCGTTCTTTACGAATCGAGCGACACAGCAACAGAAAATGCGCTTCTCGCGGCTGCCCGTATTCCTGGAACGAGCGTCATCAAGTATGCATCGGCCAATTATCAGGTTCAGGAGATGTGCGGTTTCCTGCGCGCGCTTGGCATCTCGATCGAGGGTATCGGCTCAACGACCCTTACCGTACACGGTGTCGCCGATATCGATACGGACGTCTCGTACAGCGTTGCCGAAGATCCAATCGACAGCATGTTTTTTATTGCCGCTGCCGCTGCGACGCATTCCGCACTCACCGTGCAGCGCGCTCCGATTGCGTTTCTCGAGATCGAGCTCACGATACTCGAAAAAATGGGCTTGCGTTTTTCTATCGCTGAAATCGGAACGTCGGAAAACGGCATCACGCGCCTCGCCGACATCAGTATCGAGCCCTCCGCTCTCGTCGCCTTCCCCGAACGAATCCATCCGCGCCCGTATCCTGGGCTCAATATGGACAATCTACCGTTCTTTGCCGTCATTGCGACTCAAGCCGTCGGAACGACGATGCTCCATGATTGGGTCTACGATAAGCGTGCGATCTATTACACCGAGCTTGATCGGCTCGGCGCGACAACACTGCTCCACGATCCGCACCGCGTCTCGATCACCGGACCCTCTCATCTTAAGGCGGCGGAAATTGTCTGCCCGCCGGTACTGCGTATCGGCGCGATGCTGGTGATTGCGATGCTCGCCGCGCGGGGCCGCTCGATGCTCCGGAACGTCTACACTATCAACCGCGGCTACGAGAATCTCGTCCCACGGCTTCGGCATCTTGGCGCATCCATTGAAGCCCATACTGGGTAAATACACCGAAATGAAATCCATCCGCGATATTCTTCCCGACGTTGAGAAAAAAGCGGCGGCAGCGCCAAAAGGAAGGAAACGTCAGACCGAACGTGGCGAACTGATGCGCTTTTTCCTGCGGCATTTGAATCATTCCCGAGCGCACGATGGCCTTGCGCCAATGACGATGGCACACCTCGGCACCGTCCTTGAAAAAATACCAACGACCGATCTGTATTACCTCAAGAGCGTCTGCAGTCAGGCGAAAAACTTTGGCAAGAAATTCTGGTGGGAATTAGACCCGACCAAGCATGTGCCGCGCTAACTTTTTCCAGCGGCGCATGTTACACTGCAACACATGAAAGAAATCGTGCAAGACGGCGCGCGGGTGCTGCGGGAAATCGCGAAACCGGTGCCGGAGGAGCTCTTCGGCTCAGATAAACTCGCGCGCCTCATCGACGATATGGAAGAAGCCCTCGACCGCGAGCCTGAAGGCGTTGCGCTTGCCGCACCGCAAATAGCGGTTCCTTATCGCCTGTTCATCGTACGGAAAGACCGCACTCTCCCCCCGCCAAAGACAACAGAGGACGCGGCACCTCCTGAAGTAAAATCTGATGTAGAGGTATATATCAATCCCGAGATCGTGAAGACTTCCAGAAAGCGCGCGTCCGCCGATGAAGGATGCTTGTCGGTACGCGGCATTTACGGCACGACAAACCGACATGAACGCATTACCATCCGCGCACGCCATAAGGACGGCTCTCGGTTTGAACGCGGCGCTGGTGGCCTTATGGCGCAGATATTCGAACACGAGATTGAACACTTAAACGGTATTCTCTTTACCGATCACGCGGCGCACCTCATTCATATCACTCATGCGTCCGATGCATAACTTCGCTTATTTCGGTACGCCAAAAGTTGCGAGTGATACGCTTGCAACTCTCATCAAACGTGGCTTCATCCCCTCGCTTGTCGTAACGGCACCGGACGCACCGAAGGGCCGCGGCCTCGCACTTACCTCCTCGCCGGTCAAGATACTGGCCAACGAGCGTGGCATTCCATACCTAATGCCGGGAAAACTCGACCGGGATAGTATCGCCACTATCTGTGCATACGACTGCGACTACGCCATCGTCGTCGCGTACGGCAAGATATTTCCTGAGGCATTACTGGAGAGCTTCCCGAAGGGCGTCCTGAATGTGCATTATTCGTTGCTCCCAAAATACCGCGGCGCAGCACCGCTTGAAGCCGCGCTTCTCACGGGCGAACACGAGACTGGCGTTACCGTCCAGAAGATGGCACAAGAACTCGATACGGGCGACATCATAGTCCAAAGGGCAATACCTATCGCATCTGACGAAACCGCGCGCGAACTGCGTCCCCGACTCATCGCGCTCGGTGCGGATTTACTTGCCGGTACGCTCCCCGCGTTTGAGCGAGGTGAGATCGCACCTACCCCGCAAGATGCTTCACGCGCCTCACATTCACATAAATTAAAAAAAGAAGATGGTCTCCTTGCACTTGAGGCTCCTGCTGAAGAAAACTGGCGCACGTATCGCGCATATGCCGACAGTATCGGCACCTATTTCCTCAAGAACGGAAAACGCGTAAAAATCGCAAAAGCATCTTTCAAGAATGGAATATTCCACATTGAACGCGTCATCCCCGAAGGGAGACGAGAAATGGATTACGAAGCCCGTCAATAATCAAGCTCTAGCGGCCGAAACGCAACATCTGCTTGAGAGCAGAACTGCCGCGCCTCACAAGTCGGCGTGCCCGCCCGCGCGAATGACGTATCTCGGCTTCCAATTCACTGCGAACTTTGTCCGCCGCGCTCGCAGGGGTCGGCTTCACTGCTTCGGCGTGAAAGACTGTGTCATTTATGATAAGCCGTGCGACAAGACGGCATGGCTCCGCCGAACGGCCCTCTGGTGGCGCCTCCGCTATTTCTATCTCGAGTAGCGCCCTATCACCCTCCTCTCCGAGCAAGCGTAGCGGGGCAGCGAGCTTCTCTTCAATTAATGCTTCGGTTTGCGGCGTGAGCTTATATTTCGCCGCTTTGATGGTGATATTCATGATGGAAGAGGTCAATTGGTAACGCTTATCATTTTAACCCGAGAATGGTGTCCTGTCAGGATGCGGACCTTCCCGAGCGGTACCTTCTGCAATCTGGCGATCACCTCGCGCACGCGGTTGTTTGCACGGTTCCCCGTTGCTGGTTCGCGTACTGCTATGGTGAGTAGTTCGCCTTTCTTCTCGATTTTTTCCCGTTTCGCGTTCGGTATAACGAAGACTTTGATATACATCAGTGTTTCGGGTACTGCGCGCGCAAGTAGGCGTCAATATCCGCCGACTCATACATTTCAATACCACGCTCGTTGTCGATGAGATACGGCACTTGCCGCTTCCCTCCTCGCGCAACAAGTTCCGCCGCAACGGACGAATCGGCAATATTTTTCTCATCAAACGATATCCCAAGCTCTGTCCCGGTATTGAGTACCCTGTGACAAAACGGGCAACCGGTCTTTACATAGAGAGTCAACATAATATACGGGCTTGTATTATTTTCTCGAATAACGACCGATAAGCTCTGTCTCTGCAAGAAGCAGGGGCGCAAGGGCATCGAGCACGTTCTGTTTTGTCGGTGGCGCTTCGAAATGTACAGTATCACGGAGCGCATAAAGCTTGAAAATATAACGATGCTCCCGCGGCTCGTATTGCGGCGGCGGACAAGGACCTATATACCCCTCTTTGCCGGCGCCGTTCAACCCACTCGTGCCGACAGTCGAGTTCTCTGGAATTTCAGTCGTACTGGCGGGAATATTGTAAAGCGTCCAATGATCAAACGAATCGATACCATGAGATTCTTTAAAAACCTCTGGTATGTCGGGGTCATCCATAATGAGCACGAACGATTTCGTCCCCTCGGGAGCGCCACTGATGGCGAGCGGCGGCGAAAGTTCTCGTTTACCGTCGCAAGTATACTCCTCTGGTATTACTCCGCCGTTTGCAAATGCGGTGCTGGTGAGCATCAGGGCGGTATCCATAAGTTTCAGTATAGCATTGCGACGCTTTATTTTTCGGTTAGAATGCGATTACGCCAATCGGGCGAAATATTCCGGTGTAGCTCAATGGTAGAGCAGCGCCCTGTTAAGGCGTTGGTTGTAGGTTCGAGTCCTACCGCCGGAGCACTGTAGGATTTTGGGCACACAAACGCTCAAAATCCTCTTGTTTTACGCCGTTTTCGAGAGGT
>DATLTM010000003.1:0-43524 GCA_035533615.1 Minisyncoccota bacterium
GCATTGAGTGACGGAAGTGTTACATTAGATCATGCTACTGTCACAATTCCCCCAGCCATTTCAGCACCGATAGTCACGAGCGTCGCTTCATCTACCGGTGCAACGGCGGGCGGGACTATTGTAACCATCACCGGTTCCGGCTTCACCGGAGCTACTGCCGTCAAATTCGGCACCACTGCCGCAACGTCGTTTACTGTTAACAGTGACACGTCTATCACCGCGACTTCTCCGGCAGGAATAGGGGCGGTTGACGTGACGGTTACTGCACCCGGCGGCACCAGTGCCACCGGTTCGGCGGACCAGTTTACCTATGCGCCCTGCGTAGGCGCTATCGGCAGTCCGCTTCTTGTTAACGTGACGCAAAACATTAGCAACGACGTTGACTCGGGATTCCATGGAAACTGGGCGCTCGATGATTATACGCGGCACATCCAAGTGTGGCTCGATAGCGGGACGACATACTGTGCTCAAGTGGACTATAACGGCACCTTCCATGCACCGGCAGGAGTATCGAGTCCGGCAGCCGGGACACCAATTCCCGCAGCTATAGTCGGTACAATGGTTGGCGGCTATCGCGCATCGATTGTGGGGACGCTCCTTGCCTCTCAAACCATACCGACAACCGTTGATTACCAAGGAGTCATCTCCACAGGAGCTACTCCCGGTTATGTTTCTTGGCCAGGCGCAACCTTCAACACGGGATATACCTTCAATTATCTTGACAATGGCAACGACTGGTCCTGGACGTACACGACTCCGAATGGTGCCACGTGGATAAATGCCGGCTCAGGAAGTACCGGTGATATCGGTCCGGTTGTCGACACAAATACGGGTACCGGATATGAAACTATCCAGGCCGCCGTAACTGCGGCACACTCCGGCGACACGATCAATGTCGCGGCGGGAACGTATGACAGTTTCTCGGTAGCGAACAAAACGGGCATCACCATCACTGGTGCGGGAACGACAGCGACGCTCATCGTACCCACGACCCTAGTAACCACTGGCGTTGCGCACAAATACACGTCCAACCTGCTAGCGTCCGTTTTCGTCAATAATTCAACGAATGTTCTTATCCAGGGCATGACGATTCAATCAAACAATCAGACGCCAGGTTCCGGCGGACCCGACGCAATAGTGTTCTGGAATGCTTCGACGGGAAGTATTAAAGACTGCGCCGTAACGGGCACGTACGCAATAAATGGTGTACAAACCGGCCAAGGTATTGCTGTAGATGCCGCTAGTGGGACCACAAGTCTGACTGTCAACAATTGCGCCATCTCCGGCTTTCAGAAGAACGGCATCGAGGCCATTGATGGCAATGGTGCTGTTTCAGGTGCGACCGATACAACCACCGTGACCGTGACGGGTGGTAGCATCACTGGTGCTGGTCCGACTGGCGCAATCGCTCAAAACGGTATCGTGCTATGGAATCGAGGCGGCGGTACAGTGACGGGTTCAGTTAACGGCACGACCATTTCCGGCTTCGATTACACTGGCGCAGATACGGCTGCAGGCGCACTTGCGTACGGCGGAGGAAATCTCACTACTGTACACAACGCAACGTTAACCAATAATCAGCTAAATCTCTCGACGACTGGTAGTCCTGCGATTGATGCGACGCAAAACTACTGGGGTCGTGCGGCCGGTCCTGACGTTACTACGCTTGATGGGAGCATCACGTATTCTCCCTGGTGGGCTGATGCGGCGATGACCACACTTCAGAGTTCTACGACGCCTGACACGAATGGTAATCAGACAACTTCGCTTCCGAGTGTTTCGACACTGATCGGTACGAGTACTGCAAGTACAAATATCAATGTCACAGCGGTCATCCCTTCAGGAACGACAGTAACTGGTAACACGACATGGGACGGTGTTATCTCTGCTCCGACCCCACCGGTAACGACACCAACCGTCATTGTCTCGGGCTTTAACACGACGGTGACGTCTGCAGTGACCGTGGGCTCCACGGCGAGTGACCTCATCTTCGACAACGCAGTGAAGCTTACCTTCGCGGGACAATCTGGACAGCATGTCGGCTGGTATAACCACGCGGGCGCGTTCACCGAGATTACGGCTACTTGTGCGGCAAATGACCAGATAACGGGAGACGCTCTTGCCGCGGGTACTTCCTGCAAGATTGATGCATCTCCTGATCTTGTCGTCTGGACGAAGCATTTCTCAACCTTCGTGACCTACACGCAGACAGCGATTCCTCCAACCCCAGTTGCCACAACTCCGGTTGTGAATGGTTCAATACTATCCTTCAGCGGTGGCGGCGGCGGCACGCCGAACCCGCTTCCTGGAGCGATTGCAGTAAATACGGAAACCGTGACGACTACGAATACGACGACTTCCGTTCCGCAGGGTCGTGTGCTCGGTGCGGCGGTATATAACTTCGGGCAGAATCTCACGATTGGCTCGCAGGGTGCTGATGTGACGGCGCTCCAGCAGTACCTCATCAATGGTGGGTACTCAATTCCGGCTGGCGTAACGGGCTACTTCGGTGCGGAAACGCGTGCAGCGGTCATCGCTTTCCAGAAGGCGACCGGCATCGCACAGGTCGGCATCGTTGGTCCTCTTACCAGAGCCGATCTTGATAAAGGCGTCATTGCGACGACTCCCGAGACCACGCCGACGGTAGAGAAAACGAATCTCACGACGAGTCAGGTGGATTCCATCCTCGGCGTCCTTCAGTCCTTCAACGTGGACCAGGCGACCATGAATAAGGTTCGCGCGGCGCTCGGGCTATAAATAGAGAGAGATACCACATCCCGCAATCCCGCTGTAGCGGGATTGCGGGATGTGCGTCATGCTGTTCCGACGCAGTGATTGTGCATTTTTAGAATTCGTCGTATCGTCACAGAGATATGCGTACGCCGTTCTTCCACAAGCTCCACGATTATTTCTTCCCGCACAAGCGCAATAACTACCGCCCGCATCTCTTCAGTATCGCGTCGATTGCCGCGCTTGTCGCCGTCGTCATCGTGTTTGAAGCGGGATACCTGGTGCAGACAAAACTCGTTTTCCTGAAGACCGATTTCCTTGCGTCTGTGTTGCCGGGCGCGCTCGTCGCGCTCACCAATCAGGACCGCCTGGCGAACGGCCTCGCTGGCGTTACCGAAAGTCCGCTCCTCGACCGGGCGGCGCAGGCGGTGGCAGAGGATATGGCAGCGAAAGGATACTTCGCCCATGTGTCGCCCGACGGAAAGTCGCCGTGGCAGTGGCTTGATCAGGTCGGCTATCGGTACAGCTACGCAGGAGAAAATCTCGCCGTGAACTTCACCGATTCTTCTGCCGTCGAGGCGGCATGGATGAACTCGCCGATGCATCGGGCGAACATTGAGCGGCCGCAGTATACGCAGGTCGGTTTCGGTACGGCAAACGGTATGTATGAAGGGAATGAGACGACCTTTGTTGCCGAATTCTTTGCGACGCCCGCTGCAGTCGTTCAAGCGGCACCGACTGCTCCTGTGCGCGTCGCGCTCGCGAAGCCATCGCCGGCCGCTCCCGTTGTTACCGCAGCCCCACAGGTGTTAGGCAGTCAAACGAATGCCGCTCCCGCTCCGGCAGTCGCCGAAGCGGCTCCCCGCACAACGAATTGGCTCACCTCCTTGCTCGTGTCGCCCTTCAGCACGATTGAAAGTATCCTCGCCGCGCTCTTCGCCGCCATTGCCGCACTTTTCGTCATCGCTCTTATCGCGCACGGCAGGCTCCAGCATCCGCGCCTGGTCTTCGGCGGCGTATTTCTTCTCCTTTTCATTTCAGGAGCGATGCTTGCGAGCGCGGCGTTCGCCGGCTCGGTGCTTCTTCCTGCGGGCGGACAGGCGGCGAGCGTATCTATGGGTGTTGCGCCCTAGTGCGTGTTGGAGACGAGTGCGGGCAGGAACAGAGTTGCGATCATGCCGATACCGAGAAGGACGACGATGACGACGGCAAAGACTTTTTTCATATAGCGGAAAGATATCAGAAATCTCGCGGACGGCAACCATCCGCGGGTTCAGAGCACTGGCTCGCGGCCGCCGCGTTTGAGGAATCGACCCTCAAGCGAGTATCGGTCATATCCGTAAAAGATGAAGGCGATAGGAATGCCTATCAGGATGAGGTGCGGCCAGACGACTTCGCCGAAATACCAGAGCGAAAGCGAGAGCCAGAAAAGCAGAAAGAGCGACGTGAAGCGGATTTCAACGCCGAGGATAAAGAAAGTCGCGATAAGTATCTCAATGATAGCGGCGCCGAGAACGAGGAAGTGCGGCTCGAGTCCGAACACCTGCGCCAGGCTTTGCGTATGTCCGGCAAGCGGGAGGGTCGCGACTTGCAGGGCGAGATTGTTATGGAGGATTTTCGCATAGAAAGAGGCGTAGAAGAGCGAGATGCCGAAACAGACGCGAAGGAAAGGGAAGGCATACGGGGCAAGTTTCCCTCCGAGAATCCGCGCTCCGCGCCAGGACCCGAGAATGAGCAGGACAACTATCTCGCCGAAATAATTCGTGTAAGTGAGCATATAGATGCCGTGGAAATACACCGCACATCCAAACAGGACCAGAGCCACCAGAGCGGCAATCTCCGTATAAACGCCGGCGACAAGCATCGCACCGATTATTACCAGAATGACCCGGATGGCGTCCGTGGCCCCGCCGAATGTGGCGGCGATCGGGAGTTCAGGGCCGTACGTCGCCCCGTAATATGCCGCAGCGAAGAAAGAGAGACCAATCGTAATGCGCGCCACCGGCTCTGCGTAGCGCCGCATGCGCGCAAACATCGGATCAAACCAGCGTTCAAGTGGCCGGATGATGGAAACGAAGAAGACTACGAATACAACGAGCACGGCGATGAATCCCCAGAACACGAACTGATCGAAGTTCTGGAGTATCACCTGCCACTCGTTGAAGGCGGGCGTCGCAAGCGCCTGTTTAATGGTTTCGGGCGAGAGCACGTACACCTCGTGCGCCGAGGCGCTGAAAGGTGCAGCAAACAGTATCGCAAAAAACGCAACTATGCGTCTCATCAATTCAGTATAGCACTCCCGTATCGGCTTACGGGGTGGAAGAGGCAGCGGGACGCAACTGGATGTTCGTAGCTGAAATGCTGCCATCACCATTGGTCGCGCCAGAGACCATGATAGTCGACCCAACCGAAACATCATGTATGGTGCCAGCAACGCTCTTGAAGACGGCTGTGGCTGGCGTAATGAGCACGACGTGCGAGCTGCCGTCTCTGGTATCGAGAGTGATGCTTCCCGAGTCAGTTTTTGCAACCGTACCGGTAAGGAATCCCCCGCCTGTACCGCCGCGTGCACCCCCGAAGCCGCCCGTCCTGGTCGCGGTACCTCCCACCGGTGCGGTTGATGCGGCAGGGGCGTGCACAAGGTACCCGCCGCCGAATCCGATAATGAGTGCGATTATAGTAATAAGGAGGTTTTTGTTCATAGGACGTTATGTTATTACTACTATGTTTCTAATACGCATTTTCGGCCCGCTTTTATTCATAGCGCAGGGCGTCAATCGGGTTAAGATTCGCGGCACGGCGGGCTGGGTACCATCCAAAAACGATGCCGATAGCCGCTGAGACGCCGAAGGCAAGCAGGACTGACGAGAGCGAGACCTGAGCGGCGACAAGTCCCGTCATCGACACGATGAAGGATATGCCCCAGCCGAGCGCGATACCGATAGCACCGCCGATGAACGTGAGTGCCACGGCCTCAGAAAGGAACTGGTTATTGATATCCGACTTCGTCGCGCCGATGGCTTTGCGCAGCCCGATCTCGCGCATGCGCTCGGTCACGGTCGTAAGCATCATATTCATAATGCCGATACCGCCGACGATGAGCGAAATGCCCGCAATGGCGGCGAGGAGTGTCGTGAGCGTACCGGTGACGCTGGAGGCGGCCGAAACGAGGTCTGCCTGGTTCAGGATGCTGAAATCGGCCTTCGTCGGATCGCTGATATTATGGCGGGCGAGCAGAAGCGCGGCCACGTCGTTTTGTACCTGAGTCATTGCCGCTTGCGTTGTCGCCTGGATGTCGATGGTTGAGAGATAGGAATTCCCGTTCCCGGCGAAATAGTGCATTGCGGTGCCGAGCGGAATGAAGACTGTGGTATCTGTATTGCCGATGCCGGAAGCGCCTTTCGTCTTTGTGACGCCGATGATGGTAAAGAGGATGTTATTGACACGGATATTCTGCCCGAGCGCGTCGCTCGCCGTTGCCGTGGTGCCGAAGATATCGGTAACGACGGTCGGTCCTATGACCGCGACCTTTGCGAGCGACGCCGACTGATTGTCTGTGATGAACGAACCCTGGTCTATGACAAGATTACGGATAGTGGCATAGGCGGCATCCACGCCATCAACAACCGTGTTGGTATTTGCGCCGGCGGCCGCGACTTGGTAGCGGCTGGAGAGTTCACCCGAGACCGCCGCGACGTTCGCGACTTGTGACGAGATGGCATCTTCGTCGGCGATGGTGAGCGAACGCGCGGTACCGCGGCCGCTCGAGACGCCAAAGCCGATTTGTCGTGTCGCACCCGGCAGTACCTCAATCAGATTGGAACCGATGGATTGAATGGAAGTCTGAATGGAGGCTTGCGCTCCCTGGCCGATGGCCGTGAGCGCGATGACCGAGGCAATGCCGATGACGATGCCGAGCACGGTCAGACCTGAGCGTACTTTGTTCGCCGAGAGGGCGGCATAGGTTTCTTCAAAAAGATCGCGATTTCTCATACGGGTACGGGGGCATTGGGTCCGTCATACAGCCGCGTCTCGTTCATTGCGTCGCGCGGGGCAGCGCTCTTTTCGTCGGAGACGATGGCACCGTCGCGGATGCGGATGATGCGGTCGGCGTGTTCGGCGATGTCCGGTTCGTGTGTGATGAGGACGATGGTGCGTCCGTGTTTGCGATTGAGCTCCTGGAGCGTCCCGAGCACGATAAGACTCGTCCGGCTGTCCAGGTTACCGGTCGGTTCATCGGCGAGAATGAGCGCTGGGTCGTTTACCAAGGCGCGCGCAATAGCAACGCGCTGTATCTGTCCGCCTGAAAGTTGGTTGGAGAGGTGAGAGAAATGTTCTTCGGTGAGTCCGGCGGAGGTAAGTGCGTCTGTCGCGCGCGCCACCCGCTCGTCCTGCGGTATGCCGGCATAGACAAGCGGGAGCATTACGTTTCGAAGTACAGTCGTGCGGGACAGGAGATTAAATGACTGGAAGACGAATCCGATTTTATCTTTCCGTATCAGGGCGAGCTCGTCGTCCGACATTGTAGAGACGTCTCTGCCATCAAGCGTGTAGGTACCCGAGGTCGGTGTGTCCAGGCAGCCGAGGATGTGCATCATCGTGGACTTGCCGCTGCCCGATGGGCCCATGATGGCGACAAACTCACCCTCATCAATAGAGAAGGAAACGTTGCGGAGTGCGGTGTACGCCTCCGGCGTATCCGCGTTATAGGTTTTGGTGATATTTTTGAACTCAATCATCTTGTGAGGAGCATGACCTCTGTCGTTTGTCATAGGTCATAGGGGTTGCTGGCTGCCAAATCGCCCGCGGTTTCTAACGGGAATCATGGCGCGAATGCGCGTATCGCTCCGCCGCCTGGTCGTCCGCCGGCCCCGCCGAAGAGAGAGGTGCTTTGTGCGGCGCTCGAGGCGGTTGTTACCGCTGTACCGGCTATCGTCTTGATGACGACCTGTTCTCCCAGAGTCAGACCGGTTTCGATAACGACGTTCGTGTTATCGGTAAGGCCGGTAGTTACTATGGTCGGCGTCGGTGCGACGGGGGATGGCGCTCCGGTACTCGAGTTGCTCCCCGCGAGCGGGGGACTGAAGGTCTGCACATAACTCTGGGTGCCTGAGGTCTTAACCGCGCTGCTTGGTACGACAAGGCCGGTCTCAGTGCCGGTGATAATGTTGGCAGTCATACTCATGCCCGGCATCACCTGGGGATTCTGGGTGTCAAAGCTGATGGTCGCGGTATACGACACGACACCCTGCGAAACGGCGCCGACACTGTTAATCACCGCGACCGTGCCGGCAAGCGTGACGCCCGGCAGAGCGTCAAAGGTGAGTGTTGCTTTCTGCCCAACCTTGAGCTTGCTCGCGTCCACCTCGTTTACGGAAATGTCGGCGGTCTCGTTGTTCGTAACGAGCGTTGCGACGCTGGTGCTTGGGCCCGCCTGGTCATATTCTTGTACCCCGACGGCGGCAATGGTACCCGCAAAGGGCGCCGTGACGGTGTACCCGGCGAGCGTCGTCTGTGCATTGATAACTGCATCTTTTGCCTGCTGGAGCGAGAGCGCTGCTTGCTGGACAGTGAGTGCATTTGAGCCCGCCTCGGTTGACTGGAGCGTGTTCTGCGCCTGCGCGAGCGATTGTTCGGCGGAGACGATATTCGTCTGGTTCGTAAGCGCATTGCCGAGGTCGGTTGAAACGGTCGTCGTGTAGGTGTTCGTGTCCGAAAGGAAGGTCGCGAGTGTCGGAGATGTGCCGAGATTATTGAGCGAATAATCGTTTGTGACACGGTCAAAGAAATCGTGCGCGTTTCGTACCGCTTCGGCCACCGTCTGGACGGTTGCATATGTTGATTGCGCAAGCGCGACGAGGTCGCTGTCTGAAATGGTGCTGCTCGTGGTCTTGTACGCGGCAATGCCGGCGTTGTAGGAATTGTAAGCAGCCGTGTACGAGGTGTTTGTTGAATTCGTATAGACTCCGATGCTGGTGTCGTATTGCGACACCAGGTCGTTGTATGCATTTATATTTTGTTGATTCGTGCGCCCCGCGACGTTGTAACTGTAGAGCACCGTATCGAGGTCACTTACCACAGTCCCGAGATCGCTGTAGATGCTCGCGATGGATGCATACGCGTCGTCGTGCGCTTTCTGGAGCGCAATCTGCGCGTTCGTGACTCCGTTTTGTGCGGTGGTGAGATTGAGCGCAAGGGTTGAGGTCGCCGTTGTCTGCTGGTAGGTCAATTCGGCATTTTGGAGCGCAAGTTCCGCCTCTCGAAGTGACTGCAGAGCGGTGGTCGCGTCAATCTGCGCGACGATTTGTCCCGTGTGTACCTGGTCACCAGGTTTGACGTATATGCCGGTCACCTGGCCGGAGGATTGAGGAGAAAGCGATATCTGATGGGATGCGTCCACCTGCCCCGTCTCGGTCATAGTTGCGACGACGGTGCCGCTTGCGGCGGTCATGGTGACGTACCGAGTCGCAGTGGAGGGGGCAGTGAAGACGCCGTATGCGTAATAGCCGCCATACAGGACTATGAGGACGGCTACCGTGGAAATCACCTTATGCGCGGTTGCATATGCCCACACGGAACCCCGCACAGTGCGGGCGGAATTGAGAATAGGAGTGGGCATGCGAGGAGATAGTTAGATTAGTTAAGTAAGTGTAGCACAAAACTCTACCATACAGTAGTACGTTCCATCTGCGGGTTTCATTCAGGCTAATACTTGACGAGATCGCGCTTGATGTCGTCAAAGGTGCCGCCAACTTTCTTTCCAGGATTGAGGATGTTCAGGGGATCAAAAACTTTTTTCGTCTTCTCGAAAAGAGCGACCATTTCCGCCCCGAAGAGCAGTCCGAGATACGGTGTGCGGATGATGCCGTCGTTGTGCTCGCCGGTCGTTGTCCCACCCTCGGAGACGACAAGTTTATAGACTTTCGGCGCGAGGTCGAGAATGACCTGGCGATTTTCCTCTTTCGTAAGATCCATGAGCGGAATGATGTGGAAATTTCCGTCGCCGATATGGCCCGCGATGGTATAGATGAAATGCTCTTTGTATTCGTCGATAAGCGCGTTCAGTTTTGGCAAAAATGTGGGGTAGCAGGAAGGCGGTACGACGAAATCATCGATGAATGGCGCCGCTTGGAGCCCGCGGACGTTTTTACGCAAAAGATTGAAGCTCTCGCGTCGGACGATCCAATATTTCTCCGATTCTTTTTCATTCTTCTCTATCTTGGTCCGCACGGCGAGGCCGTCGAGTGCGTCTCGCGCCGCCGCTGCGCGCTGGTCGGCCTCCTCAATCGTATCTTCGGCGAACTCGGCCATGAGAATGAGCTTCGGCACGCCGCCGGTGGCGACCATTGCCGCCTCGGGGATAAAATCAACGCCGAGTCGCGCGGCCTTCGCAAATCCCATTTGGGAGAGCATCTGCGGGAGAAACTTCACGGCGAGCGTGAATGTATGATCGTCGTAACTTTCAAATGACTCCGGGTGCTGGAGGAGGACACGGTTCACTATCTCGGGCAGGATACCGATGTCGGAGAGGAAGATGACGAGCATCGCGCGGTGCTCTTTCGGCTTTACGAGCGCGAGCTTGGCCTTCGTCCAGAGAGCGAGCGTGCCTTGGGAGCCGCAAACGAGCTTCGCGAGGTTAAAGGTATTCGTTTTTGTGTCGCGTATGTTCCAGAGCGCGTAGCCGGCGGAGTTTTTAGATACCTTCGGGCGCTTCTCTTCGATGAGTGCGGCGTTGTCGGTTATGAGCGCATCCATAGTGCGATAGATATCACCTTCAAGCGTTTGAAGCTTTTTCTTTTCTTCCAATTCCGCTTCTGTGAGCGCCCTGAAGGTTGTCTGCGATCCGTCAGAGAGGACGACAGCAACTTCCTCGACATATTTCTCCGTTTTCCCGTATTCGAGTGTGCGCTCACCGCCGGAATTGTTGGACACAATGCCGCCCATGGCGGCTATCTCACGGCTCGCGGGGTAGGAGGGAAGTATGAGACCCTTTTCCAGCGTCGCCTTTTCAAAATCACGATAGTACACACCGGGTTCGGTCACAGCATAGTCGTTGCCGACCTCAGTCACGTGGTTCATATGCTCCGTGAAGGAGACGACGACGCCGGTGGTGAGCGGACCGCCGGACATATCGGTACCCGCCGAACGTCCTGCGAGCGAGATATCCGCGCCCGCGGAGCGGGCGCGGCCGATCTCCTTCACGACCGCGCTCACGTCATGTGCGTCTTTCGGGTATACGACGAGCTCCGGCATTCTTGTAAAAAGGGAAGTGTCGCGGCTGAATGTTTTAAGTGTCTCCGCGTCATCCGATACTTCTCCCCGCACCGCGCTCTGGAGCGCGTTCTTTAATTCTTCGGTAGTCATATGGTCCAGTATATACTAGAGGAATAGTCCGAGTCCCAGACGGCCAGCTAATAAAATACAAAAGGATTCAAACCTATTTTAAGGAACAAGTAAGGTTAGTTTTGAAAGAAGAATACTAAGATCTTTTGCATCAACGACGCCGTCGCCATCGAGGTCTGCCTCTTTATCTTTTGGTATTCCCCAATTAGCAATGAGGATGCTGAGGTCGGTAAGGTCCACCTTCCCATCGTGGTTCAGATCTCCCACCAGATACGGAATCGTCGGCGGAGTTACTATATTGAAATCGGCAAGTTGGCTCGGGACAGTCAGTGCAGTCCCTAATCCGTCATTGGCAAGTACGCTCGTATTAATGAGTGATAACTCAATCGGCCCGGGTACTTTTGCTTGGAAGACCACTGTGAGAACGTTGCCCGCTATTCCAAGGAAGCCGGGTGTCGGCAGGCCGCCTGAAAAAATAATGGTGTTGGTAGTTGTGGAAAAGTACGGATTGACCGGTACCCAGAACGTATCTATTGAATTTTTGGTGGAAATAGATTTTATTGCAAGTTTATCGGCCGGGAAGACGATCTCACCCCCAACGGTATTCACTGCGTCCTTCGTGGAGTCGAGGAGTACCGATACGGCGATAAGATCGCCCGTATTGTACTCTCCACTTGCAGGGCTGAAATACATTCTTGTTTGTAAAGTGTCTGCCCGTATAGTCGTTTCTACATTTTTATTACTGGTCAGAAGATACACTATGGTATTGAAGTTATAAATGACTAACAAAAGAAAGAAACAGACAACGATTAACAACCAGTGTTTTCTGAGATATCCAACCGCGAGGGGAGGATTCATAGATTACTATCAGTATACCCCTGCTACAGGATATCAATCATTTGACTGTGGACTGCCAACGGTTCTCACATCGAACCACACGGTCACCAGCCCGGTAGACCTGTGATAGGGTGTGGATTTCTCGCGTTCGCAGACGTGGCGGTGATACGATTCAACATATGGCGACGAATCCACCACCTGGGCCGGGGAGAAGGGGTGAGGTGAGGAAACGTGATCAGGTCTACAGCCCGCAGAATAAGCGCTGGACGAAGCGTGGTGCGGATAAGAAATTCATGGATCAGATGGCGAAGAAGAAGGCGAAGTTTAAGGGCGTTCGGAAGATAAAGAAATGATCAAGAAGATCAGCGGGAAGTACGTGGTCGTGGGCGAGGCGAAGATGAAAAACGGGAAACTGCGAAGATTCGGAACGTATAGGACACTCGCTGAGGCGAAGAAGCGTTTGCGGGAAGTAGAATTTTTCAAATACCGCGCACGCAAATAAATTGGTATGCTAGGGGTATGAAGGAATACGCCATTGTGCTCGGCGTTGTTGCCGTGACGATTGTCGCCGCACTCTGGGCGGAAGGCATGCGTATACCAAAGACGCCGGCTGGACAGGTATGTTCGACGGAGGCGAAGCTTTGTCCCGACGGTTCGTACATCGCACGTACCGGCCCGAATTGCGAATTCGCGCCGTGTCCAGCGGCTACAACTACTTCGCCGGGCACTTCCGGTGTGCGCGGGACAATCTCACTCGGGCCGACCTGCCCGGTCGAGCGCATACCGCCCGATCCCGCCTGCGCCGATAAGCCGTATGCGACGGCCATTGCGGTGTACCGCGCCGGCTCAAGCTCGCCATTCATCATCGGGAATTCAAACACGACGGGGGCATTCTCGCTCACGCTCCCGCCCGGCTCCTATACGCTCAACGCAGGGAACGGGACGATGCTTCCCCGCTGTACGCCGGTGAACGTTATCGTCGTCTCCGCTGCATACGCTACTACGAGCATTTCATGCGACACTGGGATTCGGTAGAGTATACTTTTATACATGCATATCAAATGGAATACGGTGACGTGGTATTCGAAGCTCGCGGCGGTTGTGGTCTTCCTCGGTACATTTCTCATTGCCTTCAATCTCGGCATTCTCTACGAGCAAGTGCACGTCGAGAACGCACTGCTTGAAGCGCCGAGTATTCCCGGCGGTACCGCCGGGGCGCGCTGCGGCGGATTCATCAGGAATGCGCCGACTTGCGCGGGCGGTTACCATTGTCAACTCATAGTCAGCCGACCAGATACGGGCGGCGTTTGTGTGAAGGATTAGTCCCGGGTCTGGTAGAGTGTTGTGATGACCCAAGGCGAGGCGCTTACGATTTTAAAGACGGGTGCGAATGTATACCTCACCGGCGAGCCGGGGAGCGGGAAGACACACACGATAAACGAATTCGTCTCCTGGCTACGCGCCTCCGGCATCGAGCCCTCGGTGACGGCAGCGACTGGTATCGCTGCCACCCACGTCGGGGGAATGACCCTTCACTCATGGAGCGGCATCGGTGTGAGCGAATCGCTTTCCCGCGCCGACATTGACCGCATCGCGGGCAAGGAGCATATCGCGCGACGCATCCAGAAAGCGAAGGTGCTCATCATCGAAGAAATATCCATGCTCTCGGCGACGACATTTGAGATGGTGGATGCCGTTTGCCGCGAGGTGCGGCGCATAGACGCGCCGTTTGGCGGACTGGTGGTCGTCCTTGTCGGCGACTTCTTTCAGCTCCCGCCGGTCTCGCGTCACACAGAGGCCGTCTTCGCGTATAGATCGAAAGTCTGGCGCGAGTTGAATCTCATCACCTGTTACCTTACCGAGCAGTATCGGCAGGATGATAGCGAGTTTCTTAGCGTACTCGCAGCGATACGCACCGGGAATGTGGAGGAGTTCCATTACGAAGAGCTGATGGCGCGCCATACAGAATCGACGGAACTGCCCGTTAACACGCCGAAACTCTTCTCTCATAACGCCGACGTTGACCGCATCAATGCGGCGGAACTTGCGAAGCTTCCAGGCAGGGTCAGGACATTCCGCATGAGTTCCAAAGGCAAGGATTCGCTTGTGGAAGGGCTGAAGCGAGGCTGTCTTTCGCCCGAAGTCCTGGAACTGAAGGAGGGCGCGGCGGTTATGTTCACCAAGAACTCGCCGCAGGGAAGGTTCGTCAATGGCACGCTCGGCGTCATCACCGGCTGGAGCGTTGATGGTATGCCCGTCGTGGAGACGAAGAACGGCTTCACTGTTTCTACTGAGCCGATGGAATGGCAACTGGAAGAGCAAGGGAAAGTGAAAGCGAGTGTCGCCCAGGTACCGCTCCGGCTCGCCTACGCGATGACGGTGCATAAGAGTCAGGGAATGAGCATGGATGCCGCGATCATGGATCTTTCCAAAGCATTTGAATACGGACAGGGATATGTCGCGCTCTCCCGTGTGCGGAAGCTCTCCGGCGTGTATCTCATCGGTCTCAACCAGCGCGCGCTTGAAGTGCATCCGGAGATTTTAGAAAAGGACAGGGACTTCCGTGCCGCATCAGACGCGGCGCAGAGCGCTTTCTCCAAGATGCTGGAGACGGAAAAAGTCTCGCTGCAGAAGAAATTCGTCAAAGCGATGGGTGGGGCATATGTCACCAAAGGAGCAAAGCGTGATATGCAAAATCCAAAGCAAAGAAACGCAGGGCTACCCGGGAGATTGGCGGAGACGCTCCAGAGCGTGCGGGGCGCTAAGAGTTTGAAAGAGGCGGCGAAGATGCGCAGATTCGTCCCATCGACTATCGTACAGCATCTTGAAGAGCTCGACGCTATCGGAGCGCTGACCCGCACTGATTTTGCGCATCTCGTGCCGATGGATGCCATCGACGAGATCCATGAGGCGTTCGCCGGCGAGAGCAGCGACAAACTCTCACCCATTTTCCACGCGCTTGGCGGCCGCCACTCATTTGAAACCATCCGCCTCGTGCGGCTTATGCGGTCATAGTGCTGGTTTCAGTCGGAGGAGAGGACACTTTCGATAATCCGTGCTGTCTCGGCGGGACCGCTTACTTGGTGGGTTGCAATTCCTGATTCCTTCACAATCTCATCGTTCCCTCCGGGGAAGAGTGCGTCGCCGACGTAGAGCATGTTAGAAATCGGCACCCCGAGAATTTCAGAGAATTTTCGAACACCGTACGCTTTTGTTATGCCCTCGCGTGTGATATCGATGGAATTGGTTGCGTTCACGCGAACGGAGAACCCGGGAAGCCGTGCAATGAGAGTGGCCTGGAGCGGCGCTCGTTTCTTCCGTTCGGGATCCCAGCTCTGTTTCTCGCCAATTGGCGCTTGTTGTCCGAGCGCCGACCATGTAATCTGCGAGCCGCGATCTTCCGTTTGCTCACCCCAGAGCTTTGGCGGTGGCTTATCGAGACCGGTTTCGCGGAGTGCTTCTGTAAGCGCCCCAAGTACGCGGGACTTCTCCTCCGGCGTAAACGGGTTGGCGTATCGGGATTGCCAGGACCCGTCTTTCCAGAGGTAGCACTGTGAAGCGCTCGTCGGGAAGAGATAAAGATTTTTAAGATTAGCTTTTTGTGGAATACCGCCAAGAAATTGCTTCTGAAACTGTGTATAAGAGCCGCCGGACATAACAGCTACCGGCATTTTCTCAAAAAGACGTGCGAGAGCCTCTCCCATTTCTGCCGTCAGCGGCGATTTGCTTTCCGTAAGCGTACCGTCAAGATCAAAAATAATTGCTTGAAGCTCCATAGGTCACGAGAGTGCATCAAGCATATGCGCGAGAGAAGCAGTCGCGACACCGATAACTTTGTCGGCAGCGCCGTAGTAGAGAAAGAGGGTATCGCCACGAACGACAGTGCCGCAGGAGAAGACGACGTTTGCAATCTCTCCCCGCTGCTCGTATTTTTCCAGTGGCTCAAAAACGGGGTCGGCGGTACGCGCGAGAATCGTCGTGCCGGAAGAGTCAAGGAGTGCGGCACCAAGGCGATAGGTTCCGTGACGCGAGACGCCGTGGTAAATCATCAGCCATTTGTCGGCAACTTTAATCGGCGGCGCTGCGCTGCCAACCTTCAACCCGTCCCACATGCCGCGGCGAGGTGCCATGATTTCGATGCAGCGGCTTACGCGCTTTCCGGACTCTATGTCAGGCAGAAGGTCGGCACAAATCCGATTATCGATGCGGTGATATAGCAGATAATTTCCGCCTATCTTTTCTGGCAGAAGCGCGAGATCCTTGTCGTCCGTGCCGTCAGGCGTCAACAAATTCGGCATGCTCCATTTATCGAATCGTTTTGCAAGAAAGTCGTCCACGCTAATTGAAGTTACCGCGCCAGCGGGTGGCCGCACACCGTCGTATGCGGTGTAGGTCATGTGAATCATATCGCCAATATGTACGATGCGCGGGTCCTCGCAACCGGAATTATTAGTAGGACCTCCGTGTTTCATCTCAAACTCTTTCCGCGGTATATACACTGGCTCATCCAGTCGTTCATCGATCGCGACGCCGTCCTTAGAGACGGCAAGTCCGATGGTTGAGGTATTCATTTTATCCATAGCTCGATAGAGGAGGTATATCGAACCGTTGAGATCGAGTGCGGCAGTGTTCAGGACGTCATGGCTCTCGAAGCCGTCGCCACGGGCAGAGAGGATTGGATTTTGCGGCGCGCGAGTAAAGGTGCGTGCGGGCTGTTTGGGGTCGAGCGCGCGCATAAGATCGTGGAGCTTTACGCTTGCTTTAGCGCAGACGGTGTCCGCTGCGCCGTACCAAATATCGAGCCAGCCGCCCTCGCCGACAGTGACGCTGGTTGGAAAGACGATATGCGGTACGAGACCATATTCCTCATAGAATTCCTGCGGTACCAGAATGGACTCGGTGCGCGAAATGATCTTCTGGGGATTCCCATGGTCAAGCAGCGCCGCTTCAACTGAGAAAATGCGTTCCTGTTCGTTATAGTAATTCTGAATGTACGAATAGACGAGCAACCACCCATGCGGGGTCGAGAGCGGTGATGCTCCGACCTCGATATGGTCATCGTCGCTCCGGCGCAGCTCAGAAAGCGCATGATCGGCGATATGATCATGCCAATTATGCCAATACTCTGGACTAAAGAAATCCTCAATCCGTTTCGCGCGCGCGAGCGCGATAGTCGGCCGCTGATGTTCTGCGGTCCAGTCGGTATGCGCAGTGAGGAGCATTACAATGTCGCCGTCCACGCGCTCGGAGAACAGCGTTGCGGCTTTCGCGTTGAACGGCGTGAGCAGATGCCGTTCGGTAAAGGTATCCGGCGTATCGCCAATAGCAACCGCAACCTTGATATTGTCTGGGCCGAACGGAAAGCCGCCGAGTGCCGTATAGAAACAGTACCAACGGCCTTCAAAGAGAGTTACGCGCGGGTCTTCACAGCCGAAGGCATCCCACGGTTCTTCAGGAACGATGACCTGTTTTCGCGAATGGAAATGTGTACCGTCTTCGGCAAAGGCGGTGCCGATTGTCGAGAGGTTGGGGTGTGTTCCAAGCGCATCCGTGCTCCCGAGCGCACGGTAGTAGAGGCGCATCCCGTCGAGGGTAGCGACAACAGACGGATTGTAGGTGGCGAGCGATTCCCACGGACGTTCGCGCTGGGGAGCGAGGATTGGGTTACTTGGTTCTCGGCGGATGACGAACATATATATAATATAGTGTACCGTGCCTTTAAGGGGCCTCTGTGGGAGTTATCTCCGCAAGCGAAGGTTGGCTGCCTTGGATAATGGCATCAAGGAAAGGGTCCAAGGGTACGGTTGCAACGCAAACAACCTTGTCCGCGCCGCCGTAATAGACGAAAAGCAGGTCGTCTTTAACGATAGCTCCCGCAGCGTATACGATACCGGGTTTGCCGTGATTTTCGTATGGTTCGTCGGGTGAGAGAACGGGTACTGCGGCGCGGTGAAGTACTTTTGTCGGGTCGGCAAGATCAAGCAACATTGCGCCGAGTTTGTAGCGATGACCTTCGCGCGCGTCGTTTGCGTGGTACAGGACAAGCCACCCTTTCCTCGTTTTGATCGGCGGCGGGCCGGCGCTTCGCGTATGAACATGCCATGCGATAGGCGTATCGGGAATTCTTTGAGGATCTGGACTCACAAATTTTCGCTGAGCTAGAGCCGCGAGGTCATCGGTGTATTCAACACGGACATGGTGTTCGTCATCCCCGATGATGCTATGCAGTACGGCGAATTGTCCGCCGATTTTCTCAGGGAACAATACCCAGTTCTTATCACGATTGCCGTGTGAAAGGACAATCGGACCTTCCCAGCTATCGAAACGCGCTGCGAGAAAGTTTTCTACATCCATTGATATAACTGCAACACGGAGCCTCCAATTTTCGAACATATTGAACGTGATGTATACCTGCCCGTCGATGACGACCATGCGCGGGTCCTCGCATCCGCCCCAACTGCCGCCAGAAGGATACATCACAGGTGAGTAGCGTCGCAGATGTACGGCAGGATTGTTCAGATTTCTCGCGACGTAGACGGGATAGGGAAGGCGCTTGTCAAATCTTATGCCATCTGGACTGCTCGCATAGCCGAGCCGTGAGACGCCGTCCATGCCGATGGCGCGATAAATAAGATGTACATGGCCTTTGATGAGAGCCGCCGCTGGATTCAGCACCGCTTCGGCAGTCCAAGGAGTAGTGCCCGGTTTGATGATTGGATTATGGGGAGATTTGTTGAGAAAAAGGCGCTGAATTTTTTCCAGCCGCAGGAGAACGACTATTTTTTTCCGTATCGGCTTCGAAAACGCAGCGCCGAGAATTGCCCCGACAACGAAGAAAGAAAAAAGCAGCGCGATGATGTTCGCCCAAAAAATAAAGTTCATAATGAAGTGAACTCCCTCACAATACCATTCATATACCGCACAGTGGCTAGATAATGCACAGCGTGGTATATTTTCCTCATGTTGCTGAACGTCTGTATTGCGAAGATACATCGGGCGACGGTCACTGACGCCGATCTCGACTACGTCGGTTCCATCACGATAGACGAGTTGCTTATTACCGCAACCGGGCTTCTTCCTGGACAAATGGTTACGATTAACAATGTCTCAAACGCAGTTTCGTGGCGTACGTATATCGTGAAGGGGAAGAAGGGGAAGGGCGACATCATTCTCAACGGTCCGCCGGCTCGACTTTTCAAGAAGGGTGACAAAGTCATTATCCTCGGTGAGGCGTGGGTGGACGAGGAAGATGCGAAGAAAATGTCGCACCCAACCATCGCTTTCGTAGACGAAAAGAACCAAATTACAAAGGTTAAAAAAAGTTGGCGTCCTTCCTAGTCGTCGCTGCCTTGCGAACAATACAGAACGGCGTCATTTCGTCGGACTGTCCGAGCGGATTGTCCCGGAAGAGCTTGCCGATGAAGCTCTCGGAGATACTGCGGGTTGATTTCCCAAGCGAAAAAGCGCCGCGGTAGTTCGCGTCGAGGATGACCGTTTCGTGGCCGCCAAGGAGTTTCCTAATCGCGCATGCCGCACCATCGGGATCGTTTGGGGCGAGCTTTACGGAGTGTGCGTATTCAAGAATGAGGAACGACATCGGGCAGTCAATTGATTTCGCCCGCAGGCCGCAGATTCGGTAGAAAAGACCGCGGATGCCAAACGGACGTGTTATTGCCGATACCGCCGCCGCGAAGAAAATGCGCAGGTAGCCTGCCTCCTCAATGAAAAGCTGCATCGCGAGGTCGGTCCCGTGTCCGAACCCGTGGAAATCATCGGTGCCGTAATAATTACCAACATGGCGCGCGAGGAAACGCGCAAACGGCGTCGGATGAATGTCGCTCATGTCGACGACCCTTCCTTGGGTGATAGTCAGCGCTTTTTCGCTCACAAAGACAATATCGCCTTTCTGTAGATGCGGTCGCACGTACTCGTCCACAATCGGAAGAATGTCCGTATCTCGCATCGTGATGAGGCGCGTCTTGATCGGCAAGCGCAGGTACGAAACACCATCCACCTCAATTTCAATTCTTTTCCCGGGATTTGCGGCATACTCGCCGACCGCCTGCTTCGGTTCGGCAATCGGAGCGGAGGTTTCTTCGCCCACTGGTTTCTCGCCGCGGAAGAGCGCGAAGAGTCTCTCGACCACCGTGCGGATAATTTCCGAATCCTGACCGATTTCTGCGCGAGAGCGGAGAAGCTCGGTCGCCTCCATATATAAAATGTGCGCTTCATCAATTGAGGTTTGTTTGAACGTTGCTTCAATTGCTGGTCCGCTTACGGCGATAGCGCGTATGACGACTTCGCCATCCGGCTGTGGGTCATAGACGATGGAAAACCCGGTCTTTTCCCGCGTCTTCGCATATTCTTGGCGCATTTCTTGTGTTGATGCCTTTGTCCTAAATAGAGAACCGAGTCTCAATGCCATAGCGATTAACTATAATTAATAACTTTGTATTCCCGCAGTGTAGCGCATCCGCGCCAAAAGCCAGAAAGAAGGACGTGACCGACAACTGGTCGGAGTCGGAGGATGGAGGTATGCTGTCGGTATGGATTCGGCATTGGCACTACCGCGTATCATTTCTGTCAATTCGGATGTGCTCCCGGTCCACTGGGCTAAATTCTTCGTCGAGAATCGCGCTAAACTCCACATCGTCGTGCTGTATGAAAACGAAGCGGAGAACGGTAAGATGTGGCCGGCGCAAGAAATTGTTTTCCGCGGCGTTAGCCGCGGAGACCATGGCGGTGCCGATACGATTATCGACTCCACATCCGGGAATTATGGCACGGCGCTCGCCGCGGTCATTCGTCAGCATACCAAACGTGATCCCGGGTTTCCGATTAAACGGGTTGTTTCCGTGGTGTCGCGAAGTCTTCCGCAAGGGAAACGCGACCGGTTGCTCGCGTGCGGTATTGAGCTCATTGATGCCGATGATGCGATAGATGCAATGCGTGTTGCCGAAGCTGTTGCCAAAGAGCGCGGATACTGGTACACGAAGCAATACTGGAACAAGGACAATAGCGCGGGCTATCGGCGTGTTGCCGAACATATTGCCAATCAATTACCGACGCTCGGTCTCATCGCGTGGGGTGTTGGGAGCGGAGGCGGCTGTTCGGGTATCATGCCGGTTCTCCAGGAGCGTTTCAAGAATCGTGGCACCGGTTTTCATCGCGTTGCCGTTGTTGCCGAAGACGGGCAGAAGATCGGCGGCGTTAGGGATGAAAAAGCACTCGAGCCCGGTTCGCTTGACTGGCGCACAAATGTTGACGACGTGCGTTTTATAGCCGAAGACCCCTCGTATCGTTTTAGTGCTGCACTCTGGCGAGGGCGAGATATGTCGTCGGACAGTGCATATTTGGTCGGCCCCAGCACGGGATTCGCCGCCGAAGGCGCTTGCCTCGCGGCTCGCCGGCTTTCTATCATGCGCACATTTGACGAGGTTCGTGCGCCCGACGGTTTTGTGCATATTCTCGTGCCGGCGCTCGACAAACGTACACCCTATCGTCTTGAATACGAACAGAAAGGTGTCTATCTTCCGAAGTCGGAGTGGGAATGAGGTTTGCCGTGCTACCATTCTCCGCATGAAATCGCCCGCGCTCTATCTACGCACTATCGTCTTTGGCATCACGGACAGTCTCGTCTCAACCGTTGGGCTTCTCGCGGGCATCGATGTCGCAGGTGCTCCGCACGCGACGCTTGCTCTTACCGGAATCGTCTATGCTTTTGTGGAAGCATTTTCAATGGCGATTGGGAATTTCCTTTCAGAAGAATCGGCGGAAGAGTATGCGAGTAAGGCAGACGTCGCCGACGGCCCCTCTATCATCGCTGGAACTATCATGTTCATCTCCTTCGTTCTCGCGGCACTCATTCCGCTCGTGCCGTACCTTATCTTCGGCACATGGGTTGCACTCGCGACGTCGGTCATCGTTTCTATTCTTGCGCTCTTCATCGTAGGCATATTCAGCGCCCGTTTTTCCCGCCTTCCCATGTTTCGACGTGGCGCACGGATGGCGCTGCTTGGCGGCGCGGCGATAGGTATGGGTGTCATCATCGGCATGGTTGTGCCGATTCATTAACCTATCTCGTTGTACCGCTCCATCACAACCTATTGACAGTATATTGTCAATGTGCTAGGATGAAAAAACGGGGTAGCTTGAGGCTATTTCGGTAATTCAATCCAATGGTACCACTTACAGCCCTTATGGGGTTTTTGTTTTTTCCCGGCATTGGCGGCACTACGATGCCGCCGGTGTACGCTGGTGCGCCGACGTCGCCGGTGGATTATAGCGTAACACTTACCGCCTATAACGCCGTCCCGGCGCAGACTGATAACAGTCCTTTTGAAACTGCCTCTGGCGCATATTCAAATCCAGAGATTATCGCGGCGCGTTCGCAGGACCTCTCTGGTACGTTACCATTCGGCACCATCATCGAGCTCGACGGGCCGACCGCACCACAGTATACCTGCGGATATAGTGTCGTCTCCTCCCGCATAGGATATCGCGTCATCGAAGATACAATGAATGCCCGCTACACCAATCGCATCGACGTTCTTTTGGGCACGGCGGCAGAGTATGTGACGGCTGACAAGAAGATGAAGAATGCGGCGCAAGTTCTCGGCGTCTGCAGCGGCGTCACTATCCGCGTCGTCGGACATATCGGCATCAATCATCTTCCAAAGACGCAATCACAACTTGCCGCGATAGTCGCCGGCACGACCAATACGCTGGCCATCAGATAAAGGGAGCCGGCATGGGGTATGCTTATTCCCATGAAGCATCTCGCTTTCGAGGAATCGGGCCTCACGCGGCGGGAATATAAAACGCTCGCCGCACTCTCGACACCGATTCTGATACAAAATTTTCTTGATGCACTCCCGTTCAATTTTGAAGAAAGTGGCGATACACATATGTCGCCGCAGCGCGCTCTTTTAGAAGGGAAGGCACACTGTATCGAAGGCGCGCTACTCGCCGCAACCGCGCTGTGGATATATGGCCAGCCGCCTCTCATCATGAATCTCTCCTCGCGGATGGGAAAGGGAGACGTCGACCACGTGGTCGCGCTTTACAGGCGCGGCGGTCGTTATGGCGCCATTAGCAAAACAAATCACGCCTCGATTCGTTTTCGCGATCCCGTTTATCGGACGCCTCGCGAGCTCGCTCTTTCGTATTTTCACGAATGGTTTATGAACGAAACGGGGGAAAAGACACTTGAATGTTACTCCAAGCCGCTTGATATGCGTCGCTGGGGTGTTCACTGGCTTACGGCAAAGGAAGAGTTATGGGTTGTTGCCGATGCGCTCGCCGAACGGAAACATTACTTTCTCGTCCCGAAAGGGAACTGGCGTCACGTACGCAGGGCAGACGCAATGGAACTAAAAGCGGGAAGACTCATCGAATGGCGGAAGTCTCATCCGCCAATGTAGGCCGCTCGCGCTTTGCAGGTGTCGGGGGAAATATGATATACCGATAACAAATACGACGATGAGAACGAAGAAACCAATGTATTCCGGAGAAATCCGGGTGGGGAGGGCGAGTGCCGGACTCGGGCTTTTCGCGACACGTTCCTTCAAGAAGGGCGAGCGCATCGTAGAGTATATCGGCCGGACCATCACAGACGCCGAGGCATATTCGAGCCGCAGTAAATATTTGTTTGAAGTAAGCACGCGCAAAACAATTGACGGCACCAGCCGCTCGAACATTGCGCGGTATATCAATCATTCCTGCCGTCCGAACTGCGAGCCGGAGATAGAGCGCGGTCGTGTCTTCATTGATGCGATAAAAAATATCAAAGCGGGCGAAGAGCTCACCTATGATTACGGCGAAGAGTATTTTAATGAGCACATCAAGCCACGCGGTTGTCGTTGTGCGAAGCACCGTACCTAAAAAGAAATCGCCCCGCGAAAGCGGGGCGATTTCTGCTCAACCTAATTGCTTAGATCTTGCTGACGCCGAGGGCGTTCGGGCCCTTCGGGCTGTCTCCGATAGTGAAAGAGACTTTGTCTCCCTCCCGGAGCTCGTCGAACGAAATGTTCTGGAGCTCGTTGGAATGGAAGAAAAGGTCCTTTGCGCCTTCTTGCGCGCCGTCGACTTTGATGAAGCCGAAGCCCTTCTCGTTTTTCTTGATTACGGTACCATTTTGCATACTGTAGTTCGATAGATTGTGTGACTAAGGTATCAAATCAGTAGCCGAAGATAGAAGCTCGATCCCACTTCTCTGGATCCAGCGCTGGTTGATATGTATAGCATAGCAGGCGCTGTATTTTTTGTCAATACGTCGTACACGCGATATGAGTGCATTCGGCCGTCTGCTATACTTTTCGGCATATCGGTCACCATGGAGACGCAACAACCCGATTCTTTTACACTTAAAGACCTGTTCAAGCCGGAACATCGGTATTCGCTCCTCGGCGCGTTCTTCCTGCTTTGCCTCGCGTATATCGCCGAGCATTTCGCCAATCTCTACGAAATTGCATACTCGCTGCGGCCGACTTCAACGTACGTGGGAGATCTGCTTCTCGATAATCTACCGGTGGTAAACCTGAACTTCATCATCATCGAAGGCGCGCTGCTCAGCATCGTCGTTGGAACCATATTTGTGCTCCTGCGTCCCCGTTATGTTCTCTTTGCGCTCAAATCACTGGCGCTCTTCGTCGCTATACGCGCTCTGTTTGTTTCTCTCACACACGTCGGCATCTATCCCGGTAGCATAAATCCAGGCGCGGGAATTCTCGATGGTATCTATACCTATCTCAATTTCCAGACGGGGTTCTTTTTTTCAGGGCATACCGCCCTGCCGTTTCTGATGGCGCTCATTTTCTGGGAAGAACGACCCGCTCGAATCGTTCTTTTATCGCTCTCATTTGTGTTCGGCACCGCGGTGCTTCTCGCGCACATCCACTATTCAATCGACGTATTTGCTGCGCCCTTCATGGCTTATGGCATATTCAATATCGCCCGCCATCTCTTTCCGCACGATTGGGAACTAATTGAAGGAGGGTTTTAACCGGGGAATTTTTCTGCAAAAAGTGCTGTAGTCGTTGGAGCGTTTAGTGCACTTAACATATAAAGTCGATTCGAAAATTGCTCCCCGGTATAAAAATCTCCCCGAGCAGATCGATAGCCGGCTTTCTTCACGAGTGCCGTGGTCGTTGCGTTGTATTGTCCGAACGGATAGGCAAATTCGTTAATTGTAGTACCCAGGTTCTTCTCGAGAATCCGCTTGCTTTCGTCAATCTCTCTCCATAAAACAGCAGGATCGGTTATTTTCGTAAGGTAGGGATGCGAAAGAGAATGGCTCTCGATGGACATACCGGCGTTGCGAAGTGTCCGCAGGTCGTTCCACGAGAGAAAGCCGCGCGTTCCGATGGAATTGACGAAAACAAAGAAGGTTGCGGTGTAATGGTATTTTTGAAGAATCGGAAATGCGTATCTAAATTGATCGCCCCACCCGTCGTCAAAAGAAATGATGACCGGCTTTACTGGCAGTGGCGCGCCGCTTTGAAAGTGGTTTTCAAGATCGTCGAATGATACGACATGATATCCGGCGTCCCGTAAGTGCTGCATCTGCGCGTTAAACACATCCGGCGTCTGAGCGAGGGCACGCACAGCCTGGTCGTCATTCGGGTAGCTTGGCCGGACAATGTGGTACACCAGTATCGGCAGATTAATCCTTGTCGTAGAGGCAGTACTAGGAGGAACGATTTGTGTCGCATCAACTGGTACCTCGGCATAGAGCGCTTCGTTGTTTAGAAATACCGTCTTTGCCGATGAGGCTTGATTGTTGGACAAGAAAAATATGCTTGCCAGTACGGCAATGCCGAGAATACCAGGTACGAAAAGGAAACAAGTATAGCGAGCCATTGTGGTTGGTACTACTATAACAACAGGCATGTCGGAAAGAAAATAAAATCTCCATGGTACGATATAGACGCAATTATCCTATGCGTACGTTCATCGGATGGAGTGCTCTCGTTATCCTCGTCGTGATGGGGATTTCCGGTTTCGGAATTGCTCGCGCGCAGAACATAACTTCGCCGAGCTATCAGGTGCTTGCGCCGGTAATTACATCCGGTGGCGGTTACGGAACATCGGCCGATTTCTCCCTGCTCGGCGTTATCGGTGAATTTTCCCACAACCTCTCAAGCTCGACATCGTTCAATCTGGTTCCCGGTTTTGCCGCTTATCCGTTCGTCTCGACACCGGTGGCGAGCGCGACCGGAGTCAGTACGGCGGTGGATCTTTCATGGACGGCGGCGGTGCCGGGGCATATTCAAAGATCTCTAATCTCACGCTTACTGCGAATGGTTCTGTAACTATCCAGGTTGGAACAGGCGGCGGTTCCAAAGTTTCCGGGACGGACACGTGGTTTAACGGTTCTTCGTGTACCGGTGCGTCTGTCTGCGCAAAAGGCGGAACGACAGCATCTGGCGCTACCGCCGGCACAGGCGGCGCAGCTGGTTCAGGGGTTGGGACTACAAAATATTCAGGTGGTAATGGCGGAGCGGGAAGTACCGTCAAGGCCACCGATGGCGGCGGTGGCGGTGGCGCAGCCGGTCTCAATGGTAATGGAAATGCCGGCGCCGCCAGCGGGACGTCCACCGGCGGTTCCGGCGATGCGGGATCTGGCGGCGCCGGCGGTGCAATCGGTAGCGGCACCGGCGGCAACGGCACGGAATGGGGAGCGTCAGATGGTTCTGGCGGCGGCGGCGGCGGTGCAAGTTCTAACAGCACGGCCGGCGGCGCTGGCGGTACCTACGGCGCCGCTGGCGGCGGCGGCAGAAGCTCCGCAGGCGCGGGCGGTGCAGGCACACAGGGCATCATCGTCATTACCTATACGCCTTCCAGTACCGCCCCCACCGTCACCACCAACTTTGCTGGCAGCATCAACTTCAACTCGGCGAATCTCG
The DNA here is from genome assembly GCA_035533615.1 of Minisyncoccota bacterium. Lineage (GTDB taxonomy): Bacteria > Patescibacteriota > Minisyncoccia > Phycocordibacterales > Phycocordibacteraceae > C7867-001. Next base: position 26,817 of record DATLTM010000003.1, read on the forward strand.
TCGGTTCCATCACCGCTACTGGTGGCGTGAACCCCGGCACGGAAGGTTTCGCCTACGGTACGAGTGCAACGCTCGCCACCGTTATTGCCACCACCACCACAACCGGGAGTTTCAGTACTGGTCCTTTCAACACCGGAATCGGCGGACTTTCCGCAAACACGACCTACTACTTCCGTGCGTATGCCACCAATACCGCCGGAACCGGGTACGGAAGCATTGTGAGCTTCACGACCGGTGATTCAATCCCGAGTCGTATCATGCGCCTTTTTGAAGGGTTCGTCATTAAACTCTTCAGCGGTCGGTTCATTCTCTTTGGCTCGTGATGTATTATATTATTTGTCTATGAAAAAACTTCCTTTTAAAGGCATCCCTATCCTACTCGGCCTTCTTGTAGGCGGAGGAGTGTTTGCATTCTCTCTTTCTCATCACGCGAATATTGCTCCCCAGGTTGCCGCCGTTGCCACAACTCAGATCCCGGTTGCAACCGCCCCGGCACCTTCCGGCACGCACGTGACTCCCCAGACGATTGCCACCGTGGCATCATCCACGCCTGGTCGCGTAGAATACCAGAACGAAAAATATCATTTCTCGTTCTATCATTCACCGGAATCAACCGTACAGGAATATGACGAAGGGGGAGGTGCGGAGACCGTTGTGCTCCAGAATTTGCAAAAAGTACGCGGATTCCAGGTGTTCATCGTGCCCTATACGCAAACCACAATTTCAGAAGAACGGTTCAAGGAAGATGTTCCGTCTGGAGTCAGAACCAATGTGGAGAATACGACGCTCGACGGGGTACGGGCCGTAACATTCAACAGCTATGACGCCGTTCTTGGCAATACGCGCGAGATCTGGGCCATTCGCGGCGGCTACCTATATGAGGTAACAACCTTCAGCGGCGTCGCAAACTGGTTTGACCCTATCATAGAGACGTGGCGCTTCATATAACGGAATGAATGGCATCGTACAGAACAAGATTAAACATTACTCTGTACCGAGAACGAAGAAGGTAGACGGGGTGTCTCCACGTTCACAGTGCATAAAATATATCCACTGTGCGGTATACTTTACGGCATAGAAGCGTTACGTCATTAAAATATAAACATATGGATAAAGAAATGAAGGAAGGGCAGTCGGGGTGCGGTCATTGTGGAATGTGCGGGCACGGCATGGGCGGGATGTGCAGCCATCATCACTGGGCGCACATCGCCATCAAGATACTCGTCGCGATCTTTATTTTCTGGTGTGGCGTTCAGTTTGGAGAACTGCGTGGATTGCTCCGGGCGGGGAATTATACCAGCGGCTCTGGCTACGGCATGATGAGCGGCTGGATCCAGTAGGGAGCAGCACGATTTTTTGCTTCATAGTGAATAAAACGAACCCGCCCTGTTACAGGGCGGGTTCGTTTTATTCAGGCGGATTCCATGTGCTTTTTCTCCTCAAAATTATATACGCGGATAACCGAGAGGAACACTGAAAGAACGAGCGGCCCCAGTACAAATCCGATCGGCCCAAAAAAGACGATGCCGCCGAGGATGGAAAACAGGACGAATACCGGCGATATCTCAAGCCCTTTGCTGAAGAAGTATGACGTGAGGAAGTTGTCGACGAGCGCGATGATGATACCGCCCAGAAGCGCAAGCACGAGCGCAGAAACCACATTGCCTTGCAAGTACAGATACACGACCGCGCCGATAAGGGCAAAGGGGGTGCCGACTCCGGGAATTGCCCCGATGATAGCGCCGATACTACTCCAGAGAAGCGCGTTTGGGATGCCAAAGAGGGTGAACGCAACGCCAAGACAGACCCAGCGGATAATCGCGATGAACAGCGTTCCCCGCACCACCGAGCGTATCGTCTCGTACATTTTGGATAGAATGTCGTTCGTCGCACTGTTTCCAAACGGGCTCATTCGCGCGAACGAGGCGAGGAAACTGCGTCCGTCGCGAAGGAAGAAAAAGAGTGCGAGAAGCATGAGGAATGTGTCAAATAGCACATACAAGGTCTGATAGATAAGCGATCCGAGATTGTTTGAGATAAAGACGAGCGCGTTTCCGACATATGCGTTCAGGTCAAATACGAATCCGGGGAACAACTGTCGGAGCGGACCCTCTATCGCCGTTTGGACCGTCCGCACATACTGCGCCTCGTTCCCGTGCATTCCCGTATACAGGCTTTGTGCCTCCTGGAATATCTGCGTTCCAAGAAAGAAGAGCGGCACGATGAAGAAGACGAGCATAACGCCGACCGTGAGCAGGGCAGGTATACTCTTCCATCCGCCGAAGAACCGCACGAGGTCTTCGTAGGGGGAGTGAAGAAGAACCGCAAAGACGACAGCGAGTGACAGCGCCGCAAAAAACGGTGCGAAGACGAAAAAGAGGAGAATGGAGGCGCCCAAAAAGAGCACAAGGAGAGGGAAACTTTCAGGCCGACTTTTATCCATACCGTACAGCGTAGCACGAAGACGGGTGTCCGTGCGCGTTACGACCCTTTCTCCACTCTTATTTGTCTAGACGTCAACCAGTCCATTACTTTCTTTCGGTGCTGGTCAAGGGACCACAGGTTGCCGTTCTTAAAGAGAGCCGTATTCGTTTTCTTGAATTCACGCAGGAGCGCAAGCGATGCGCGGGGAAATGCCGCGGGGAGATTTTCGTTATAGAATTTCAGAAAGTCTGAAAATGGAATCGGTTTTTCGCTCCGCAGCCGGTCTACGTCGGGCAATTTCATTTTTTAATAATACCACGAACTATTTGATAGATCAATAATCCGTACTCGTTACATGCGAGAATATGTACGGAAAATAATGAACCCGCTCGAGATGAGCGGGTTTCAAGAGGGGACTTTTCGTCCCCAGTGTGTGTTGGGAGGCCGATACGGCTCCCAGCATCTGGGGCAGAGATCATACCCCTTTGTGCCGGAGGAAACCACGTATCTCCACCCCTTCTTACTGCGTTTGTGCCGAAAATATAGAATCTTTTTTCCGCATTCGCAGTATTTTTTCATTGTGATCCTCCCTGTCTTGTGAGAGATCGTGAATTTATGCCCTTCCTTTTTTAGGATACGTTGTAAAACAATCTCTGTCAACAAGACGCAATGTAGCAACGTTGCTCCGGAATGTCCGAGCGTTGAAATGCGTGCGGCAAAACGTCCGGCTGAACAGCCGGACGTTTGTCGCATACACTTCACGGCACGAATACCGAGAGATGCGGCTAGCTCTGTCGAATTAAAGACCCTGGATGCTCTGACTGACTGAATTCTGATCTTGCGTCAAAGCGGCAGAATCATTCGGTATCTGACTTAAGTCGGTTGCAATGTTTGCGGTCGTATTGCCGCTGGTAAGCGGCGGGAGCTGGTTTTGCTCAACTGCTGAGGTTTGTACCGCCGTTTGCTGCTGCGAACTGCTTGGCAAGAAATACCAGACAGCGACGGCAACAAGGACAAGTACGACTATCCCGAGCATGGCATAATTTTTCATTGCATGCCTGGGAGCAGATCCATAGACCGGTTGCGTCGGCGGCACACTATTTTCTGTCGGCTGATTCATTGGTTGATAATTCATGGTAATTTCAATTATTTTTTCCTACTGACCAGTCGAGGTCGATGTTGTCGACGATTCGGTTGAAGTTGCAGTTACCTGGTCGACCCCGGGGATCTGGGTAAGTGCTTGAAACGCGCCTTGCACCGCCGTGCGCACACTGGTCATCGGGCCATCACGCAGCGCAGAGAGATCGCCGAAGAGTTGTTGGCGGAGCGTCTCGAATCCCGTCCGGAATCCCTGCATGATCTCCTGCTGGCCGGAGGACGTCGACGTCGCGATCGCAGTCGTGGTTGATGAGGAGGAGAAGTCAGGCGTGTATGTCTTTGCCGCCTGCGCCGCTACCGCCGTACGGGCGCTTGCGATGGCTGTTTGCGCCGCTTGAATGGCCGCGTTCGTTGCCGTTATATTTTTGCCGCTTGCCGAGGCAGTGTTTGCCCGATCCTGAATCTTCTGCAAGATTGCTGCATAGCGATCAAGAAGTTGCGAGAAGTGGTCGGTCCACGCTTTGTTGATGCGATCAAACGCTCCCGACAAGTTCTCGACCAGTTGTTGCTTTACTCTGTCTTGGATAGCGGCAAGGCGCTGTTCCACCATTATATGCATTTGCATGGCACGCGCCTGGCCTGCCGCGCCCATACTCTCCATCGTAGAAGAACTCATGCCGGCGAAACCGCGTCCGGGACCGGATTGTCCGACTGCAGAAGGACGGCGTTCGTAAGAAGACCGACTGGCTGGCCGTCCTAGGGCGCCGGTGGTCGCTGCACCGGGAGATTGGTATTGTCTCCCGACATTTTGGGCGAGCCCTCTCGATCCTGCCTGTGCGAAGGCAACAGTGGTGGAAAGGGCGAGAGCCATAATGACACCGATTGCTCCGACTGTAAGATATGTACGCATATTATAGTAAGCGTGAATGATGTTAATAAATCGACTCGGAGTATAGAACAGTATTTTGCAATCGGCACGGACGTTGTGGACATTCCCAGAACCGGGTTACCATGATATTCCGATCGCTGTATAAAAGCGAGACACCCCACTGGAGTGTCTCGCTCCATCCACAGAATGCCAAGAGGCTATCGCTTACCCTAGGTTGTCCAAGAATAGCGGGGCAAGGCGTACTGCAGGTCCAGGATATTTACGGTTCCTAAAACGCCTCAAATATTATTCACCTGTAAACTGCCCCTTGAGGCTCTATAGGTGCCGTACCGAGTGGTCCATACATTACAAGCTTTCCGTATTTTTTCGGACAACTCCTATTATTTTATGTATATCTACTTGTAAACAGATACGGCCAAGGAGACCGTATCGTATGTCGTACGGTTTCCTTGGCCAGTTATGCGTTCATTTGTAGCATAGCTGTTGAACCAGCTGATAATAAAAACCTGACACGAGGTGGGAACATTTTTGCACCCCATTTGAGAAGCCGTTGTTGGCATCGGTATTGTTACACTCATTGACCTATCTTGGATACTTGCTTTTAGAATTTGTAATGACTACGGTAAATGTTCGGCCTCATGGGTACTACGTATGAAAAGATATTCGCTCATACTATCGTTATCGTTTGTCCTCCTGTTTCCAATTGCTGGTGCGTTTGCACAATCAAGCGTACAAAGTGCTTCGTTATATAACGGCCAGGGTGACGGGGTTATTCTCGCAACGCCATCAAGTTCCGTGGTACATGAGACTTTTGGTAAAAGTGAAAGCCGTGGCAATTTTTTTAACTGGTTCACGAATCTCTTCATTCATAGTGGCGGGTAACACAATATCTAAAACTGTAAGAAAGATGTACATTCCAGTCCGGAGCAGTAGAGAATTACTCTGTTTTGTGAGAATACAAAAGAGAATCCTAGGGGAAGTCGTTCCTTAAAGGAGAATACGCCTATGACCACACCCATTAAACGTTCGCTTCCCATACATGCAATCGGAGTCACTGTAAGACTTCGGACATAAAAACAAAACTGTCCCCGTGACTTTTTACCAAGGACAGTCTTTCAGGTCTATGCCGCTTCGGGTGGAGTCGGACCGGTTTCAATATTGTTGAGTTTCTCTTTGAGTGCCGGATCGATCTGGACAGCATCTTCCCATACTCGCATAAGTATGCGGAGCAGGGGTTCGATGAGTTCCCGCTTGCGTTTATTACGAAACCGTTCGGATGCATCATAGGGTCTCAGCCATACTCTATGGGTATGTGTACCGTCCTGCAGCTCATCATCCTTCAAAGAAACGATGACCCATAGTGTATTGGTACGCGACTCAACCCATACCTGATTTACATCAAGAAGTGCCTTACCGCGCGGTCCCCGCCTTAAGGGCGGATGACCGATAGGGCGGTTTCGCCTGCTCTTATACGCTAAGAGCGAAATTATCTTGGACATGGTGGCCTCGCGGGTCGACGGTTTACAGAAACATCCGTGTAAAAACTATGCCTGGAGAGCACATAAGTCAAATTAGATTTGGCTCCGCCGGATTAGGAATCGTCGGACCTGAGCGGGATAAAAGCAGAAGACCGCTTCGTGAGGAAGCGGTCTTCTGCTTTTCTTTTATTAAGCCTTCTTTTCTAGCGCTGACCAAAACGCAAGAATTGCGACCAGGACGCCGATAATGACAAATCGTGTGGTATGGTCTCCACCCATATAGGCCAAGACGATTACTGCAAGTCCAAGAAGAACGTTAATCCACTGTTTCCACATGGTGTAGGTATGTTATGTGATTTTAATTCAGGTTCCCGAAACTAGTATAGCATTCTGACCGCTGAATAGGGAGCATCAGAACTTGCATTACAGTATAACCCCTTTGGGGCGGAAATTCTGACACAGTAACTAATGGTATACTCCAGCAATGATTAAGTTATATACGTGGCCTACACCAAATGGCTATAAGGTTTCCATTATGCTCGAAGAACTCAAACTTCCTTATGAAATAATCCCGGTTCATATTGGCAAGGGCGAGCAGAAAAAACCGAGCTTTTTGAAACTCAACCCCAATCATAAGATACCCGTGCTCGTCGATGGCAAGACAACCATCTTCGAATCTGGCGCGATACTCATCTATCTCGCAGAGAAAAATGGTGCGCTTCTGCCGATGAAAGGGCCTAAACGTTATGAGACGCTTGAATGGCTTATGTTTCAGATGGCAAGTGTCGGACCCATGTTCGGGCAGGCGAATCATTTCCGCAAGTATGCTCCAAAGAAAGTCCCTTACGCAATTGAACGCTACGACACAGAAGTCGTGCGTATATTCGGCGTACTCGAAAGTAAGCTCAAGAAAAGTAATTACCTCGCTGGCTCGTATTCCATCGCTGACATCGCAACCTGGCCGTGGGTGTGCATTCATAAAAATATGGGCATTGGGTTGAAAAGATACCCTGGGGTGCATCGTTGGCTTGAGCGTGTGAAGCGGCGCCCTGCAGTGCGGCATGCGCTAGCGAAGGTAAGCGATGCATGTGCCAAGTCTTAAAGACCGGATATAAGGAGGTTCGAATCAACGCGATATTATACGTTTGAATTATGTGGCGATTTTTTGCATCTAACCTTTTGCTCCGTGTTGCCATCGCCTTTGCATTCCTTTATGCGGCCATCGACTCATTGATAGAACCGAACTTGTGGGTTACTTTCTTTCCGCCCATCCTGCTTACGGTTATCCCAGGTAATTCGCTGTTAGTAGTCTGGAGCGTTGTGGAGATTGTCATCGCTTTATGGATATTGTCAGGCAAGTACATTTTCATTCCTTCGCTTTTTGCAGCAGCGTCGCTTGTCGCCATCGTTTTCTTTAACATCCCGCTGATGCAGATTGTGTTTCGAGACCTTGCGCTTGCGTGCGTTGCCCTGTTCCTTGCACTTCAAAGTCTTTCCCCAGTATCTAGCTAGCTTGAGCTTGTGCCGAATGACGCATTTGCTATTCTATTTCATGTTATTCATCTCACGCAACCAACATGAACAAATCGGTAGTTATGTGGACAGTGCTAGCGGTCATTGTTATTGCTGGCGGATGGTATTGGCTCTCGATGAGCCAGACTTCATCAGCGATAATTGCGCCAACACAAACGGTCGCTACCCAGCCCACTGCGGTCGTGTCGTCAACCACGCCAGTGCTAAATGTACATTCTGACCCAACGCTTGGTACCTACCTTGTTGCTGCTAACGGTATGACGCTTTATGTAGATACGAAAGATACGAATGGCGTTAGCACTTGCACAGGTGTTTGTGCCGCGAATTGGCCCCCCTATATTGTAAATAACGAACCAACATTTACTGGAGGAGTAGGTGTTTCGGGAGCGATCACTGTAATTAGCGATACCATGCAGCTTACCTATAAGGGTATGCCGCTTTATTTCTGGATCAAGGATACCAAGGTAGGTGATGCGACTGGAAATAAAATCGGCAATTTCGTCCTTGCCAAGCCGTAATTGAATACGGATTAAGCCCTGTCAGAGAAAACAAAGCCGCCTTTATTAGGGAGGCGGCTGGGGCACTCTAGTAAGATTCCCCCTGTCAATTCATTCCTCGAGACATACCACGTTTGAGCGTCGCATGAAGTGATTTCTTTTGCACAGACCGCTTCCAGAGATCGTAGCGCGTGATTATGTCGTTGGATTTCTCCTTGAAGACCTCGATTTTGAGGTTGAATTGTGGGATGGCGGCGATGGCTCGACGCACATCTGCATAGCCGCGCGGACACTCCCAGAGGTCGCGTCTCTTTTTGTCAATGCACAGTTTCTCCCGATGTTCACACTCCTGATTTTGCTCACCGATAATCTTGGCGAGGTATTCATTCGTGGCTGGATCATTATTGATCGCATACAGATACCACCTGACTACTTGTTTTATGCACATAGTTCACCTCGCTTTTCATATAAAGTTCATCTGTGACCGAGTTTACGCTCTTCTGCGACGTTGGGGAAGGCGTAAGTATTTTGGTTCCAGGTCATATCGTCAATATACAGAGCCTATGCAATACGGACTTTTTATTTTCTAAAAAACAGCGATTAGATTTGAACGCATTTTGTGCTGAATCTTAAGCAACAGGAATGCGCAAAAATACGCTATCAGAAACGGCAATAAGAAAAGCAGTGGCAGTTAAGAATCTGGCAAAATGAAAAGACGCCGCGGGGGCGTCTTTTTGTTACTTGCGAATTATGCTAACGGCGAGTTGCGTCACACCTTTCTCAGCGTAACCGAGTATCTTTGCCGCAGCATACGAAAGATCTAAATCCCGGCCCGTTACATAAGGACCGCGATCTTGAACAACAACAATCAAACTCCGGCCATTCATCGGATTTTCTACAAGCAATGTAGTGCCGAGCGGAAGCGTCCGATTCGCCGCAATCGTCGGGTCGTTACTATTGAATGGTAGCCGGTTTGCCATGGGCTTGCCTTCAAGGCCAGGTCCATACCAGCTCGCAATGACTATCCTAGTGTCTGCTCTTACCGGAGTGCATAGAAAGAACAAAAGCAAAACAAATACTACTGAAATACCCTTCATCAATTACTCCTAAATGGTTCCAGTAAGAGTTACTACACCTCAATAGGGGAATTTGTTACAAGATATAAAATTTGATTGGCAGGGAAGGAGAGGGCAGTGATGTAGATTGTCTTGGAGCAGATACAAAAAGAAACCTCGTCGGAACGAGGTTTCGAATTTAGCCGAGACCGTAGTAGTGGGTTACTTCGCGACGAGTGTCGCGCCATCCAGCGTTTTGAGCTTCAGCAGCTGACTGGCACAGTTGTCGGCAATTGCATCCTTGATATACGAATCCAGTTTCTGACCCGGTTCAGTGACCCACTTACCTTTTTCGATGTAAGTTGAGTCTTGCCAGGACGAATCCTGGTCTTGCTTGTAGAGTGCCTTCCATGCGGCGACCGAGTTTGGTTGTTGCTCGAATCGTGCCATACAGACGGGCGTAGCGTAGGCTACGACTGCCGTCTGTGCCTGCTGCGCGGCTATCTGTTTTGCAGCCCCTGCACTCATCCAGCCGAAACCTGACGAGAGGACCATCCACCAGACCATGGCTCCCACCACTCCGCCCCAGAAACCGTGCTTTACCAAGGCGGGTATCTCAAAGGACTTTTTCATGCACATCTCCTCGGTTCCTAGAGGAAAGGAATTTCCTCCTAGTTTTGCTATAATACTGAGAATCACATACTTGTCAATTTTTTGGTTCGCTAGATAGAAGATATTCGGATCTGCTTTGCTCAAAGTGCTATACTGAACAGATGACTACAATCTATTAGGTATACTTTATCTATGGAAACTCATCCCCTTACCGCTTCAGTGCTTCAAGACGACATAGTGCTCATAATTATTCAAGGAAATGTTACCGAAGATAGACTCCCGTTACTCAGAGAGGATATAGAAAAAGGAACTGCCCTCCTCCAGGAGGAGTCACAGCGGGTTCTGCACCCGCTTCGTGTGCTTGTTGATTTGAGCAATCTCAACGATACCTATTCGCCAGAGGCTCTGTTATTGCTTGCCGACTTTGAGAAGAAGAACCGATCATATGTAGAAAGAACCATATGTTTCGGGGCAGATATAAAAATCAGATTCGCCGGTGAGATAATTTCAGCACTTTCAAACCGCGAGAACATTTCTTTTTTTGATACCAAAGAAGAGGCTTTAGCATCACTTAAAAGTGATGCTTCTCAGAGCAGATAGCCCTATCCCATAAAGACAAAGTATCTTCGAACGTATCCAAGAGGGAAGCGATTGGGAATCAACAACAATTCTTTCTTCTTACCTAGGAACTCGAGCTGTTCTGCGAGAATTCAGAATCAACATAGATCGAAAGACTCTCTTTGAAGAAGTAATGAATCGGAAAAAATTCCTAGAAAATTGAATCTGCATTTCTCTAACGAAATATTTTGCTGGCTGGAAAATGTATTTATGCTCAAGCTCCAAAAGGAAAATAGTCGAGACTATACCAGTTGCAACACCAACGATCCAGAAAAGCACAACCACCTCCGCCATCAGTACATACATAAGCATGATGACGAGTGATGAATTAGTTCTATTACAATATAAATCATGAAGGATCGTTTTTAATGATTTGATCCGCTGGATAGAGGATGTTCGAACGTATTTTGTCTAAACTATTTTATTCAAAACCTGTTTGAGGTAAAGAAAACCCCAGGCGCTGTAGCGACCTGGGGGAGCTTTTTAAAAGATCGCCTTCTTGCGCCCTGACTTGCTCAAGGGCAGTCACGCACGAAGTGGGGAGCTGTCTCAGCCGAGCCGTCCCGTCGCTTTATCGGCATAGAAAAGTTAGCATGCTTCATATACTTTGTCAAGCGCTCCGCTGGATAGAGGATATTCGAACCTGTTGTGGGGTATACTCTCTCAATGGAACGTCTTAATTTCCCCTCTCATGAGCAAGGAGATGGCTATCTCGTACTTGTTGGGAACCTCATGCAGCAGCAGCTCGCGGAGCGTCATGGCGAGACTATCGAGACCTTTATAGAGAGGCACGCAGCGCAATTTCGCGATGTACTGAATAAACATCCTGAATACATCGCAAAATTTGACGATAACGCTGAAGAGACGCTACAACACATTGAAACAATTCTCTACCATTAGGATCTGTGACCGCCAGTTGGATGAGTTCAGAACTCTAGATTGGAGGAGTATTGAGAAGGAATTGGGGGAGTTGAGTTGAATAGAGGCTGTTAGGACCTGTTTGGTATAAAAAATCCGTCCAGGCCGCATTGGCGAGGACGGAAATTGCTGTCGGCTCACTGGTTCTTGTAGAGCTTAAGAAGTGCCGGGAAGTTCTTCGACGATGGTGCATATGTTGCTCCTCCACCGGTTGAAGTAACGATTCCAATGACTTCGCCCCACTCGTTATAGAGCGGACTACCCGAGAAACCAGCTTCGGTTTCGCCCGCGATACGGATCAGCTGATACTGCGTTGGAATGACTTCATAAAATGGTTCGCGTTCTCCCATACCGGAAAGATTCTGCGAGATACCAGCATTACCTTTCGCGGCAACGGTGCCGAAAAAGGAAACTGGTCCAATCATCGAGATAGTATTCGGTGCGGTCTTGGTTTGAGCAGTATCGACTATCACGTTCTCTTGTATTGACCTTCCATATACTGCTTCGCCAACGACTGCTTCTTTGAAGGGAAGCCCGCGCATGCCATTCGGCACCTTCTCGACTTGAAGCAGTGCCAGATCCGCTTCTGAGATACTGCCAATATAACGAGCAGGAACACCACGGAAGGTTATTCCTTTGCCGTTTAACTGCTCGATGTAAGGCGGTAAGCAATGGTGCGCAGTGATGACCAGTCGTTTTTCCATGCTGGCTAGGAAACCGCCACACCGGAGTGTTTCTGTGACTCGCGCCGTCGTTTTTATTTTAATTTCGATGAGGCCGTATCCCTCCCTGTAGGCTTTTTCGACAGCAATCGGCAACAGAGCCGACTGATAAGCAATTGCAGTCTCGTACGGTACTTCGATGCACTGCTTACCGAAGCACAACTTGCGAATATCGCCGCGCCCACGCGCTTCCACGCGCTTTGAGACAGATGTCTCTTCCTTGATAGGAATGGTTGTGCTCGAAGCGTTTGCTGGCGACGGTACCTGTGCTATTGCCGTCGTTACTGCTCCGATCAGCAGACGTGCCACAAGAATCCCAACTAATTTTTTCATTTTTCCACCTCATGTTTGTCAGTGAACTATTACCCCAATTGGGGATCTGAGAACCTGAAGTCTATAATATCACAATATATAGAAAAAGCAAATTTGCTCCGCTGGATAGAGGATGTTCGGACCTAGGTGGTATAGAAACAATAAGCCCGTCACAGGCCTATTGCTGTAACGGGTCTTTGAACAACGTCATTCGGGAATGAGAGCTAAGACTTTCTCCGCGTACTCCAATGGGTGCTCTTCTTTCATGAATCGTCCAATTTCTTCGCGGGTAAGATCAGAGATACCAAGCTTAAACCTCACGAGCTTTTCGCGTTCAAAATATGCCCCAAGTGACGAATGCCATCCTGGAATAAACCATCCTTTGGTAATGAGTCCACTCTCGACAAGTCGCGTGTAGAAAACCGTCAGGATGGGCATGCAATAGCCTGAATTACCTTTTGCCTCCCATGCATACGCGAGGCGACGCAATCCAAACTCATATGGGACTTGGCTGAAGATATTCTCGCCCGCCCGCTGGAGTCCGCGAATCGCAGCGTTGAACACCTCGAAATTGTGTATCTGGTTGTTCGTACCTCCCGTAGATATCGGCCCGCAAACGACACCGCTTGGACCTTGTTCACGGAGGTTCTTTACTGCTATTTCCGCTAGCGCTTCAAACGACGCGGCTTCGATACCGTGTGTCTGGAGCTCTCTGGGTCCTGCTGCATATACCATGACTGCCTCCGTAGAAAATAACTATGTCAGACTGTAAATTAGCATATTAGAATCGGAACCGCTATCGGTTCCGATGTCGGAAGTACCCTTTGAATCATAGTAGAATGTAAAGATGTCTCCAGATGAAATAAGAGCGCAGGCGATAGATTTTGCTAAAAAGCATAAAGGTGAGATCGCCGACGAATTAACTGATACCTCTCGTATTCTCTCGGACGAGCACCCAATCTCAGTGTTTATGGCAGGGTCGCCGGGAGCAGGTAAAACCGAATTTTCGAAAGAGCTAATCGGCATCTTAGAAAAGGACGGCCAACGTAAGGTCCTACGTATCGATGGAGATGATTTGCGCCAGCGTATGCCGGAGTACGTCGGCAACAATTCAGACCTCTTTCAGGGCGCGATTTCCATAGTTGTAGATAAAATTCACGACTCCATATTAGAAAAGAGACAGTCTTTTATCCTGGATGGGACATTCGCGAAGTACGAAAAAGCTTCTCATAACATTCGGCGTTCGCTCAATAAGCACCGTAGCATCTTTATCTTTTACGTATATCAAACGCCTAGCACTGCGTGGCGATTTACCCAGGCACGGGAGCAACTCGAAGGCAGGAATATTCCAAAGTCGGCTTTCATCGAACAATTCTGTGGGGCCAAGGAGACGGTCGAGAAACTACATCGTGAATTTACAGACAAAATAGTGATATTTCTCGTGAAGAAAGATTTCAACTCAAGCGCAACTAAGGAGATGGTAAAAATAGTTGACCCCAACACCTCGATTGACGCATACGTCGGCGAGCATTACACTAAAGAAGAACTCGAAAAATCACTATGAAATGGCTCAAAAACCTATTTGAAAGCAATGAATCCGCAGTAAAGACTCCTTATGTAAATGAATATAAGGGTTTTTCTGATTTCCTCCGCAACGCGCCTAACAGGGAGAAAATAGCAGTTTTTACTGAAGCCGCACGACGCGCAAACGAGGATCAGAGGAATACTCTTGAGAAGGCACGCGTATTAGTAGCAGATTAAGTTCTAAAGAAGATTCTAGACAAAGGCCCCACTCGCACTCGGGGTCTTTGTCTTGTCTTAAAAGAACTCGCCCGAGGATTTCTCCTCGGGCGATGTTTTGTGGACGGTCAACTATCGAACGTACACTGGTCGTCTGGTCCTCTCTTCATACGGACTGGATTGTAAATGCTCCAGCCGATGAAGTACACGGGGAAGACAATCGTCTCGATTAGTATGATGCTCCAGACGACATTCCCAGCGGAGATTTCGTAGCAGACATTCTTGCTCTTGTCCGAATTCTCGTTGAATAGACCGTAGGTTGGATAAGTCATTCTCTCGGTATTAAGAGGATGGCCGCAGCCACTAAGCAGGATGCTCAAGGCAACCACAACTGCAATAAATCTCTTCATCTGCTTCTCCCGTAAAGTTACCTGCGCCTACATGAAGAGGTGAACAACCCAACCGAACAGCAGGGCTATCCTCGGTTTGAGGATAGACATCACAGTCGCACGGGATATTACTTCTCCGAACGATCGTTTGTCATCTCTCGAGTCGTGCGTTTCCTGCTTCGTCAGGTATCCGATGACGAGAGCGATGCCGATAGCCGTGGGGATTGAAAGTTGCGGCAGGTGGAAAACAGGCACCAGGAACCATCCCCACAGGACGCTCAGGGCGTATCCGTTACAAATGCTGCTGATGACGATGAGTGCGACAACGAAAACGAAACCTCTGAGTACAGCCGTATAGACCTCCCTATCGAGATTGATGACAAACATCAGTTAACAACTGTTGATGTGTTAGCACAGTTGAATTGTGCTGTCAAATTTGCCCCGTACGTTGGTCGATGTTAGAACCTTGATTTGAGCCTGGAGGTGGTAAGACCACTCCTTACTTTGTATTTTGTTCTAGGTATCTTGCCATTGCCTGGCGTGCCCACCATCCAAAATATGGAGAAAAATTCATGTCCTCCTCTACGATCTGCATACTCTTAAGATATACGTTGAAAGCCGTATCAAATGTCGACATTCCTGCGTCAACCAATTTAGTCTCCAGAGTCGCACTCAGCTGCCGCACTTTTATGATTTGCCGAGCTTGATATAAAGCTGTAGTACGAACAGCCTGCCGTAGTTCTTCTCGGGCATTCAAATCAGTCACAGCTTTCTTTTCGAGATCTTTATCGTTGAGCGGGTCTTCTTCCTCCACGAGGGTACAATATCAGGAAATACCTATCCTAAACAGGAATGGATCGTTTGCACAAAAACAGTCAAGCTCGGGTGGATAGAGGATGTTCGGACCTGTTTCCTGTTTAGACAATATTCTTAACCAATAAAATCAATTCTTCGAGCCTCTCGTCCATTCCTTCATTGACTTGGAGATGTCTTGGGAAAAGATTATCGTCTATAACATTGTTGCTTTGTGCTGGCACAATAAAGACATTACCGCTCGCAGGATATTTTCCTAAAACTACTCTCATTCCTTCATTTTTAAATCTCTCTATCAGCTCATCTATCAGAGTTACATAACCCGGGTCTTCTTCCTCACTAGCTTTTATTGTTGCGTATGCTTCTCGATCAATGCCCGGGAAAGGAAAGACTTCTTTACTTTCGCTGAGTTCTACTGCCAGCGCAATAATTTTTTCCTTTTTCAGCCTTAAGATTTCGGACTGGTTTGGAGGTCCTTCTGTCATTAGAAGAGTGTACAATATATTGCAGAAATTTGCTCCGCTGGGTAGAGGATATTCGAACGTTTTTGATATAGAAACGAAAAGCCCACGATCGCGTGAGCTAATCGTGAGCACATCCATGGCCTACCTTTGCAAGATCCGAAACACCCCGTTGTAGCGAAGATAGATCCTTTTTTGCCCGAGTTTGGTAGAGAGAAGTTCAGCCAACTCCTGGAGAGTTGATATCACTTCCTCATCAGTAAGCTGGGCATTATATTCTGGACTTACCTCACCATCGTAGAACACGACGGGTTCAACGATGAGTGAACCAGACGTACGCCCGTAGTAGTACATCTTGCTTTTCGTGATGCTTCCCGGCAGGTATATTCTTCCGCATTTCCTTTGTTCCAGAAGCCAACGGGCAACAATCTCGCCGACCTCTTCTGGTTTATGAAGTGTTCTGCCTTCTTCGTATCCTTCAATCAGACCTATGCCCAATCGGAACGAGCGAGCAATTTGGTTTTCTTTGTTAAGAACAGTGAGCATTTGGGCACCCTCATTAAGTTAAACTCAGTCATACACAACGAGCGCACGCAGCTCGTACCTGTTTTGTCATTTAACATATCGAATCCTATCTGTCAAATTTGCTCCGCGGACTAGACGACGTTAGAACCTCCATTCGCAGCACATACGAGCACCATTTTGCTGTAGTACGCGAGTGGGGCGACCTCGTTGAGACATGCTAGCGTGGCGGGCTTTGCACGAATAATGCCTCTCGAGGCTGATATGCTAAAGTTCAATCCGATGAAGAGATTCTGCTTCACTGACTCGAGCGGCATTCTTAAAAGAGATCGGTTATTCGGTACGGGTCTGCTGGTCGTGAAGAACGTCGGCGATCTTGGAGACAAGCTCAATAAAAATAGTCAGCCGGTGAAAGCTCTGGTGAAAGCGGCAAAGAATCAGAGGATAGATACGCTTTTGAGCGCAGATAACGGAGAGGAAGTTATAAGGATTCTGCGTGCAAACGGGCGCTTTGAGATGAAGTTCGATCACATCGGAAGTGGGCCCACGCTACCGTACTACGGACGCATGGTTGATATATTCTTGGCCGATTCCGATAATCGGTTTTCCGTCATGGTTGTAGACAAG
>DATLTM010000004.1:0-4117 GCA_035533615.1 Minisyncoccota bacterium
GCGAGCATGCATCTCTTTTTGTTCTTTCTTTTTTCCGCCGAAAAGTGCCATAATAAATTTATTTAGCCTTAGTGCGTGCAATGAGCACTGCAAACGCCGTTTCCGGTTTCTCAATCACGAGATATTTGTGCGAGAGCACACTCACCGGATTGATAGCGCGCAGTTCTTCAGTCATCACGTTTCCGAGATTATTGAAACTCTTTATCGTGTTCGTGTCGTAGGCAGTAAGTGCGAGCAGCGCGGCGTTCTTCTTAGCCGTGAGTCCTGGGGCTCCCGTACTCTTCGCAAGCGCAGCGACAACGGCCTTTGCGGCGGATGTCTTTGGCGCAGGGAAAGAAAATGCATCGACGAGGATGAGCTCGCCGTCTTTTGCTTTCCGCGAGAGTACGGAAACGAGCGCGCCAATGCGCATCTTGCGATTTATCTTCTCGCCATAGTCGCGCTCGCTCCGCGGGCCAAATGTGATGCCACCGTGGCGCCAGATCGGTGAACGGCTCGAGCCGTGGCGTGCCTGACCGGTGCCCTTCTGCTTCCACGGCTTCTTACCACCGCCCGATACCTCGGCACGATTTTTGGTGTGGGCGCGATTCTGGCGCGCATTCGCCTGCATCGCAGTCGTGACCTGATGCACGAGGTCGGTTCGCCACGGCGCTCCGAAGAGACTCTCGGGAAGCGCTATGCTGCCGACCTTTTCCCCACCCATAGAGAAAATATCCGCTTCAATCGGTACGTACTCTTTCTTCATCTTCTTTGCGGCAGACATAGTATAAAAATTATGCGGCAACTACTTCAAGCAGCGTACCGCGGCGGCCGGGTACAGCGCCGCTGACAATAATCTCGCCTGCTTTCGCGTCGACAGCGAGCACTTTCAGGTTGGCCACCGTCACACGATCGCCTCCCATGCGACCAGCCATGCGTTTCCCCTTCACGACGCGGCCGCCAGCACGACCGCCACTGCCTCCGATTGACCCCGGAGAGCGCTCGGTGTGCTTCTGGCCGTGAGAGCGTGGACCGCCATGGAAGCCGTGGCGCTTTACCACGCCGGCGAAACCCTTGCCCTTGGAGATTCCAGAGACTCGCACGACATCGCCGACGGTGAAGATTGACGCGTCAATCATGCTCCCTACTTCTACCGTATCGTCCGTGCGGAATTCGCGAATGGCTTCATAGCCCTTGCCCTTGGTGTGTCCCAGGACTGGCTTACTGATATTCTTCGTGCGACGAGAGCCCATGCCGACCTGGATGGCCGAATAGGCATCCCTGCCTCCTTCCGTTTTCACAGCCGTCACCGTTATCGAGTCAGCAAGCAGGATAGTCCCCGCACGGGCGCGACCGTCCTGTCCAAAAACGCGGGTCATCTTTTCTTTCTTGGCGAGGATGAATTTCATTTTTTATTTATGGTGAGCACAATCGAATCCAAAGCAGAACGCGCGATGCAGAGACGCATCGCGCGTTCTGCCATAGGACCGGTCACGGGCACCGTTCATAGCGTTAGGAGCACTCTACACGAGGGAGTAAAAAGATGCAACTTACTCTTTACCTCCGTACTTTTCCATCATCTCTTTACGAGCAATCTCGATTTGTTCTGACGTTGCCTGTAATTGCCCCTCTACTTCTTGAGCGCCTCCTTGCTTCATCCCTTCTTCCACAATTCCTCGCGATCCCAAATACGCTTGTTCTTTTGTAGTGTCTGCCTTAGAAGCATTTTCTGTATGTTTCTTCGCATCTTCTATGTTCAGTTTTGTGCCGTATGCCGCCGCGGCGGATATCGCTCCCTCCACCAGTGCTACTGGCACAGCCCCCGTTGCCGCTGCAGTAAAGGCAGCCTTCCCAAAAAGAGCTGAAAAACCACCTGTACCCACTGCCCTGGCTTTTGATTTTGAAGATTCCCGTCTCTCATCAAAAGCAACTTTTTCCTGTTCTTTGCCCTTCGCAACTGCCGCAACAAACTCTGCCTGTTTCTCTTCCGGAACAAGTTGTTCTTGCTTTTTACCACGAAATTTTTCCATGTTCATATACAAGACATTATATCCCCCCCCCCCACAAAACACGCAACCGCCCTTGCGAGCGGCTGTGTGTTTTATCTTGGCGGTCTTTTTAGACCATTTTTACGTCTATAGTAACTCCCGATGGAAGATTGAGGTTCGTGAGGGCCTCAATCACCTTTGGGGATGGATTCATGATGTCGATGAGGCGCTTGTGGACGCGCATCTCGAACTGCTCGCGAGCATCCTTGTGGACAAAGGTCGAGCGGTTAACCGTCCAGCGTTTTATCTCAGTGGGGAGCGGCACTGGACCAACGACGACCGCATCAAAACGGGCGGCGGTATCCATAATCTGCTTCACCGAGAGGTCGAGAATCTTGTGCTCGTATGCACGAACGCGGATCCGGAGCTTGTGTTCCGCCGGTGCGGATACGACTGTTTTCCTGGCTGTCGCCTTCGCGCGCGGCGTAAGTGCGCGCTTTGCGGGCGCCGCGACTTTCTTCGTTTTTGGTTTCGCCGCTGTTGCCATAATAGGGTCGGCCTGCGGGGAAGATTACGCGGTAATCTTGGTCACCACGCCGGCACCGACCGTCTTGCCGCCTTCTCGTATGGCGAAGCGCTGCTGCGCTTCAAGCGCAACTGGCGCAACGAGTTTCACCTTGAAGGTGACCGTGTCGCCAGGCATAACCATCTCCTTGCCTTCCGGAAGGGTCACTTCGCCCGTAACGTCCGTCGTGCGGATATAGAACTGCGGCTTGTAGCCGGAGAAGAACGGGGTATGACGACCGCCTTCATCCTTGCCGAGCACGTAGACCTCGGCCTCGAAATCGGTGTGCGGCGTAACCGAGCCGACCTTTGCAAGCACCTGGCCGCGATGCACGTCTTCCTTCTTCGTACCGCGGAGCAGAATGCCGGCATTGTCACCCGCCTGACCTTCGGTAAGCTGTTTATTGAACATTTCAATGCCGGTGACGGTCGTCTTTGCTGTCGGCTTAATACCGACGATTTCTACTTCCTCGCCGACCTTAACCTGGCCACGCTCGATGCGGCCTGTGACCACTGTTCCGCGGCCTTCAATCGAGAAGATATCCTCGATTGGCATCAGAAACGGCTTTGTGAGCTCGCGCTCCGGCATGTCGAAGTACGTGTCCATGGTGTCCACGAGCTCCTTCACTTTTACCGCGTATTCTTCAGTCGCAGACTTGGACTCAAGCGCCTTGAGACCAGAGCCGCGGATAATCGGCGTATTCGCGCCATCATATCCTTGCTTTGTGAGAAGCTCGCGGACTTCTTCTTCGACGAGGTCGATGAGGTCCGCTTCGGCAACCATGTCTACCTTGTTGAGAAAGACGATGAGCTTCTTGAGGCCAACTTGCTTCGCGAGAAGGATGTGCTCACGCGTCTGAGGCATCACGCCGTCGGTCGCGGCAACCACGAGTACCGCACCATCCATTTGAGCGGCGCCGGTAATCATGTTCTTGATATAGTCGGCATGTCCCGGCGCATCGATGTGCGCGTAGTGACGATTGGGAGTTTCGTACTCCGAGTGGTGGAGTGCAATGGTGATACCGCGCGCCTTCTCCTCCGGCGCGCTGTCGATCTTGTCGACGCCCTCGACGCGAGCCGAATAGCCCTCGCTTGTGAGCATCGAGAGAACATGTAGGATGCCTGCAGTGAGCGTCGTCTTGCCGTGGTCAACGTGGCCGATGGTTCCCACGTTCATGTGCGGCTTCGCACGGTTGAATTCTGCCATAACGGATATGTATTTAATCTGTTAAATCACGAATACATCCCGACGTGAGTCGGAATAAACCCTCCAGCTTGCCGACTCACAAAAGCAGACAAGCCAAAGAGCGACGCCAAGATGCGTTATCTATGAATGTACCCGAGCAGTTCAAAAAACGCAAGATCGTTAAACGAGAATAGAATGACCGCCAATTCGCCTTGTGAGCGAATGGCGGTCATACGAACTGTGCAAGTGGTGTCGCACAGTAATCGTCCGTTACGCAAGATACGGGTCACCGTACTGACAGAAGGAACAAAACGAACAAGGCCCCCTGATGGAGGCCTCGCGTGTATCTGGTTTCTTTTTAAAATCTAGAATCTAGACACAAGCCAAGTCTCCATCAGAG
>DATLTM010000005.1:0-5339 GCA_035533615.1 Minisyncoccota bacterium
TTAACCTGCGGCCGGCGAAGGAAACGGTATGGCTCGAGGGCGCGAGAGGTGCACGGAACTCATGGTGGAGGGGTGAAATCCGTTGATATCATGGGGAACACCAAAGGCGAAGGCAGTGCACTGGTGCGTTCCTGACGCTCAAACACGAAAGCCAGGGTAGCGAAGAGGATTAGATACCCTCGTAGTCCTGGCCCTCAACGTTGCTCGCTCGTTTTACGGAGTATCGACCCTCTGTGAGACTAAGCTAACGCGGTAAGCGAGCCGCCTGGGTAGTACGATCGCAAGATTAAAACTCAAAGGAATAGACGGGGACTCGCACAAGCGGTGGATTATGCGGCTCAATTCGTCGATAAACGAAGAACCTTACCAAGGTTAGACATCCAGCTGCATCCGACCCGAAAGGGACGGAGCCTTCGAGGGTGCTGGACAGGTGATGCATGGTCGTCGTCAGTTCGTGGTTTGAACTGTTCCCTTCAGTGGGGTAACGAACGCAACCCCCGTTGTCTGTTGCCTATATGGCCAGGCGAGACTGCTCCCTCACGGGAGAGGAAGGTGGGGATGACGCCAGATCAGCATGTCCCTCTGATACCTTGGGCTGCACGCATAATACAATGGGCGGTACAACGGGTTGCAATGCCGTAAGGCGGAGCCAATCCTTATAAAACCGCCCCCAGTACGGATTGAGGTCTGCAACCGACCTCATGAAGCCGGAATCGCTAGTAATCGCGGGTCAGCCAAACCGCGGTGAATACGTTCTCGAGTCTTGTACTCACCGCCCGTCAAGTCAAGGGAGCTGGGGGTGCCCGAAGGTCTGCCTCGCGCAGGACTACGGCAAATTCAGTGACAAGGACTAAGTCGTAACAAGGCACGGGTAGCGGAAGCTGTTCGTGGAACATATCCAAATTGGAACCGCTCTTCCCGAAAGGAAGAGCATGTCGATATTTGCTGCAAGGCAAATGAGAGATAGTGCTCGTCTCTAAACGGTACTCGGAAGCCGGATAACGTAACCCGGTGGTCGGTTGAAGGCCACACGTGAGCCTTCAACCGGGAGCAGAATAGGCGGAACAAAAGAGCACAGACATATTTTCACACTCACAAAAGCCGGCCCATTTGGTCGGCTTTTGTGTCCCTTGTCTTTTGAATGGAAGATTAGTCGAGTTTTTGGTAGTATCACCTGACGTATGGTGTGTTGTGTGCGTGCGTAGCTCAGTTGGTAGAGCATCCGCCTGATACGCGGACGGTCCCAGGTTCAAGTCCTGGCGCACGCACAAAGTACATCATACGTAACTCAGTTGGTAAGCTGTAAGGACCTCTTCCATCGTCGTCGTTCGGTAAAGGAAGAGGTTCACCTTTTTCTTCACTTCTAGCTATAGAATACCTTCCATGATACTTGGGCGGTCGTGCGCGTGCACGTGACCCCCCAGTGCGCTAGATTAACTGTATGAATGCCTTCTCACACTTTCGCGGCAAGCGCATAACCGTGATGGGACTGGGCTTATTGGGCCGCGGTGTCGGCGACGCGAAGTATCTCGCCGAATGCGGTGCTGAACTCATTGTGACCGACCTGAAATCGCGCAAGGAACTCGCCGAATCGGTGGCACAGCTTGAGTCATTCAGGAACATCACCTTTGTGCTCGGCAAGCACCGAAAGGAGGACTTTAGGAATCGCGATATGATTCTGAAGGCCGCCGGTGTGCCGCTTGATTCCCCATATATCGCGGAAGCGAAGAAGCAGGATATTCCGGTCCGGATGAGTGCGGACCTTTTTGCTGAGATTTCCGGCGTCGTGTGCGCTGGCGTCACCGGTACGCGCGGCAAATCCACTGTGGCGCATATGCTACATGCGATTCTGAAGGGGGCCGAGAAACCGGTTCTTCTCGGTGGGAATGTGCGTGGCGTTTCCACGCTCGCGCTCTTGAAAGAAGCGACACCCGAACATATCGCGGTTCTTGAATTAGATTCATGGCAATGCCAGGGGTGGGGCGAAGCGCGCATCAGTCCGCACATCGCCGTCTTCACGACTCTCTACCCGGATCACATGAATTATTATCATGACAATCTAGACACGTATTTGTCCGACAAGGCAAATATCTTTTTGTATCAGGGAGTAGAGGACACTCTCATCCTCGGAAAACAGTGCGCGCCGACCATCATCGAGAAATACGGCGAACGGATTGATTCAAAAACGCTTGTGGTTGACGAACTGAAACTTCCGGACACCTGGACGCTGGCCGTTCCCGGTATGCACAACCGTTACGATGCGGCGCTCGCGCTTGCCGCCGCCCGCATATTTGAGATTCCCGACGAGGTGAGTCGCCGCGTACTCACGTCGTTTGCGGGAGTCCCTGGGCGGCTTGAATATCTTTGCGAAGTGAAGGGGGTGAAGATGTACAACGACACGACCTCTACGACGCCCGAGGCGACGCTCGCCGCGCTCGCCGCGCTCGACTCCGTGCATACGGTGCTGATTGCGGGCGGTACCGACAAGGGGCTCGATATGGATGCGCTCATCGCGAAATTACAGGGGGTAAAGAAGGTCATACTGCTTGCTGGGAACGGCACCGATCGCATCAAAAATCAACTGCCAGAAGGCACCACCATATGCGGTAGTATCGGCGACGCGATGGCGGCGGCGATGGCCGCCGCCGAAAAGGGAGATACCGTGCTGTTCTCGCCGGCATTTACATCGTTTGGGATGTTTAAAAACGAGTATGATCGTGGCGATCAATTCGTGAGGCTCGTACAAGCATATGCAGGAGAGGAATAACCTAAATATTGGGGAGATGTGCATCGCACTCTTTCTCCCCTCTGAGCAGGTAAAGAAGGGAGTCAGTATACCGAAACTTGCGCACGGTTCGAATGTCGTTACAATTTTGACGGGAAATGAAGACGTAGATGGCTGCGACGCTCTTGTGACGGCAGCTCGCGGCGTGTCTCTCGGTATCAGAACGGCTGATTGCGCGCCAGTCTGTTTCTCTGACGGAAAGAGTATCGGTATCGCGCATGTCGGATGGCGCGGACTCTGCCTCGGACTTATCGAGAAGATGCTAGCTCATTTTGATGTCGTCACACTCTCTGTATATGTTGCCCCGTTCCTACACTCCTTCGAGATACAGAAAGACTTTTGTTACGACCAGATAACGCAGAAATTCGGTAAACAATATACTGAACAGCAATCCGGTAAACTCGTCTTCAATTTCGCGGAAGCCATCGGCTCGGTACTGCCGCCGCAGACGGTGTACGATTCCCGGGACACAGCGGCTGACCTCTCATTTCCCAGTCATCGTCGCGACAAAACTAAGGATAGATTTGTTACGACGGTCAGCTTCCTATGATTGGTATCTTTGATTCCGGCTCGGGAGGTCTGACGGTGTTACAGGCTGTGCGGGAGCGGATGCCGTCGGCGGATGTTCTCTATTTTGGTGATATCAAGAACGCACCCTATGGCTCAAAGAGTAATAGTGAGTTATCAACGTTGACCGTGCGTGCAATAGAGCTTCTGCAGAAGCGCGGAGCTGGGAGTATCGTGAGTGCCTGTAACAGCGTTTCGGCCTCGCTTGCCATCTCTCTCTTTGACGCGCTCTCGCTCACGCCAGCACAGCTTATTGAAATGGTCGGTCCGACCGTGAGTTCGTTCAAAAATTCTCCTGCCCGTCTGCTCTTGGCAGCGACGCCGGCGACGATCGGCTCCGAAATCTATCAGAACGCGTTCTGCATGATCGGGAAGGAGGTGGAGACGGTCGCCATCCCCGACCTCGCTTCTGCCATCGAATTCGGGGACTCCGATGACGACATAGAGCGTATCGTCCGCGGCGCCTTCAGAAAGACGAAGTTGGACGACTTTGATGTGCTCGTTCTCGCGTGTACGCACTACCCGCTCGTGACGCACATCTTCAAGCGTGTGCTCGGCCCGGTGTACCTGTTTGATCCGGCACTCGCCGTCGCCGATCGCGCGAAGCGCCTCCTGTGGCCGCGGGAGGTCGGCGACGGCACGACCCGCTTCATCATTAGCTCGGATTCGCGGCCGTTCCGTGACCGTGTGGCGGCGCTCGGCCTCAACGGTGACTATTCGATTGAGGTGCTAGATTAGTTCGTATGGAGCAAAAGGCACAGAAAATTCATTTTGTTGGCATCGGCGGTATCGGGATGAGCGCGTTAGCGCAATATTTCAGGCGTGAAGGAGCTCTCGTGACCGGCTCAGATCGGGATCCGAGTCCGAAGGTCCATGACATGCTTGTGACGCAGGGCATTATCGTAACTGTGGGGCACAGTTCAGACAATGTCCCGGCCGATACGACTTTTGTCGTGTATAGCGACGCGGTCACCGAAGGTTCTGAAGGGTTTGTTGAGCGACTTCGTGCACGAGAACTTGGGATAAAAGAGAAGTCGTATTTTGAAACCCTTGGCGATGTCTCGAGAGGGAAGCGCACGATTGCTGTTGCGGGTACGCATGGCAAGACGACGACGACAGGAATGCTGGCGAAGATATTGAAAGATGCTGGAGAGTCGCCGACGGCGATTGTCGGTTCCATTGTGAAAGATTTCGGGTCGAACTATTTGTCCGGTACCTCTGATTTCTTCGTCGTCGAGGCGTGTGAATATAAGGACCATCTTCTTGAACTTTCACCGTTAGTGCTTGTGATTACCAATCTTGAGTGGGATCACACGGACTGGTTCCCGTCACTTGAGGCGCTACAGGAGACATTCCGAAAGGCGATACACCGCGTACCCGCAGACGGCGCTATTGTAACCGATATATCAAATCCGAATATCGCGTCGCTTCTCACGGGTGCAAAAGCAAGAGTCG
Organism: Minisyncoccota bacterium; assembly: GCA_035533615.1. GTDB lineage: Bacteria > Patescibacteriota > Minisyncoccia > Phycocordibacterales > Phycocordibacteraceae > C7867-001. Next base: position 4,808 of record DATLTM010000005.1, read on the forward strand.
TTGATTACACAAAAGAATCGTCCTATGCACTCCAAGTGCCGGGAGAATTCAATCAACAGAATGCGCGCGCGGCCGCCGCGGCCGCGCGCGTTGTACACCCAGTACTTCCCGACGACATTATTCATACGGCGCTCGCGTCGTTCCAGGGCACCTGGCGCCGGTTTGAATACAAAGGAAAGACGATACGCGGTGCCGACGTCTACGACGACTATGCCCACCATCCGACGGCGGTGCGGGAGACGCTTCATGCGCTTCGCGCAAAAATAAAAGGGAAACTAATCGTCGCTTTCCATCCCCATCTCTATAGCCGTACCAAAGACCTTCTAGATGAATTTGCGACCGCATTCGCCAATGCAGATAAAGTACTCGTTGCGCCTATTTATCCGGCACGCGAAGTGGACGATGGCTCTATTTCAAGCGAGATACTCGCCGAGCGCATTCGTGCGACGGGTACTGTCGCCATTGCGCTTGATTTTGAGGATATCCAAAAAGCACTTGATAACGTCGAAGAAGGTGACACCATTATGACGAT
>DATLTM010000006.1:0-10094 GCA_035533615.1 Minisyncoccota bacterium
CCTTCATCATGCCGAAGATGACTTTGGCATTTTTATCCACTGATTCGTTGATTACTTTTGCCGCTTCCTGAACCTCCATGATGCCGAGATCATCGGAGCCCGCAACGACGAAGAGGATACCCTTTGCACCGCTAATGGAAACATCGAGGAGTGGGGAATTGACCGCTTGGTGAGCTGCTTGCTTTGCACGGTCATCTCCCTCGGCCGTGCCGATACCCATAAGCGCGGGACCTGCGCTTTCCATAATCGCCTTAATGTCGTTAAAGTCGGTATTGATATCACCCGGGGTCGTGATGATGTCGGAGACACCCTCAACGGCTTGGCGAAGAATTTCATCGCACAGAGCGAAAGCATCTTTTGCCGACGTGTTTTTGTCGACGATGGAGAGCAGCTTATCGTTTGAGATGACTATGAAGGCATCGACTTCTTTCTTGAGCTCGGCGAGGCCGCGCTCGGCGATTTCTTTACGTTGTGCCCCTTCAAATGAGAATGGCTTGGTCACGACTGCGATGACGAGTGCACCGATCTCCTTTGCTATCTTCGCAACGATTGCGGACGCGCCGGTGCCAGTACCACCACCCATGCCGCAGGTGATAAAGACCATATCGCTTCCCGTGAGCGCTTCTTGAATCTCTTGCCGCGTCTCTTCTGCCGCGCGCTTGCCAAGCTCCGGATTCATACCGGTACCGAGCCCACGCGTGAGATTCTTGCCGATGTGAATCTTGCGTTTCGCAAGGCTGCGGTGGAGATCCTGTGCATCGGAGTTGACGGCGATGAATTCGACGCCGCGCACTTTCGACGCGATCATGTGGTTAATCGCGTTTTTACCTGAGCCGCCGACACCGACCACGCGGATCCGTGCGAACGTCTCGACTTCTGGCTCAACGCGTTTTGACATAGGTAAGGCTTATGGATTAATCCCCGTCATACTAACAGAAGCGGGAGATATGCAAATATTGACAATTTATAGATACGACTCACCATTCACGGCAAGAATTGCCGAAAAAATTTTCCAAGAGAAGCATGCAAGCTTTTCTTCGGTATGGCCGTGTCGCCAGTGAGCCCCCAGAGCGCGAGGCCGTATGCGACTGCCCAGGTCGCGTCTCTGATCTTAGTATCGGCGGATATATGAAGCTCCGCCAGCCGAGCGGGCAGTTTGAGCGTACCTCGCGCAATATCGCTGATGGAGCCGACACCGGCACCGCCACCCGAGATGATGATGCCTGCGGGAAGCGGACCGCGGCGTCCGAGCGACTTCAGGTGCTTGTCAACGAGAGTGAACATCGCAGCAAGGCGGCCTACGATTAGGTCATCAACTTTCCTGCGAGGGTACATCTGTCCCGAAAGCTTGCCAACCTTCACTCGCTCGGCTTCCTCAAGCGAAATGCGAAGGCCCAAAGCGATATCGTCCGTGATATGGCTTGAGCCCATCGGAAACACTTTCACCGATATGGGGATGCCTTCATCGTAGACAACGATAGAGGCTGTTTCCGCGCCGATGTTCGCGAGGACGCAGCCTTTCATTTTCTGATCACCATCAAGCAGAACGTATGAGCCCGCAAGTGGGGAGGCCATCTGGTCGATAATCTCTATGTCGGCATCCTCGACGGCAGCAGCGAGCGCTTCTTCGTGTTGAGCTAGGCAGGTGACGAAGAGATAATCAACCTCGAGCCGAACGCCCTTCATGCCGACAGGATCGCCAAGCACCTTGGCGCCATCGATGCGATATTCGACTGGGATACTGTGAAGCACATGCCGATTGAGAAATCCGGGCGCCGCCGCCTCGCGCGTCGCTTTTTCCGCTTTCTCGAGGTCGAGTGCCGTTATTTCTTGGTCAGCACGCGAGATGATGGCGAAGCCGGTCGCGCGCGCTTCGTCGAGCGAAATACCACCGACGGCGAGGAAACCGGCGCGTATCGGTACGCGCGCAACCAATTCTGCTTGCCGTTTCGCCTCAAGGATGCTCGCGGCTACTTCTTCCTTATTAACGATGTAGCCGTGGCGCATCCCTTTCGACTCGGCAAGGCCAGTACCGAGGATGCGTCGCTGCCGCCCACCGTTTCTATCGGAGAGTTCTTCGACGACGACCATTTTTACTTGGTACGTGCCGATGTCGATGCCGGTTGCGATGCGTCGTGACATTGGGTAAAAGGCGCCCGGCGCTCTTGGCAAATTTCGCCAAGAGCATTCGTTCGCATTTCTCCATCCTACCACTATGTGTCCATCCTTTTATGTGCAGCGCACCGTGGATAAAGAGATATAGGATGAACGTCCGTTCATCCATATTGTGCGTCGACGCTTGCTTCGTTGCAGTAGCAAGACAGATAATTATCTCACCATTTTTTTTGCCAACGGCGTACGAGAGCACATTCGGCGTATAGGATTTTCTGCGCAATCGAACGTTCAGCGCACGAGCTTTCGCAGGACCGACAAAGGCGAGTGAGATGTCCCAACCAGGAAGAATTTCCTTTGCAATCGCAGAAAATACAGCACGCGGCGCCGTCCGGCGCCGCGTGAAATTCCGTATTGAAACGCCGGCCATCGCTAACGCTTGCCGCCCTTGCGCGTTTTCTTCGCTGCGGGGTCTATTTTCCCGAGCTTAACGAGCTCGTTATAGGTCTCGCGGCGCATCTTCGAAATGAGCGCGCGCTTATGGCCGATGTTCTTTGATTTCGCACGCTTAAAGTAACGGCGATCGCGCATCTCGCGCACGAGACCGAGTGTTTGAGCACGACGAGTGAAGCGGCGAATAAGCGCGGTGGAACTCTCGTTCTTCCCGCGGCGTACCTCAACTCGTGTGCCAGCTTCCATATCCCGATTACTCTAGCACATCAGAACCGCGACTGTCCAGATTTACGCGATTGCTTTGAGGCGCTCAATGAGACCCGTGAGGGGGAGAATAGTCTCTATTTGCGTTTGTCGGTTGCGCAGAATGGCGGAGCCCTCAAGTGCTTCCTTGCGGCCCATAATGAGGAGATAAGGACTATTGCGCCTCTCAGCGAGATGGAGCTGCTCGGTAAGCGATTCAACGCCGATATCCTGTGCAAGTGATACGTGCGCCTTGCGGAAGTCCTCGGCGAGACGAATGGAGAGATGCTTTGCTTCGTCGCCGATATGAACGAACGAGAAGCGCAGCCGCGTGGACCGCGTCCTTGCAACAATCTTTCCCTCGCTCGCTATCTGAAGAACGGCACCCATAGCGCTTACGGAAGCGCCCGGAAAAAAGTGGCGAGTGAAATCATTGTAGCGAGAACCCCATGCGATGCGATTCCCGCCGATAGTCAATTCGAAACAGGTGTCGCTCCATGTTGAGCCGCGACTGATGAGATTCTTCGCGAGCTCGTAGGGCGTCTCGGTTATCTCGAGATACTCGAGAAGATCTTCGAAGCGTTTTCGACTCGCGTCCGAAAGATGTTCTGTCGGTGCGGGGAGATCGTCCGCATATTCGTGCTCTATCGCGAGCTCAGCAGCTTCGAATGTGTCGCGTTTCGCGCAGGCGATGCATTCTTCCGGGAGCGTCGCAGAGCGTTTCTTAAAGAAATTTCCAAGTTCACGTGCGTAGCGCGCACGTGTCTCCTTATCGCCCATGGAATTGATGCGGACGACGGGTTCATCATGGAAGAGGTCGCGGGCAAGCGCGATGGCCGCACGGATAACGACGGCATCGGAGAGCGCACGGTCCGTGCCGAGCGCGTGGAATTGAATAGTCGCTTTCTTCGGTGCAGGACGACCTGGCGTAATGTTGGTATGCCATACGAAAAGCGGCTGCCGCGGAGAGGGTGCACAGTCAACGTTTTGCAGTTGTTTTAAAAAACTCGCGATAATCTCGGCGATCGGATCAAGCGCAAGGCCGGTGAGCGTCTCAGGATATCCGGCATACTTTCGAATGCGTCCGCGTGTTTTGGTAGTGAGGGACGAAAGTGGCGTGAATCCGTAGTACTGACCGATGACGCTTGCCTTGTGCAACAATTCTTCCGCCGGAATAGTATCGCGCATCATGGAGTGGTGGTCGCAGTTACCTGATACGATGCGGAACCAGGGAAGAAGCCGCTCTCGCCAATCGGCAGGAGCCGAAGGTCGACACGGCCAACGATATCGTACCTCGGCAGCGGTCCCCATACGCGGCTGTCGGAACTGTTCGGGCGGTTATCACCCATGACAAAATATTCTCCCGTGTTAAGCGTGACGCTCTTTGTATACGTTGCATCTTCGTTCACGACGTATGGTTCGGAAAGCGTAATCTTCTCTCCGGTGACGGTTGTAATGGTGACGACGCCGTGGTCGATGGAAACTGTTTCTCCCGGAAGACCGATGATGCGCTTGATGTAGAAGATGGAAGGGTCGCCAGGATAGCGGAAGACAATGACGTCGCCGCGTGCGGGAGCCGTAAAGTCATAGACAAGCTCATCGACGATGAGGTAATCCAGATTTTCGAAGGTAGGATGCATCGATTCGCCGTCGACGATAAACGGTGAGATGACGAAAATACGAATGGGAATGACAACGACAACAATGAGGAATACAAGCGTGAAAAGATCCTTCAGCAGACCCTTTCCAGTGTCGGACATGGGGGCATTGTACTTGTTCGTTTGTACAACGCAAGTCATTTCAATTTTTGAGCACACATCGATTATCTGGCGGCGCATCGCTCTCGCACTCGCCGACGTAAATTACAGTCTAGCTGTCTCACGGTGTCGTAATTGCCGCGCCGCGCCGGCTCTGAGAGTCCAAAAAATTAAAATGACTTGCTTGTGATACGATAGGTGCATGGCACTCATTATTGTCGGGCTCGGGAATCCGGGGAAAGAATACGAAAAGACACGGCACAACGCGGGCAGGAATGCGGTTGAGCTTATCACGAAGAATGACGGCTTCGATGAGTTTGTTTTTAATAAGACTTCCAATGCGCTCGTGAGCAAGGGCGCGATTGGAGGAGAAAACGTGATGCTCGTATTGCCGGAAACGATGATGAATCTCTCGGGGAAGGCGGTAGCAATGTTCGTGAAGAGCCAAAAGGCGGCAAAAAATCTTTTAGTTGTCCATGACGATCTCGATTTACCGCTCGGGACCATCAAAATGGTATTCGGACGCGGCTCGGGAGGCCACAAGGGGGTAGAAAGTGTCATGCGCGCTATTAAGACAAAAGATTTTGCGCGCATCCGCATCGGCATTTCAGCAGCAGGAAAGAAAAATCAGGCGAAAAAAGTCGTTGGTGAGGGGAAAGTCATCAAGCTGGTGATAGGGAAATGGAAACCATCTGAAGCGGCAACAGTAAAAAAAGTTCTGAAGAAAGCCGCCGAAGCCATCAACCTCTTCGCCGCCGAAGGCATCGAATCCGCGACGATGTTCGCCAACACACGATAAAAAGAAACCGCTGGCGAGCCTTGGAGGTGAAATAGGAAGAAACACTCCCATATATGGGAGTGTTTCTGTTCTGCTGCCTCTTGCTCTTGTTTATCATTTTTTCTTCCCCGCGTATGTAAGTGTCATCCGCTGTTCCTTCGGCTCGAAGAGCGTAATAGTGAAGGGATATGTCTTCCCGAGTTCCAAGGTTTCGCGCAATTCGGCAGGCGAAGCGAATTCGCTCACATGTACAAGTCCAGCAACGCCTTCTTCTATCGAGGCAAGTGCACCGTGCTTGTTGTATTTGATGATGACGCCCGGCACTTCCATGCCCTTATGGTACCGTTCGGCGGCGGTGTGCCATGGATTTTCCATAAGCTCCTTAATGGAGAGCGATATCTTACCGTCCTTTATCTCGATGACTTTCACGCGCACCTTGTCGCCTATAGAGAAAAGTGCGTGCGGATCTTCGACGAGTCCCCAATCAAGTTCGCTGATGTGCACGAGTCCTTCGAGTCCAGGTTCAAGCTTCACAAAGACTCCGAAGTCAACGATGCCAGTCACTTCGCCTTCGGCCGTATCGCCGACATGGTACTTATCGATAAGCGAAGCCTTCTCTTCTTCCTCATTCCCGGTGCGCTCCGAGAAGATGAGCTTGCCTTCCTTCGCGTCGGCGGTAATGATGCGCACCGAAAGAGGATGACCAACCAGCTGCATGAGTTCTCCGAGGATCTTGTCCTTATCGCCTTCAGGGACGCGCGGATAATGTTCTTTCGAGAGTTGGGATGCTGGAAGAAATCCCTGGATGCCCTGCCACGAAAGAATGAGCCCGCCTTTATTCGCCTCTTCCACGACGAGGGAATACGGAGTCTCGGTTAGAATTGCCTGTTCGGCTTCGCCCCAGATTGCGGCCTGGCGCGCCTCCTTTAAGGAGAGTTCCATATACCCATCGCGACCAGCTTGGTCTACGACCTTGGCGCTAATGGTGTCGCCCGGATTCGCCTTGCGCAGGACATCGGCGGCGTTGAGATATTCACGGCCGTAAATGAGACCGGTGCCGAATGGCGGAAGATCAATGTAGACGCGGCCGCGAGAGATCGCGATGATGGTTCCTTCGACAAGGTCGCCGGTGGACGGCGGCATCGGAATAGCGTCAAGCAAGGCCGTCATTGGGTGGTCTTCGGCTATGTGAATTGTCGCAGCGGGCACAGCGGCTTTCTTCGTCTCTTCAGACATAAACATAAAGCGGTGCGGATTTTCGAGAAGGGTACTGACTCCTTACGGATATCAGGGTTAACGCCTTTCTAGTTCTCCGGCACGCAACAGAAAGACTATAGCAAATTGAGTCAAAAAATGCTACAATAAGCGCATTATATATGGTCATCACCCACCACGGCGGACAGTGCTTTAAGGTGACATTTGGCGATCTCACGCTTGTCTTTGATCCCATTGCGAAAGGCGCGTCGCTGCCAGCGGTTCGCTTTGGCGCAGACATCGCACTAGTCTCGCGCAACCATCCCGATATGAATGGTGTCGAGGAAGTGACCTACGGTGAGAAGGCCCCGTTCGCCGTTACGGGACCAGGCGAGTATGAACGGCAAGGCGTCGTTATTCAGGGATTTCTCTCAAAGAGTAAATATGGACTTGCAAAAGGCGAGAGCGAGGCTGTCAACACCGTGTACAGTGTTGAGTTAGAAGACATGACGATTGTGCATCTTGGCGCGCTCGTCGATACCGAGCTTTCGTCGGAGGCGCGCGAGAGTATTGACGAGATCGATGTTCTTTTCGTGCCGGTTGGCGGCATCGGTGTCCTTTCGCCAGCCCAAGCGCACGAAATTGCCGTGTCGCTCGAGCCGAAAATAATCGTCCCGATGCATTGGAGCGGTATTGGCGAGCCGAAGGCGCTTGAGTCCTTTCTCAAGGCGGCCGGAAACGGCAGCGAAAAAATGGACAAACTCACACTGAAGAAAAAAGACCTCGTCGGCCGTGATGGGAGTATAATCGTGATAACACCCTAACTGGTATGAAAAGCGTTTTCAAACACGTCGAGCACCTCAAAAGGAAACCGCATCATATTCGTAAGCGGGTCGCGTTTGCCACCGCCGCGGGAATCGCGGGGTTTGTCGCGCTGGTGTGGTTTGCTGGTTCGCTTGGATCCGGCACATTCGCCATTCAAGGGAGCACGTTCGCCGAGAGTACTGGGCAGCAGCCGGTCATAACGACCAATGCCGCTGATGGGACCAGTGGCCTTGCCGGCGCTGCAGCGGCACTGTCGGGCGGGAACGGGAACGTGTCGGCGGCGCATATCGAAATTGTCGACGTAGCATCGGCGACTCCAGCGAAACCGGCCGAGCAGACAATCATCCCATTTTAATTTTAAAACTACGTAATTTATAGATAATGGCACCAAGAGACCGTCAGCGCGATGCGCCCGTCACAACGGCGAATATCATCAATCAACCGATTGTCGCCGAGATGCGCCAGTCGTACATCGATTACGCGATGACCGTCATCACTGCGCGGGCGCTTCCAGACGTGCGCGACGGGTTGAAGCCGGTGCACCGCCGCATTCTCTACGCGATGAAAGAACTTGGACTCTCGCCCGCCGCGAAATTCCGCAAGTCAGCGCTTGTCGTCGGCGATGTGCTCGGCAAGTATCATCCGCATGGCGACATTGCCGTCTACGATTCGATGACCAAGATGGCGCAGGAATTTTCATACCGATATCCGCTCGTACTTGGTCAGGGAAACTTCGGGAGCATCGACGGCGACTCGCCGGCGGCGATGCGCTACACTGAAGCGAAGATATCACGCATCGCTGAGGCGCTTCTTGCCGATCTCGATAAGGACACAGTTTCTTGGATACCGAACTACGATGCGACGCGTAATGAACCACAGGTGCTTCCCGCGGCGTTGCCAAACCTCCTCCTGAACGGGACGCTTGGTATCGCGGTCGGAATGGCGACCAATATCCCACCGCACAATCTACGCGAAGTGGTTGCGGCAAGCGTGCATCTCATCGAGAATCCGGACGCGACAACCGACGATTTACTCCAGTTTGTGAAGGGTCCCGATTTCCCGCTTGGCGGTGTCGCGTTCGGTCATGCGGACATCAAACACGCCTATGGCAGCGGCAAGGGACCAGTGGTCGTGCGCGGTGAAGCCGAAATCGTGGACGACGGTAAGAAGGACACTCGTATCATCATAACCTCCATCCCGTACCGCGTGAACAAGAGCGAACTCATCACGCGCATCGCGGAACTCGTGCAGGAAAAGAAGCTCGAGGGCATCCGTGATCTGCGCGACGAGTCGGCGAGCGATATTCGCGTCGTCGTAGAGCTGAAGGGCACTGCACATCCGCAGGCAGTGCTGAACGCGCTCTATAAGCATCCTGAGCTCGAAAGCACCTTCCATTACAATATGCTCGCGCTCGTCGACGGTGTACCAGAGATACTTTCGCTCTCGGGTATGCTTGACAACTTCCTAGAACATCGTCAGGAGGTGGTGAAGCGCCGTACTGAATTCGATTTGCGGGAGGCTCTTGCACGCGAACATATCCTCGTCGGACTCTGCAAGGCACTAGATCATATTGACGAGGTCATTGCCATCATCAAGAAAGCGTCGGATGTTCCTACTGCGAGCATTGCACTCCAGAAGAAGTTCGATTTCTCGGTTTTGCAGGCGGCCGCCATTCTTGAAATGCGCTTGTCTAAACTTGCGGGTCTCGAGCGTAAGAAGTTGGAAGACGAACTTTCAGAAGTGCAGGCCTTGATAAAGAAACTTAAGGACATTCTTTCTTCTCCAAAGAAAATCCTCGCCGTCGTGAAGTCAGAATTGATTGAGCTTGCGGAAAAATACGGCGATGACCGCCGCACCAAGATTGTTCGTGGTGGCGTGCAGAACATCTCAGTGGAGGATCTCGTGCCAGACGAAGAGTCTATGCTCGTGCTTACGCAGGGCGGCTACGTGAAGCGCACGAATCCCTCCGAGTATCGCCGACAAAAGCGAGGTGGTGTCGGCGTCGTAGATATTGCAACAAAGGAAGAAGATATCGTAACGCACTTCCTCGTTGCCTCGGCGCACAGCGATCTCCTTTTCTTCACGAATTTTGGTAAGGCGTATCAGATTAAGATGTACGAGATACCAGAAGGGAAGCGCGCGACCAAGGGGAAGTCCATCATGAACTTTCTTCCGCTTGCGGGCGACGAGTCAGTAACGAGCGTGCTCGCTGTTCCAAAGGGCGCGGCACTCGACGCTTCCTCCATCGTCTTCGTGACGCAGGGTGGCATCGTTAAGCGGGTGGCGGCGAAAGGCTTTGCGGACGTGCGCCGTTCGGGCATCATTGCGATTAATTTGAAGAAGAGTGACACGCTTGTTTCTGCGAATCTCGCGGAGAACGCGGACACGGTCTCGGTTGTGACCGCAAAGGGCCAAAGCATCCGATTTGATACTGAAGACGTACGCGAGATGGGCCGCACTGCGGGCGGCGTGCGCGGCATGAGCGTTAAAAAGGGTGACCATGTCGTATCAGCAGAGGTGATTCCCGCCGTAGCCAAGGACGTTTCTCTCCTCGTGATTATGAGCAAGGGCTATGGCAAGCGCACTAAAATGTCTGAATATAAGGTACAAGGTCGGGGCGGTTCGGGAATTAAAACGGCAGAGGTGACGGCGAAGACGGGCGAGATCATTGGCGCGAAAATCGTCTCCGGCAACCTGGAAGGCGAAGAACTTGTCGTTGTTTCTAAGAAAGG
>DATLTM010000007.1:0-22937 GCA_035533615.1 Minisyncoccota bacterium
TTACAAGATTGCCGATGCGCTTGTTGCGTGGCAAAATGAAACGGCCTCCGGAAAGACCGTCTAGAGACTCTGCGATGCCAATTTTTTTATTGTAACGTATTGATATACTATGTCAACGGGAGTAGAGTGTCTACATGGGAACGCTCTCAATCATCGCAACACCAATCGGGAATTTAGAGGATATCACGCTACGCGCATTGCGGACTCTGAAGGAATGCGACGTCATCTATGCCGAAGATACGCGCGTCACCTCTAAATTGCTTGCGCGGTATGAAATAAAAAAGCCGTTACAGCGGCTTGATGCGGCGACGGAAATCAAGAAAACGGCGGAAATCATCGCGCGACTCGAGGCCAATGAACGTATTGCGGTAGTGAGCGATGCAGGCACGCCTGGGATTTCTGACCCCGGCGCGCGACTTGTGACCGAAGTGCGCAAACAATTGCCCGGTGCAACAATCGAAGCGATACCGGGCGCTTCTGCGCTCACGGCGGCACTCTCTATTGCTGGTATGGATACCGGCGAGTTCATGTTCCTCGGATTTCTGCCGCATAAGAAAGGACGCCAGACTGCGTTGAAGAAAATCGCGGCAAATGAATTGCCGGTCGTGCTGTATGAATCGCCGCATCGGATAGTGAAATTGCTTAAGGAACTGGAAGCGCTGCGAATACCACGGGTCGTCATTGCTCGCGAGCTCACTAAGATCCACGAGGAGGTCGTCTCGGGATCGCCGCAGGAGCTGCTCATTCATTTTTCCATGCGTCCCGATGCGATACGGGGAGAATTTGTCGTCATCGCGATGCCTTGATATACTTCGTACATGTCCCGCACCAGCACGCTCATCTTTCTCGGCATCCTCACCATTCTCGCGCCCTTTTCGGGATTCCCTATAGCGTTTCGTAATCTTCTCACTGTGATTTTTGGTGCGTGTGTAGTCGGTATCGGTTTCGCGCTTCGCACGAATGAAACGAAGAACGCGGCCGCAGAACGTCCGTCGGCTGATATTTCTCCTGCATCCGAACCGTGGCCGCCACAAGATATTTCTCCGATCTGACGCGTACGGAAGGGCAATCTAGAACGCCGAAGGCGTCCTGGTGTTTGGTATACTAAAAGACAATGGAAAATCCCGAGCGTGTCACTTACTTCGCCGCGACCGATGCGAGGGGAAAATACGTCCCGTTCGGCATCAAATCAAAAGATCGTGATCGTCATATGTATGTCATCGGCAAGACCGGCATGGGGAAGTCGACTTTGCTCGAGAACATGGCGATTCAGGATATTCGAAACGGCGAGGGACTCGCCTTCATCGATCCACACGGCGGGACGGTCGATCGGCTTCTCGACTATATTCCCTCCGAACGCATTAAAGATGTCGTGTACTTTGCGCCGTTCGATATGGAGCATCCCATCGCCTTTAATATCATGGAGGATGTTGGTTATGACAAGCGCCATCTGGTGGTAAGTGGCCTTATGGCGACATTCAAGAAGATTTGGGAAGACGCGTGGAGCGCGCGCATGGAGTATATTCTCACTAATACGCTCCTCGCCCTCTTGGAATATCCGGACGCGACTCTGCTTGGCGTCAACCGCATGTATACCGACAAGGCATACCGGCAGAAAGTGGTTGATAACGTGAAAGATCCGGTCGTGAAGGATTTCTGGACGAAAGAATTCGCTAACTACGGCGACCGCTATACGCAGGAGGCGACGCCCGCCATCCAGAATAAGGTCGGCCAGTTCACCGGCAATCCGCTCATAAGGAATATCATCGGTCAGCCGAAGTCCTCTTTCGACATCCGCACGATGATGGATCAGAAGAAGATACTCATTATCAATCTTTCCAAAGGGCTCGTGGGGGAGACCAATATGCGGCTCCTGGGCTCGATGCTCACGACACGCATCTTTCTTGCCGCGATGAGCCGCGCAGACCTTCCTGTGCCCGAGCTCGCGAAACGCCCCCATTTTTATTTCTACGTGGACGAGTTCCAGAACTTCGCGAATGAGACATTCGCCGAGATTCTTTCCGAGGCGCGCAAATATAAATTAGATCTCGTCATTGCACACCAGTATATCGAGCAGATGGAAGAGGAGGTACGCGACGCTGTCTTCGGTAACGTCGGTACGACCGTCGTATTTCGTGTCGGGCCGTTTGACGCCGAGGTGCTTGAGACAATTTTCCTTCCTCATTTCACGAAGGAGGATGTAGTCGTTCTCGATCGTCGGCAGATATACCTCACACTCATGATAGACGGCGTCGGATCGGCGCCGTTCTCGGCGGTGACAATACCGCCGATAGAGGCGCCGCCAATATCGTATCGGGAGCAGGTCATCGCCGAGTCGCACGCGCAATTTACTGCGCCGCGCGCACGTGTCGAAAGCTCAATTATGGAAGAGCTTGCCGCAAGCGCGGCCTCCGAAGCGCCTCCCGATGCGAGGATGCGGAAGAAGTCGGCACCCATACCGCGCGCGCCGATGCAGTCCACGCAATTTCCGCCGAGGGATATCGTAAGGTCCATTCCGACTAAATCGGCTGCGCCTCGTTTCGAAACCCCGCATCCCTCACCCAGAGCTGCAGAGAGTGCGGCGCGTCCGTCTGTGCCGATGAAGAATTCCGGCGATCTAAAGGCGATTCTGCGTACGATGGTGACGAAGACCGACAACGAGCGGGAACGGAAGCAAAGAGAGAATACGCAGTCACTGAAGGGAGTACTCGCCGATGTTCTTGGAAAGGCGCAGGAGCGCGCAGCGGTAGAGCCGCCGCATGAGAATCTTCCGCCGATTGCTCCAGTTCCTGCCGCACAAGAAAAGAAACCTTTCGAGGTTTCCGAAGATGCGCTTCGCAGAGTCTTGAAGGGCGAAACATGATTATATAGATGTACGTAGCAGTACACGGGCAAATTGATTACCAAGTATGGAAGGAGCACGCTTAGCACATATCGCCTGCAGCGGTGACCACCGACGCACTCGCGCAACCTTTCGCGTCCGTGCGGAGTTTAAGTGAAATACAGATGGTCGAGTCTGTAGCGAACACGGAAATAAGCGGTACGGCGCATGAAAACAAAGCAGTTCGCGCCCCCGCAGTGGCGACAGAGCTCGCCGCTGCGGGGGCGGCATTACTGGCTTTTTTATCGCCTTATCCGTCCGCGTGCCGATTCTCCTCAACTCGCAGTGAACAACCAGGCTTCCTTGGCCTTATGGCCTTTACGTGCGAGCGCCTATCTTTCTTTTGGTTAGGAAGACCTGACTTCCACAATTCGCATTCATATTCATTCTACGCTACGCTTTCTACACTATGCATAACGGGGAAATCATTCTCATAACAGGTGGTACGTCCGGCATCGGTAAGGAAACCATGAAAGAACTCGCGGCAACTGGTGCAACGATTGTATTTACCGCACGCGATCCTGGGAAAGGAGAAAAGACCAAAAAAGAGATAATAAAAGAGACGGGTAACAGTGCAATTGAATATCTTACTTGTGATCTCGCATCATTCTCTTCGATTCGAGCATGTGCAGGGGAATACAAAAGACGTTGGGGAAGACTCGACGTGTTGATACATAATGCAGGAGTTCTACCGCAGGAAAGGCAAGAGTCAAAAGACGGCATTGAGTTGAATTTCGCTGTTAATTTCTTAGCGCCTCTTTTACTTACCAATCTTCTCCTTCCGCTGCTGAAGCAGAGTGCACCTTCGCGAATCATCAACATCTCTTCCTCTATGCACAAGGAAGGTCGCATTGATTTTACCGATCTGGAGGGCAAAAAAGATTTCGATAAATATAAAGCATATGCGCAGTCAAAGCTCGCACTGCTCCTCTTCACGAAGAAGTTTGCGAAGGATCTGGCGGGAACCGGTGTGACGGTGAACGCCCTGCATCCTGGAGTGGTCGAGACGGAAATGACCATGCAGAATGTTCGCGAAATGAATCCAGTCGCTGCTTTTATCTTTAAACGCACACTAATCACCCCGGCGCAGGGGGCCGTCACGAGCGTGTATCTTGCTATGTCGCCGGAAGTCGCGAACGTGAGCGGTAAGTATTTTGAAAAAATGGAAACCGTTTCCGCATCGCCACTTGCCGATGATGAGGCACTTGCCGACAGACTGTGGGATGTTGCAGTCAAGCTAATCGGTTTGTAATTCTCGTGAGTCTTGGTATAGTGCATCCTTGATCTTTTAGAGAAGGAGATGTGGTATGATTACGGTCATAGATTGTTTACCCGTTAGGGTGATGCGAGTCGGTCGAATGGTGATCGTTTGTCTTGCGAACACGACGGACGCAAAAGCGCTTAAAGACGCTTTCAACACGGCGCACCTCGCGCAAAAGGATTCTGCAAAGTTGGTGCACCGCTATGCCGAAGAACACGGCATTGTCCCTGGCACTCCCACTGCGACCGACTAAGTGCCATTCGGGTATCTATAGATAGGGGCCAGCGCAACTGCTGGCCCTCTTCTTTGGTTATAATAGTAATTGTTGGGGATTTTGATACTGTAGAACACACATGGCTAAGAAAATATTGATATTGGGCGTCAACGGATTCATAGGACACCATCTCTCAAAGCGAATATTAGAAACGACCGATTGGGAGGTATACGGCATGGACATGCAGAGTGACCGAGTTGTCGAATTCACAGAGAATCCGAGATTTCATTTTTTCGAAGGAGATATCCTCATAAACAAAGAATGGATCGAGTATCACATCATAAAATGTGATGTTGTCCTACCACTTGTTGCGATCGCGACACCAATGAGCTATGTGAAATCGCCGTTGAAGACTTTTGAACTCGATTTCGAAGCGAATCTGCCCATCGTGCGTGCGGCGGTGAAATACGGGAAGCGTGTCATTTTTCCGTCGACGTCGGAGGTGTACGGTATGAGCGACAATGCGGCCTTTCATCCGTACGAATCGAATCTCGTCCTAGGGCCAATCGATAAGCAGCGCTGGATCTATTCATGTTCAAAGCAGATGCTCGATCGGGTCATCTGGGCATACGGGCAGGAACAGAGATTTGATTTCACGCTTTTCCGCCCATTCAACTGGATCGGCACCGGTCTCGATCGGCTTTCCGCGAACAAAGAAGGGAATTCCCGAGTCATCACCCAATTTCTCGGGAACATTGTTCGTGGACAGAATATCAACCTGGTTGATGGCGGGAGGCAGAAAAGGGCGTTCACTTATATTGATGATGGCATTGACGCGCTGATGAAGATTGTTGAGAACAAAAACAATGTCGCGACGGGGAAGATCTATAACATCGGCAATCCGGATAACAACTGGTCCATCAAGGAACTCGCAGAAACTATGATTGCTCTAGCGAACGAGTATCCCGAATATCATAAATATGCGCATAACACAAAAATTGTTGATACAACTGCGGAGGGGTATTACGGCAAGGGGTATCAGGACGTACAAAACCGCGTGCCGTATATTGAGAATACGAAAAAGGAACTATCTTGGGCACCGAAGGTGGGGATGGACGACGCGTTGCGGATGATTTTTGAAGGATATCGTACTCAAGTTGACGAGGCCCGCTTGCTCGCCGATCTCGACGTGTAGATATGATGCCCCCGACACCTAAACGAATTCTTTTTTTCTCGCTCACCTATCATCCATTCATCGGCGGTGCCGAGGTTGCTATCAAGGAAACAACGGATCGGATAGCACCGGAGGAATACGCGTTCGATATGATCACCCTCCGGTTCGACCATGCACTACCGAAATTTGAGCGTATTGGTAATATCGATGTCTTCCGCATTGGCTTTACGAGCCAGGGCGCGAAGATCCAGGATTTCAAGAAATTCCCGTTCGTATTAGATAAGTATCTTTATCCGTTTTGGGCACTTGCGGTCGCCGTTGTATTGCACCGTAGAAAGCACTATGACGCGGTCTGTTCAGTCATGACGAGCTACTCATCCTTCGCCCCGCTATTTTTCAAGTACCTGTTCCCGGGGGTATCGTATATCGTCCGTTCGGATGATGGTGATCCAATTGACTACCTGAAAAAGCGCGTCGGGTTTTTTTACCCGCTCTTCAAGCGTGTGTTCACCAAAGCTGATTTTGCAATAACTACTTCTTCCTACTTGGAGCGGTTCGTCCGTTCCATGGGCTATCGCGGTTTGCTCGCGGTTGTCCCGAATGGCGTTAACGCCTCGCATTTCTCACAGTGGTACCCGCCTGAAGTATTGAAGGAACTCGAGCGCAAACTTGGTAAAAAATCAGGCGACGCGTACCTCATTACAACCTCGCGGCTCGTGAAGAAAAACGGCATCGACGATGTCATTCGCGCGCTCCCACTTCTGCCCGCGCATGTGTCGTTCCTCATTTTTGGCATCGGCCCCGACGAGTCGAAGCTCCGCGCGCTTGCCGCGGAACTCGGCGTCGAAGACAGGGCGCGCTTCATGGGACAGATTGGTCATGTTGATATGCCTAAGTATCTCAAAGTATCCGACATTTATATTCGCCCGTCGCTATCCGAAGGGTTTGGTATCGTCTTTGTTGAGGCGATGGCAGCTGAACTGCCAGTTATTGCGACGCAGGAAGGTGGCATCGCAGATTTCCTCTTTGATGCAAAGCGTAACCCCGACAGGCCGACGACCGGCTGGGCGGTAGACAAGGCCTCGCCGAGGCAGATTGCAGCAGCGGTGCAAGATATCCTCACGCACCCTGAACAGGTTGTCCGAGTGAAGGCGACCGCAAAGAAAATGGCTTTTGAAAAGTATGACTGGGGTCTCATCGCACGCGAGATGCAAACGGCCTTCGACCGAGTGTTTCAAAACCGTTAAGATAGAGATATGCGGCTCGTCATAGCGACACCCCTGTATCCACCCGAGATAGGCGGCCCGGCCACCTACGCGAAGCTCCTCGTCGAGGGGTTACCGGCAAGGGGCATTAAAGTAGATCTTGTTAAGTTTAGCGACGTCCGGCATTTGCCGAAAGTCATCAGGCACTTCGCGTATTTCCGGCGTGTGCGAAAAGCCGCGAAGAGTGCGGACGCCGTTCTCGCGCTTGATCCAGTCTCGGTCGGCCTGCCAGCGATGAAGGCGGCGAAAAGAGTGGGGAAGCCGTTTCTGGTAAAGATTGTAGGAGACTATGCATGGGAGCAGGGACAGCAGCGGTTCGGCATAACCCAAACTCTTGACGAATTCGTGAAGACCTTCCGTGTGCCGTTTCCGGTGCGCCTCTTCCGTCGCATCCAAACGTATGTGGCTCGAAGCGCGGTGAAGGTTGTTGTGCCGAGCGAATATTTGAAAAGCATCGTTGCCAAGTGGGGAATCCTTGAGGATAAGATTCAGGTTGTCTATAATGCTGTGCCTCTTGAAGAATTCGGAGTTGTGCCCGAAGCCGTGGCCAAGCTGCCACGGCCGCTCACTGTGACCGCTGGGCGGCTCGTTCCGTGGAAACACATTGACGGCATTATTGACGCAATCGCGGACATTCCCGAGGCCTCGCTCGCAGTCGTTGGTGACGGTCCTTTGCGCGTACCGCTCGCGCGCCACATGCGCGAGAAATTGCCGGGCCGCGCCACTCTCACCGGTATGTTGTCCCACAAGGATACGCTCGCTGTGGTGAGATCGGCGGATATATTCGTACTCAATTCTTCTTACGAAGGTCTTTCGCATCTTCTTGTCGAAGCGCTCGCGCTCGGCATGCCGATTGTCGCGACGCGCGTTGGAGGGAATCCGGAAGTGATAACGGACGGCGAAGACGGGTTATTGGTGCGGGCAGGGGATATGCCCGCGCTCGCTCGCTCGCTCTCGCGTCTGCTTAGCGATGAAGTACTGTGCGCGCGCTTTTCCGCGCACGCGGTTGAATCCGCGAAGCGTTTTTCGGTCGAGACAATGCTCGACACAACCGCGATGCTTTTGAAAATGGTATGACCAAGGTCCTTTTTGTATCAAATGATCCGACGATATTCGACACGGCGAGTGTCACGCGCACCCGTATGCGCACATACGCCGCGGCGATAGGAGAGCTGCACATCGTCTCGCCTGCGGGGTCGCACGCACGGGGAGAGCAGGATGGAAACCTATATTTGCACCCGGTGCATTCCTGGAAGCTGTTTCGTATCCGCGCGCTCACTCTGCGGGCGCACGAACTCATTCTTGAGCACGGCATAGAGGTCGTTTCGGCGCAGGATCCCTTTGAGCACGGGCTCGCGGCGCTCCGCGCCGTGAAGGGGACGAGCGCGAAGCTCCATATTCAAGTGCATACCGACTTCCTCTCTCCTTGGTTTATCAGAACGGGCAACTGGCGGAGTCCCTCGGTCCGTATGCCGCTCCTCAATCGCTATCGCCGAAGCATTGCCGACCGTGTGTTACCAGCGGCAGCTGGGATTCGCGTCGTATCGGAACGCGTGAAAGTCTCGCTTATCGCTCGCTATAGTTCCCGCATCCCCGAGCCATCGGTCATCCCCGTCGCGGTCGATTCGACGGTGCCAGAGCCTGTCCTGTTGCCTGCACACCCCTTCACATTCTCGCTCATCGCTATCGGTCGGCTCGAACCCGAGAAGCGCATACAGGACATCCTCGCAGCGCTCAAACTCGTCTTCAAGCATTACCCGATGGTTGGGCTCTTCATCGTCGGCGACGGTCGCGAGCGCGGCCGTCTTGAACAGATGGCGCATTCATTCGGTCTTAAAAATCAAGTTATCTTCCTCGGCGCGCGCCAGGATGCGCGAGCGCTTCTGGGGAACGCCCAGGCATTCATCCAGGCAAGCGCGTACGAGGGCTACGGCCGCACGCTCATCGAGGCGGCACTCGCAAAGGTGCCTATCATCACGACCGATGTTGGCATTGTAGGTGAGGTGTTCAAGGGATATGAAGACGTTCTCTCAGCGCCGGTAGCCGATCCAACGGCGCTTTCACTCAATATCGTTGGATTCATAGAAGACAACGCCGTACGGCAGGAGCTTCCGCGGCACGCCGAAGAAACCGCTCGGGCGCATCTTGCCGCGGTCGGTGCCATCCCAGCGCGCATCGCGGCGGACCTCACGAAATTAATATGAATCAAAAAACGCCGATATACCTCTATTATCACGGTCTGCATACTTATTTCCGTACCCGCACACCGCGGCCCTATGATGGCGTGTACCGGAGGAAAAAAGTCGCCAAGTACATTGTCTCGGGCGGGGTGGCTACCGTTACGAATCTTGTGGTGCTGTATACTCTAACGGATTTCTTTCGCGTGTATTATCTGGTATCGTCGGTGTTCGCTTTCATCGTCTCCGTCATTGTCAGTTTCAGTATGCAGAAGTTCTGGACCTTTGAAGATACCTCAAGAGATGCACTGCACATGCAATTTGCGTTTTACAGTCTAGTGATCCTCGCCAATTTGGTGCTGAATACCTTTCTTGTATATGCGTTTGTGGAGTGGCTCTCTCTCTGGTATCTCATTGCACAATTTCTCGCCGGTATGCTCATAGCCATCATTAGTTTCTTCGCGTATCGCAATCTGGTATTCAAACGATAATGTTATGAAACCAAAACTCTGCTATGTTCTCCCGCGGTACGAAACCGCTGATGCGTCCCACTTCTCGCATGTACACGACTTCTTGAAAGAGATAGGAAATGATTTTGATCTGTTCCTTATTGTTGAACGCGGAGAAAGACCGAGCCGCGAGCTCGGCTATAGCCGTTTTTTCACGAGCAGGGGCCCTTTCCGTGTCGTCTCTTTACCGTTCATGCTTATACGAGCCCGTCTCGCCGGGTACTGCGATTTCTATATTCACTACTCTTTCTTTTCAGCATTCTTCGCATCTCTTATCGCCAAAGTTTCCGGCGGACGAGTGTTCTACTGGAATTGCGGAGAACCGTGGAAGTATAAGCGCAATTTCTTGCGGAAATTTTTTGAGCGATTGGTGTACAAAACGGTGACGCACCTGGTAACAGGCACTCCCTCGCTAGCTGACGAGTACGCACGGCGATACGGCATCCAGAGAGCATCTGTCCTGGTGATGCCGAATTGGATAGACCTGAAGCGGTTTACGAGCGCACTTTCCCGCGAAGAGTCCCGCACCATGTTGCATATACCACAAGATGCAAAAGTGGTGCTGTTTGTACATCGTCTTTCTCCGCGCAAGGGTTCACGGATGATTGTGCCTGTTGTGTCTGAGGTCATACGTGTATACCCAGATACGATTTTTATTATTGTAGGCTTCGGGCCAGACGAACGTTTCTTGCACGATGAGATATGGGGAAAAGGGCTCGAGAAGAATATTTATCTCGCCGATGCCGTAGCGAACAGGGAACTGCCGGATTATTTCTCCGCGGCGGATGCATTTTTCATGCCATCTGAAGAAGAGGGATTCCCGCGTGTATTGCTTGAAGCGATGGCGCTCGGCATTCCGTTCGTCGCCAGCAATGTTGGGGCGGTTAAGGACATCATCCCCGAACGTATGCATGAATACGTAATTGGACCCGGGGACGTGCACGGTTTCGCAGACAGGATAGAAGCGCTCATTAGCAAGGATAGTGGGGAACGCACAATGATGGGGAATGAATTGGAATCGTGGGTAAAGCGGTATGATGTGTCGCCAGTAGCGAAGGTATTTACAGGCCTATTCGCTCGCGTATGAAATTCGTCTATCTCACGTCTAAAACATATCCTGCGAGTACCGCTGACCATATTTATGTATTGGAACTCGCAAAAGGATTCCATACAGCCCTAAAGGACGACTTCCTGCTGGTTGTAGCGAATAACCACGGGAATGATCTGCAAGACCTGCCCGTGTTAAATCTGCGTCTGCCGCTGAACCGATTCAGGACCGTCTATTATTTTTTTTGGCTTCCGTATTTCATCTTGCGGAATGAGCGTGGCGTAGCCTTTTTCTCAAATGATCCGAATCTCTTATCGGTGCTCATTTTTTGGAAAAAAGTCTTGCGTTTACAGTACAGGATTTGCTCCGACTGGCACATGCTGCTTGGCGGATGGCGCGATCATTTCATTATGCGTGGGAGTGATGCGCTCGTGACGACCTCAAAGAAGTTAAAAAAGGCGATTATCACGTCCTCGGGAGTGAGAGAAGAAGAAATTTTTGTGGCATACGGCGGTATTGATCTCGAGACCTATCAACCAATGAATAAGTATGATATGCGAGACAAATTGCATCTACCGAAAGATAAGAAGATCATCGCCTATATCGGATTCTTTAAGACCATTGGTATGGAGAAGGGTATACGGACGATGATTGAGTCTCTCTCGAATCTTCCTGATGAAGTCATTATGCTTTTTGTTGGAGGTAAGGACGATGAGATTTTAGAGTATAGAGCCTATGCCGAAACAATAGGTGTCGCCGACCGGTGTCTGTTTGTCGGCAGGAAACCTCAGACCGGATTAGTGGCCTATGAAGCTGCATCCGACATTCTCTCCATACCGTATCCCGACAGGCCGCACTTCAGAGATTTCGGCTTCCCGATGAAGGTCTATGAATATATGGCAAGTCACCGGCCAATCATTTATTCCAGACTCGATTTGGTTGAAGAGGTTATTGCTCCATACGCACGTGGATTTACAGCAGATGATGCGGCTGATTTTGCACGCGCGGTTGCCGAGATACTCGGGAACTATACTTCATGGGAAAGTAAGGCCGTAAGAGTGGCAGAAGCAGTGAAAGGATATTCGTGGGAGAATAAGGCACGTGCAATTCTCCATTTCATACAGATATGAAGCATGAATATAAAAAAAAGATGTTTCTGATATTCCACGGACGATTCCCGAGCGATAAAGCCGCTTCGCTCTTTGTCGCGAAAAGTGCAGAGACTTTTGCCAGAGAAGGGATTGAGGTAATTCTGCTCGTACCGCGGAGAATAGGGAGAGAACAAGGCAATCCATATGCTTATTATAGAGTAGAGCAGAATTTCCGTATTGTCTATTTGCCGGTCCTGGACATCGGGAGAATATGGTTCCTACAGCCAGCACGTTTTTTACTTAGTTTCCTATCCTTTTCCCTGTCTTCATTCTTCTATCTGCTGATGAAGACCTCGGGGAATGACATCGTCTATTCAAATGAGACCCTTCCGCTCTTCTTGGCGTCATTCATACATCCGAATGTGTTTTATGAGATGCACGATTTTCCAGAGAGTAAATTGGGACTTTTCGGAGTTTTTATTCGCAGGATGCGCGGCGTTGTTATACATAACCAATGGAAAGCAGACAAAGCTGGGGAACTCTTCCGTGTCTCCGGTTCTCACATATTGTGTGAACCGAACGCAGTGGATATACGGGAATTCGATATACCCATATCGAAAGATGAGGCACGTCGGAAGCTGGACCTCCCGCTTGATAAGAAAATCGCCGTGTATACCGGGCACCTGTATTCGTGGAAAGGAGTGGATACGCTGGCGCAAGCGGCTAAAGAGCTTCCCGATAATTATCTTGTGGTATTCGTGGGAGGGAATAGCGAGGACGTGCAACGTTTCAGGAGCGCACACGGCGCCACGTCGATGATACGGATAATCGGTTTCCGTCCGCATCACGAGATCCCTTTGTGGCAGAAGGCGGCCGACGTCCTAGTTCTCCCGAACACGGCAAAGGAGGATATTTCTAAGTATTACACGTCGCCCATGAAGCTCTTTGAGTATGCGGCGAGCAAGAGGCCGATTGTCGCCTCCCGAATACCGTCTATTACGGAATTGGTTGATGATACGAGCGCCTTTCTCGTTGAACCCGATAATGCATCAGAACTTGCAAATGGTATAGAGCGCGCTTGTCAGAATAGAGACTCTTTGGACGAACGTTCATATGTCGCTTATACTCGGATCTCATCGGTTCATACATGGGAGAAGCGGGCGGAGCGGATTATTGATTTTATGAAAACCACGTAAGCACACGAGCGTATGAACATACCGGACGATGCGGTCAAATACATTTTATTCCAGCGAACGGAATATCTCATTTACCAAAATAACAGATGGCTGAATTCAATAATCATTCGTATCCCATTTCTTACCTACAACCGCATGGTATTGTTTGAAGCCCGGTTTTTCCGTGCTCGCATTAAACGACTCTTCACAAAAGATATGGAGCGCGAATATGAGAGCATCAAGGCAATTCTCCCAGAGAATCCTTCGACGATACTGGACATCGGCTGCGGTGTTGCCGGTATTGACGTGATGCTCGCCCGCCATTATCGGGAGCGGGGAAGGAATGTTGATTTCTATCTGCTGGACAAGACTGAGCTCAACGACAGGGTGTATTACGGTCTGGAGAAAACCGCATCATATTACAATTCGCTCGACGTTGCACGAGATCTGCTCGTAGCAAACGGAGTCAGGAAGGAGATGATTCACACCCAGGAAGTTACCAGGGCCCCGATGTTTCCCGGCGTTCAATTTGACATTGTGCTGTCCCTTATATCCTGGGGATTCCATTATCCGGTTGAGACCTATCTTGACGAGGTCTACACCTTGCTCAAGCCAGGTGGGGAGCTCATTATCGATATCCGCAAAGGTTCAATAGGAGAAAAGCCCATACAGGGGAAATTCACTAAAGCATCGACTGTAGTGAAGGATGCACAGAAACATCGGCGTCTTGTGGTGCAGAAGTAATCAATGAACTTCATTCACCGACACAAGATTGATCTGATTATTTTCGCGGTTGCTCTCATCGTGACCTGCTGTTCTCCCACCTCCCCGGAGCAGAGGCGGTATCGGCGCACCTCTATATCATCGGCAGGAAGAGAGATTAATACTGAACGAACGTGGAGTACTTGTTTTCAAAGTAGGTCTTTTTGTCCGTGTAATATTCCCAATCCATTTTCTCTTTTTGCATAACGATGAAGGGCACATTTCCATAATAAGAGGCGAAGGCGCCGAAGGTGCTGTTTGAGCCGATAATAGTATCGGTCGCAGAGAGGAGGAAGAGGTCGTGTACGGCGTTTTCGTGGCTCACGACGGTGTGGAGCCCGGTAAAAAGGGAGGTATCAATCGGCCCATCAGAGGTGACGGCAAAATAGGTCTCGGAGGGCGTATATCCGGCCGTTTTGAGGTATTCTTCGAGTATCTCCCGTACGCGCGTCTGGGGAATGAAATACGTCCCTCTGCGCCATGCTCGATAGTCGCCCTGGCGGATATGGACGCCCACAATATGCTTGAATTCGCTTCGGAACTTCTGTATCTGCTCTCGCACCTTCTGCTCAATATCCTGCCGTGGCTTAAAATAGTCCAGGATTTCTTTTCGGTATTTCTGCAAGCCGACCGGATTGCGGAAAAGCCATCCGTCAAAGCAGATTGTGTTGCTCGTCTTCTCAATCTCTAGAAGTTCCCCGTCTTCTTTTGTCGGTGGGAGATAGAACGGTTTATTTTCATCATTGTCAGAGATGAGAAATGAATCCTTGTACTGGAGAATGAGTATCCGAGCATAAAATGCATAAAGCTTGCGCCACACCCTTCGTCGCAATGATTGTTTCCGTTTGGTGTAGTTGGTGAAGGGGAGGAAGAAAAAAAGTTTGAAGAAGAAATTCGGCGCGAGCATCGTGAAGTAATTCCCGTATTCAAAGAAAGACGGATTTGCGAGAGCATATCCGCGCTCTAGGCAGTACGCGTAGATGCTCGCGTAGTTCCATAGCTGGTTTGTCAGCTCTCCTCCGGTGGTCCGAACAATCGTAACTTTTTTCATTTCTTGAAATGATATAACCCGGTACCAAATCCTTTAGTCGCATCGTATGAATCAGAAAGATCATTTCTGTAGATATATCTTTCTTCAATAAGGGAAATAGATTTGAATAACTCTAGAACATAGTCACGAGTGAATGCGCGATGGGCGTTGAAATACACTTTATTCTCCGAGTCGATTGGAACCGATATATATAGATTGCCGCTCGGAGCAAGAACGCGCACAAGTTCATTCACTGCCTTTTCGGAGCCGAAGGGGTCAAGTGGGTCGCCGTAGCGTCCAAGACCGATGTGCTCTATGACACAAATGGAACTCAACGATGGGATTTCGCCGTCTCGGAAGGGGAGAGCGAGGATGTTCCCTTTCACGAACGACAGCTCGGAGAGTGTTACTGCCGGCGGGCGAATATCCACCATCGTGGTCGGTACGAATTGGGAGATGATGCCGATGGTTGGGAGATGCGACCCGACGTCAGTGTGCCGTGCGGGCTTGACCCCAAATATCTTTTTCGCGAGCCACGCATCTTGATAGAAATAAACCGGGTCAACGCCGGTGGTGGCGGTTTTATCAAAAAGACGCGGGTAGAGGTCTTCGGTTGAAAGGGCGAATGACGGATTCTGCGGGAGTTTCCGGTAGGCGCGCCAGTCCGAGACGAACGCGGAGAATTCTCCAAGGGTTGTCCCAATGCCGCGTTTCCCCTGGAGCGCGCGCAGGAGCATCACGGCCCATTTGAATGCGGGTATGCGTTTAAGGGCTGAGCGAGAGGTCATATGATAGAAGACGTAGGATAAGGCGTTACTCTTCAGGGTCTGTCCACTTGCATTAAAGTTTATTAAGGATAACATAACCGAGACTTTGGCGCGCAAAATTACAAATCTAGTACTTGGCTCGGAAGGCTTTATTGGAAAGCCTTTTTGCGCTTTTCTGGAATCGCTTGGAGAGAAGGTGGTTCGTTTTGATATTAAACGAAGTACGCAGGAAGACCTCCGAAATGCCAAACTATCGCTCAAAGGTATAGATAGGATTTATTTCTTAGCGTGGGACGTTGGGGGCACAAAATATCTTTTCAAGAAAGATTCGTTACTGAATCAAATTGAGTGGAATACAGAGATTCTAATGAATACCATGCCCCAACTTGAAAAGTCTGGAGTCCCTTTCCTTTTTATCTCTAGCCAATTCGCAGAAGAATATGGCACCCCCTATGGAGCAACGAAACGTTTGGGGGAGATATGGACCCGCCTCATTCCGAATGGTTATTATGTCCGACAATGGAATGTGTATGGAGTTACAGAAGACCAGGATGAACGCAGTCATGTCATAAGCGATTTTATCCACAAGGCCATTGAAAATGGAGAGATTAAAATGCTCTCGAACGGAAAGGAACACCGGCAGTTCGTCCATCTTGAGGACTCGTTCCGTGCATATCACAAAGTTTTGTCTGAGAAAATAAAAGGAAAGATATATGATGTCACTTCCGGGGAGTGGACGAGGATAATTGATGTCGCCCGTGCCATAGCAAATTTCACAGGCGCAAAGGTTAAACCCGGGAAGAAAAATGTTGTTGATCACCACATCTTTCCGGTCAACGACAGGGTCCCGGGCTGGAAGCCAAAGATACACCTTCAAGAAGGATTGTCTAAGTTGGTGGACGAGTACAGAAAATAAGTGTCCTCTATATAATTGATTCCTTGAATACTTCATCCGGGAATCCCCAATTTTCGTCCCGTTGTTTATAGGGAATCTTGTCAGCGAGCATCTTTTCAATTTTCTCTCGGAACATTTTCGCAGCAATTCTCGGCCTATCAGCATGTCCGACCTGGTGATTTATATGGTAGATGGGATAGGGGAGAATTGCCTGCTTTACGCCAAAGCAATAAAGAACATAGAGAATATAACCGTCAACGAATCCCGTTATTGGCTCCTGGTCATATCCCCCGACCATCTCCCATAAAGAACGGTGCATAAGCAAGAAATCTCCGGCAGCCCGCTCGTGTACTACCTCCTCATCAAGCCCGTCATTTTTCTTGTTAAATAGGGGACACATTAAGGCGCTCCCTTTGTTTCTTGAAACGAGAACCCGCTTTAACCATGCGAACCATGAACGATACTGGGTTCTATTATTTAGAAAGACCATAAACACATGAGATCGCGCTATCTTTAAAATCTCTTGTACCGAAAGTTTTGGGTTAAAGAAGATGATAGTAATATCGTGACGATTTGTCCTATAGTAGGTATGGATATCGAGTTGTGCTTTCACAAGCCATGCAATTAACTCTTCGCTGACGATAATATCGGGATTCATAGAAAGAATATATTCTCCATGTGCACGACGAATCCCGATATTTTTTGCCAAGAATTCAAGCATTGGCATCTTATCGCTTCCAGGACATTTCTTATGGAATGACTCTGGTACCTCTATAAATCGATAGGATAAAAACTTGCTGGCCCCATCTATAGGAAGCACTTCAGAGAGTCTCGGTTTATCTGAGACAGGATTATACTCTACAATGATGAGTTCGCTTGGAAGTTCATACCTCTCAATGAAATAGGCAAGGACTTTTATGAAGGTTCCGATACGATTCAATAGATTACCGCCGTAATCGTCATTTCGAGCAGTTATTACAACAGATAGTTTTGTTAGGGTCTGCATACTCCGATTATCCAATTTCCTGGCGCCACATATATAGCGGGATAGAGAAAACGTAGCTATTTCTGAAGGTCTCTACTTCTTGAAAATTGAAGTCGCGATCGGCGCCGCGGCCCATAAACGACGGCCACACGCGATCCTTTAGTTTCCGGAACTGCACTTTCTCAATGACTTCGCGCCGAAAGAGTGGGCTATTTCCGGCTCCGGGATAGGGCGCGAGCGAACCGAAGAAAAGTTTGTTGATGAGGCGCAGACGCTTATAGTGGAACGGGATAGCTGCATTAAGCGCGGGGGATATCTTCGCAACGAGCCCCTTGGTCTTCTGCGAAAGTGCATAAATTTCACTTGGTTCGAGTGTCGGTTGAGGCGCCCGATCATCTCCCAAAGTGTTCAGAAGATTGTCCGAAAACGGCAGCCAGCCCGTCGCGATATGAATTGCTCTATGTTTGGTGAGTAGAGCATACTGCATCTCAATGCGATTAAGGAGCGAAGCATCGTCTCCATCCTGGAATGTAATGAGCTCGCCACGTGCCTTTGTAAAGCCAAAATTCCGCGCTGAGTATCCTGCGTTCACGTTCCGCTTCAGCGAAGCATCAAAGCGGTCGGGGTCGTCATCTTCTAGTTTAAAATATGTGATGCGCGAATCTTTTTTTCCAAATACCCGGACAGCTTCGCTAGTATCATCGGTACTGTTGTCGTCAACGACTAGTATCTCCAGATTTTTATAGGTTTGATCCCGTATGGAATTGATAGCAACGCGGATGGTGTCGCCGTTGTTGTGCGCGGGGATGATGACCGAGATAAGCGGGTTTTCCATATCAGATTTTAAGCACCGTATCGATGAACGTGGCGTAGGCAGTGCTGAACGATTCGCGTGTGTAGTGCTCCCGCGCGTACGACCAGACTGAGCGCGCCTTGATCTGTACTATTTCGGCAGGCAGTGCGGTGAATGCACGGACGGCCTTGTTTACAGAGTCAACGGTAGGCTCCTCGATAGTAATACACCCCGCATCTTCGTATATGCCGGTCTGGGGAGTCAAAATGGGGACGACGCCGGCGTGCATAACCTGGACCACTGCGCCAGAGGTGCCCTCTGAAAAGGCCGGATAGATGAGTGCGCCGCAGGTATCGGCCAGCTCTTTGAAGAGAGGTGAGGCGACGTCTATTCGCCCGTGATAGTGAATGTTGGGGGTTTCATACAATTCTTTTGTGTACGCGAGTGCAAAGTTTTTTTCAGCAGCGACAGGGCCGCAGACGTGGAGCGTCAAATCTGGGTTCTGTGCGAATGCTTCCAGGACGAGATCTAGCCCCTTGAGCACTGCGCCGCCGCCGCCGAACCAGAGGAAATTCTTTCGCACAGTCTCAAAACTTTTCTGCTCAGGGAAATCAAAAAGCTTCACTGCAGATATGGGAATAGGAAATATGGACTTATTAAATCGGGCGTACGTCGCGTGGACCGTTCTGTTGCCGAATCCTTCAAGGTAGTCGGCAAACTCGGAACTCTTGGTCGGTAGCATCTGGCGGTGCGGTGAGAGAGTGAATCCCCGGCGTTCCTTCAAGGTCTCGAGACGTTTCAGCTCGGCAGTGTTCTGAAAATCGCCGTGGGAGGTTACGATGTGCATTACTTTCTTGCAATCCTTCGGTAGGAACTCAACCAAATGTTCTAGGTTATTCTGCGTGTCAATGCACACTCGATAGTTCTTCTTCGGAATGAACGTGCGGTTGTTCCAATTAATGATATCCACCGCGTATCTGCGTTCGGAGAAGAGTCGCGCCATTTCGTGACATTCCCAGTAATTTGTATGGAGGTTTGAGAATTTTTCCCACGGAGCGAGTGTAAACGGCTCGGTAGTATAAGAAATAAGAACAATCCCCCTTTTCTTCCTCTCTGCCGGTATATGAACAACCCCCCAGAGTTTATTGGAGATTTTATTTCTATATGCCCAATATATTTTAAGCATGGTATTGCCGATGACTCTGGAACCAGAGCTCAAGGCAGAGGAGCACCCAGATCTTGTAATATACCGACTCATCATTGTCGGTATAGAACGAGAAAAGCAATTTCTGCACCTTCTCTTTTTTAAGATAGATGAAGATGACAGCATTATCTCCCAAGTGACTCTGCGCGAATGACCTCATCGGTTCAGTCTTGAGCCATTCCTTCACCGGCGCGCCGAAGCCTTGCTTGCGTCGGTAAACGAACTCTTTCGGCATAATCTCCGACAAAATATCTTTCAGGATTATCTTATTTCCATGGTTTCTATTCATCTTGAATTCAATCGGCAGATTATAGACAAACTCCGCGAGCTGATGGTCAAGGAAGGGCGAGCGCACCTCAAGACCATACATCATCCCCATACGGTCAATTTTTGAGAGAAGTTGCCCCGGTAGATATGTCGTGAGGTCAAAGAGGTTTATCTTTGCTATCGGATCGAGTCTGCTCCCTGCAAGCTTTGAACTAACAAATGCCTCGGTATGGTTACCGTCGTTCCACAATCTTTTTCTCTCACTCTCATTGAATATCGAGATATGTCGAAGGTATCCCTGGAAAGGGTTGAGGAATAGTTTTTCAACCGGATGTTTGCGGAGAGAGAGGTGCCAATGCTTCTGATACCAGCCATAGCCCATGAAGAGCTCGTCGGCACCGTCGCCCGAGAGTGCGACCTTTACCTTGCTCGCGGCGAACTTCGAGAGCAATGACTGGGGGAAGTCAGAAGAGTCGGCGTGGGGCTCGTCAAAATACGCGATACTTTCTTTCAGCACCTCCAAGAGGTCCTCGCTTGCTTGGAGGGTGTAGTGGTCGGTGCCGATCTTCTTCGCGGCTTCTTCGGCATAGGGGAGCTCGTTGCGGTAATCACCGTAGCCCAGGGAAAATGTCTTCAATGGCCTATCAGTGAACTTCTGGGCATAGGCCGTGACAAGCGTGGAATCCACGCCTCCGGAGAGAAAGCTCCCAATTTCCACGTCGGCCACCAGGCGTTTTTTCACCGCCTCGGTAAAGAGCCGGCGGATCTCTTCTTTGGCACCGGCATACGAGATGTGTATCGGCTTGTATTCTAATTGCCAATACTTATTCTTCGTCAGCGTTCCATCTCTATAGACAGCGTATTCAGCCGGCAGGAGCGTGAAGACATTTTTATAGATAGTTCTCGTCGGCGGGATGTACATAAGCGCCAGGTAATTATCAAGCGCTTCGGGGTCAATCTCTCCCTGTAGCCGCCCGGAGGCGAAGAGCGCCTTTATTTCAGAAGCGAGCATCAGATTCCTTTCGGCATCATATGCGTAATACAGGGGTTTCTTACCGAACCGGTCGCGGGCCATAAAGAGCGACTGCTTCTCTTCGTCCCAAATCGCGAAGGCGAACATGCCATCTAGATGTTTTGGACAGTCGTTGCCGTACTCTATGTACGTCTTGAGGATGACTTCGGTATCTGAATTGGTGGAGAAATGATGGCCTTTGCTCTCTAATTCTTTTTTCAATTCTCTATAGTTGTATATCTCGCCGTTGAACGTGATGGCGGTATTTCTTTTATTGTCGCGCATCGGCTGGTGCCCGCCCGAGAGGTCGATGATAGAGAGTCGGGTTTGACCAAGTGTGCAATGAGGGAATTTTAAGACACCCTGGTCGTCGGGGCCGCGTCGTGACAGGGAAGCGAGCATTGCGTCGAGAGATTTCTCCTCGAGATGCCCTTTCTTCGTAACTACGCTATATATGCCACACATATGTTAAATTTTTATCCACGCCTCCGGGACGATATCTCTCGTATTAACAGCGGTTTTCACATTATTGAACCATTGTTTTGGAGCAATAACGATCTTTCCTTCAGTGCGATTGAGCCAAGCTCCCCACCAAGAAAACGAGCTATTGGCGATAATATTGTGTTTACAGGACGCCATGAGCAATAAGTCCTCATAATTCTTTTCCGCCGTATTCTTCACACAGGTCACCGGGTGGGGAAGCGATTTAAAATTTTCAATCGCCCAGTCATAGTCATCTGAAAATATAAAGAAAGAAGCAGAAGATACGCGTTGGCTTATGTACTCCATAGCTTTTTGATAATAATCCATCGAGCAAGTCCCGTGGTAGATATTTGAACTTTTATTTGTAACATAGTCTGCACGTCTCACGTGTATCGAAACTGCCGTTGAGGTTTTTATTTCCTCAAATATTCCCTGGCTATAATTAGAGAAAGGTTCCTTGAGGGCAATCTCATTTCGCAGTTCTGTTTCTATATTCTTGAAATATTTTCCTGTTTGCCAGAAACCATCGAAATAAACCCCATCTTTTGAAAATACCGATGGATCAAAATGAAAAGTCCTTTCTGGATAATAAAACGGCATCAATTTCTTTTTCAGGCGAAGATATCTATAGAAAGTGTTAAATACTTTGTGCCGTTTCCTCACCCAAACGAAGCCAAAAAAATCGGAATCTCTTGCGAACTTCTCCTGTATGTTGAAATGGTTGAGAGAATATTTATGCAATGTGTAATACGTATGAAAAGGATTCGTATCTAATCTAAAATCCGTTTCCAGTTTTGAGGATACTGACCGTGCAAATGCGTATTGGAACAGTTGGTTTCCAAGTCCCCCCTCTAATTTCACGATTATCATATTAATCTGTATTGAGGCAATGACCGATAACCGCTAAATCACTTTTCGTGAGTTCAGGATAATTCCCGCAATAGAAACCGTTGGTGTGAAGAAATTCCGCTCCGGGCAGTAGGGACATCTTTTCAACATACTTCTTATAGAACGGTTGTGTCTGCATATTCCCGGCGATCACCGGGCGTGCTTCTATTCCAGCTCCCATAAAGCGCGTCAAGTACTTTTTCCTAAGTCCAGGAGTCTTGCATATAACAACGAATGCAAACGGCGATAGGGTTTTTATGTGACTCCGGTCGAGGGGAATGAAATCAGGATTCTCCCGCAATTTCTTTTCGAGGAGAATATGATTTTCTTCCCGGGTCTTTAGATTTGCGTCAAGGAACTTCATTTGATAGAGCCCCAGAAAGCCCGTTATTTCTGTAGGCCGCAGATTAAATCCTAAATCGTAGAATGTATATTTTGAATCAAATTCAGATTCAATATTGTATGTCTCGCGCCATTTCTTCTGTTGGTGCGGCTCGAGATTTCTGTCCCAACCGTTTGCACGGACAATACGGAGCATCTCGGCAAATCTTTCGTCGCTCGTGCAGACCATGCCGCCTTCTATTGTGGACATGTGGTGCGCTACGAAAAAAGAGAAACTTGCCCCGAGCCCAAAGTTCCCCGACTTGCCCCCCGGGAGTTCTGTCCCAAGAGATTCGCAGTTATCTTCAAGAAGAATGATGTTGTTTTCGTCACAAATCCTTTTTATCGCATCTAGATCCCCGGTAAACCCAAGAGCGTTTGTGATGAAAAATGCCTTGATGTTGTTATTTTTTATCGTGTCCAGGAGATGCTTAGACATTGAATTCAACGTTGTCGGATCGCAATCAACCGCGACGGGGACCATCCCAAGCTGGATAATCGGCATTACATTGGTTGACCAGGTGAGCGCCGAGAAAGCGATCTGGTCACCGTCTTTAACAAGACCAATATTCTTTGCCGCTTGGAGCATAGCCAGATTAGCACTTCCACCTGAATTAAAGAGAACTGCATATTTTGATC
Source organism: Minisyncoccota bacterium (assembly GCA_035533615.1). GTDB lineage: Bacteria > Patescibacteriota > Minisyncoccia > Phycocordibacterales > Phycocordibacteraceae > C7867-001. The sequence goes on from DATLTM010000007.1 coordinate 22,902, forward strand.
CTTGTTTCCTTGCGAACACTTCTTCGAATTCTCGGC
>DATLTM010000008.1:0-13527 GCA_035533615.1 Minisyncoccota bacterium
CCGGTTGTCAGGCCAGTCATGCCAACATAGCCGATAATCTGACCGGCGGAAACAGTTTGTCCGGGCGAGACAATCGAGTGCGTCATGTGGGCATAGAGCGTTTGCGTATCGTTCCCGTGTGTGATGACGACATAATTGCCATACCCGCCATTCCAGCCGCCATTATTGCGTGCGATGATAACCGTTCCTTCTGCCGCTGCGTGTATCGGCGTGCCGCGGGGAGCGCCGATGTCAACCGCATTCCAGCCGTGAATGCTCTGCGTGATAATGCCGCCCGGCAGAGGATTGCTGTAGTAGCCCGGCTGGGCGGGACCACTTCCGCCAAGATACGGCTCTTTCGCGACGCGACGCGAGAAGCCTCTGCTGATACCCGCGGTTGTCGGCGCAGCGACTTCACCACCGGGAATGATGATAGTCGAGCCGACTACAAGCGGTGCAGAAGAATCAAGGCCGTTGTATTGCGCAATTTCATTTGCATCGGCGCCATATTTTTTCGCGATCGATTTAAGAGTGTCGCTCGCCGCAATCGTGTACTTGACGCCGGAGACAGGCAGGATGATGAGCGTATCGCCCGGGTGTACATCGGTCACGCTAGAAAGATTGTTTGCCCACACGATAGTGTTTACCGAGACGTTAAACATTCCTGCAATCTCCGAGAGTGTATCCCCAGGGCGTACGACATAGACCGAGATACGGTCGGGCGGCGTCGAGCTTGCAACGTCGGCTATTGTGCCGGAGGGACCGGCATACGCAAGGAGTGCACTACCGCCACTAATCGCAATACCGTCGCCGAGGCCCTTGTTCGGGTTTGGGTCGATATTTGTCGCCGCTTGCACATAGGGTTGCGGACCCGGCTGGTAAAGGATACTACTTGCTGAAGCCGCGCTTACACTCGTAGAAAATGGCCACCAGAACGCATTTGCATGGCTCGGCAGGAGCGCCGCAGCGCCTGCAACGATCACGAATCCGGATATGATAAATAATTGTCGATTTTTTATAGGTAAACGGGGCAGTTCGGTGGTTCGGTTTTAATACAAGAATGGCCTACATACTGCGTATATAAGCCATTCCTTGAGTGCTTCCGTATCAATCGATAGCTCGAGTATAACCGAGCAGGGCGGGTAGTCAATCGTCATTCGAGGTCCCTGTGGAGATCGATTTTGGGGTATATTTGGAAAGTGAAATACATCCAAGGACTCAATGACGCACAAAAACGTGCTGTTCTTGCAAAGAACGGTCCGATTTCAGTTCTTGCAGGTGCTGGCAGCGGGAAAACGCGCGTTCTGACGACGCGTATCTATCACTTAGTTCGCGAAGGAGTGCCTGCAAAGGAGATACTCGCTGTCACCTTCACTAATAAGGCCGCTCGCGAGATGCGCGAGCGTGTACGCGCGATGCTTGGGGACGGCGGACTCATACCTTTCATTTCAACCTTCCATGGTCTTGGGCGTGAACTTATCGAGAGCTATGGGAAAGTCATGGGAATCCCGCGATTCTTTGGCATTTATGATCGCGACGACTCGGAGAAAGCAATCGGAGCGGCGCTCAAGGTGCTTGATGTGGAAGCAAAAGATCTTTCGCCGCGCGCCGTCCTCGGCCGTATCTCACGGGCGAAAGGGGTGGGTATGCGTGCAGGCGAATTCTATGAAAAACATGCGCATTCCAGTTTTAGTAACCGCATCGTGGCAGAAGTGTGGTTGCGCTACGAGAAGACGCTTATGGCGGAGAAGGCACTCGACTTTGACGATCTCATCGCACTTCCTCTTCGACTGCTTGAAGACTATGCCGACATCCGCGCGCTCGCGCAGGAGCGGTGGCGATACATTCATATTGACGAGTATCAGGACACGAACGCGCTTCAGGGACGGCTCGCGAATATTCTCGCGGCGAAGCACAAGAATCTTTTCGTCGTTGGCGACATCGACCAGACCATTTACACGTGGCGCGGAGCGACCATAGAAAATCTGCTTGAATTTGATAAGGAATATCCAGAATCGCAAACGATTATTCTGGAGCGCAACTATCGCTCAACAAAAAATCTTGTCGACGCGGCAAATGCGGTCATTGAAAAAAATAAGAATCGCAAAGAAAAGTATTCCACAACCGAGCGAGGAGAGGGTGAACCAATCGTCGTACATATGGCACGGAGCGCCGAGGACGAGGCGCGCTGGATAGCGTTCAAGATACGCGAACAGATCCGGAATGGAACACGTCCGGAAGATATCGCAATACTTTTCCGCACCAATTTCCAATCCCGCGCACTTGAAGAAGGATTACTACGCACTGGCGTGCCGTACAAGCTTCTCGGCACGCATTTCTTCGCGCGCAAGGAGGTGAAAGATGCTCTCGCATGGATGCGACTCGCGATGGATCCTTCGCGCGAAGCTGATAAAATGCGCGCAGTAAGTTCGCCTTCGCGCGGAATCGGTAAAGTGACGCTCGGCAAGCTCGTTGCGGGCGACCGCAGCACTCTTCGTTCCGGGGAGCTCTCAAAGGTTGAGACGTTTGAAAAAATTATTGCGGAACTTTCCGCCGCCACCGATGTGCTCATTCCATCCGAGTTCGTGAAGCTTGTCGTAGAGAAGAGCGGCATGCGCCGCGCACTATACGATGAGGGGAATGCGGATGACCGAGAACGCTTTGAGAACGTGGAGGAACTCGCTTCCGTCGCGGCGCGTTACGATACCGCTCCCGGTAAGGGAAGCATTGCCGCTTTTCTTGCTGAAGCGGCACTTGCAAGTGACCAGGACGAAATAGACCAGGGTGAAAAGACGGGAGTTATGCTTATGACCGTTCACGCCGCAAAAGGACTTGAGTTTGGCACGGTATTTGTGGCTGGAATGGAAGAAGGCTTGTTCCCGCATCAAGGAATGGGCGGCGAAAATGACCGCGACGAGGAAGAAGAGCGGAGACTCTTTTACGTCGCAATGACGCGCGCAAAAGAGCGGCTCTTTCTCACGCTCGCACGCGTCCGGAAGATATACGGAAACGACTTCGCGTCGGAACCTTCGTCCTTTCTTACTGATATTGACGGCGGACTGCTGCTCTACGACGAGACCGGCGGTACAGATATCATTGAAGCCTAGGAGGTTTCCTTTTCGGCGCCAAAGTGTTTCTCGAGCGATGAGGTGATGAATTCTCTCTCTTTCGGCAAAAGGTCGTGACGGTCTTCGTACTTTGTGTTGAGGTAATGTTCTATTTCGCCGAGATGACCGCCCCCGACGCCGAACCGCAAGTCATTCTTCTTTGCAATATGTTCTATGGCTGCTTGCATGGCATTCGTGACGCGCTCGTGCCCCTGCGCGCTAAATTCGGCCCGATTCATTTGATGGGTGAGATTGGTATGAAACCCAGATCCTGCTTCAAAATAGTCCAACTCGATTTTACGGTCGTTCATATACCCGCTATTGTATCACCATGCACGCAAAAAAATCGCTGGGACAGAATTTTCTAATGCACGCACGCATCGCGGAACGCATCGTGCTTGCGGCTAAACTCTCGCCGGATGCGGTTGTGTTTGAGATCGGTCCTGGAACGGGCATACTCACGCGCGAACTCCTCAAACGCGTAAAAAGGGTTATCGCGCTTGAGGCGGACGATGAGCTTTTTGAGAAATTGCGGACCGCTCTTGCGGATGAGATAGCAACCGGCCGATTGGAACTCATTCATGGTGATATCCGCACATTTAATATCACATCGCTCCCGAAAGGCTACGCGCTTGTCGCGAATATTCCATATTATCTCACAGGAGAAATTTTTCGTATGTTTCTCACATCATCAAACCAGCCGAGTGCGCTCACACTTCTTGTACAGAAAGAAGTCGCCGAACGCATCGCACGCTCCAGAAAAGAAAGTGTCCTTTCGCTCTCGGTGAAAGTGTATGGTGCCCCGAAACTTGAATTTACCGTCCCGCGCGGTGCTTTTTCGCCCGCACCGAATGTTGACTCCGCTGTGCTCAGCGTCCGAGCTATCTCGCGGAAAAATTTTGCGACGCGTGTGGAAGAAGAAAATTTTTTTGCGCTTGTACATGCAGGCTTTGCACACAAGCGAAAGTTCGTGCGGAAAAATCTTGCCGCTGCAGGTCTCGCTGCGGGTGATATTCCAGAAAAAGCGCGCGCCGAAAATCTACCGCTCTCCCTATGGCTTGCTTTGAGCAATACGCGCGGGTCTGACTCGCGGCGCTAGTTAAATACTGGTGCCATAGAAAAAGGATGCAGGCACCCAGAAGCCGGAATAGGGGCTGGTTGCGCAGAATGTCGGTGCTTCAAGCAGACCTAACACAAATTCTGCGGGGTGCTTCATCATGAAATATAAAAATGGAGAAGGGAGTGCCGCGACTTCGACGAGAGACATAGACGATGGCTGCCGAATGGTCGCAACAACAAGCCCACCGCCGAAGCACGGACGTATGACGGTAACCATTCCACCAAATGCAGTCGGCAGACCGAAGGCACGCGCGGGAAACGGCAGGATAGCAACAAGTAGCAAGCCTATCACTGCACTAGCGGCTACGAAATGAGTAGTACGGAACATGTTTATACCAGTATACCACCGACGTGAGTAGTAGCATGGTGCTATACTTTATAGTGATATGGCGGGTGAGATTTTTAGGAATTGGCGTATTCCGGCGGCAACGTTCTTTTCGCTGGCGCTTGTTGCCGCGGCATATCTATTCGCGCGCGGCGTGGAGTCGCCTCAGATTGCGCAAGCCTCGACTGAGACGGCGCTCCTGCAGGCCATCGCGACGAAGGATTCAAACGGCGATGGCCTTCCAGACTGGGAGAAATCACTCTATGGCATTCCTGTTGATGCCACGACGACTGATTATTTCCATCTCGGGATGACCGATGGCGAGGCGGTCGCGCGTGGTCTCATCGTGCCAAAGGCGGTCGCTAATATTCCGATCGCGACTGCAACTCCCGCCATTGGTAGTGACATCAACTATGCCGCCGACGGGCTTGCGCCGCCGACCGGAGGAACGCTTACCGACGCTTTCGCGAAGGATTTCTTCACACTCTACCTCTCGGCGAAGCAGGCCGCTGGCGGCGCCAGTCTCACAGCTGACCAGACGAGTGCGCTCGCCGACCAGGCGGTAAGCCAACTTTCTCAGAATTTCGCGCCAGCGGCCAATTTCAAAACAGCGGCCGGTATCACCGTTTCTGGCTCCGGGCCGGACGCTTTACGCGCGTTTGCAGCTGCTGCTGAAGTCGTAATACGGAAGAATACAACCGATGCGACAATGAGCGAGATACAATATTTTCAATCCGCCGTGCAAGGAGGCGACCCATCAGCACTCACTCATCTCGTCGCGCTCGCGAACGCGTATAGGGCTTCTGCCATTGGCATCGCCGCGCTTCCCGTGCCGCAAGAGCTCGTGATGACCGATCTCGCCATCGTGAATGGGATTATGCGGTTAAGCCAGATTGACGACGATTTTGCGCGCGTCAATGCCGATCCTCTGACGGCGATACTCGCACTGGAACAGTATGACCAAACGGAACTTAATACTGAGCACGCGTTCACATCCCTTGCAAACATTTACGCCGAAAATGGAGTCGTGCTTCCAAACGGCACGCCCGGCGCCGCTTTTGTGAATCTCATGAGTAATCTTGGAGCGAGGCAGTGGGCGGCAGCACACACGCCATGAGAGAGAGGCCTTTTGCCGCCGTGTTCGCGATGATGCTTATCGCCGCGTTTGTCATACCCGCCGCGTTTTTTTTCGCGCCGCAGAGAGCCTCTGCCTCGACTGTTAGTTGCATCGGAGGCCTTATCGGCGGTTTAGGCCTTTCTGCCGCTGGTACCATTGCCGGCGCCGCCGGAGTTCCCATTCCGGGCCTAAGTGGCGTCCCCGTTACAAACCTGTCGATTGAGGGATCAACGGGTTCCACTGCCGGAGCGACCATTGGAAGCTGCGTCAATGACGTGATACTGATCCCCCTCGCTCGCGCTGCCATTCGTGCAATGCTGCAGCAGATGACGGCGAGCGTCATCAGCTGGATAAATGGCAACAACGGTACTGGCCAACCGAGCTATGTGCAGAATCTCCCTGTGTACCTCCAAAGCGTCGGAGATGCGGCAGCGCTCTCTTTCATCGCCCGCGCCGCGACCGCGTTCAATTCTCCTTTCGGTCCCGCTATCGCTTCATCGCTTCAGACCGTGTATGCACAGCAGACGAGCATGGCGGGTTTCTACGCCGCGAATCAGTGCACGCTCGCACTGGCGTCGCCGAATCCGGCGGCATTTCTCGCGGGTGATTGGTCACAGGGAGGTATCCAAGCCTGGCTCGCGCTCACGACCGAGGACCAGAATAATCCCTATACGCTCTATCAAGCCGTGCAGAGCCAGGTCGGAAGCAATGTAAGCCAGGCACAGATTAATCAGCGGCAGGACTTGCTGGAGTCGTCCGGATTCCTCTCGTGGTGCGGCGGGAACAGTAGCGCGGCAAGCTACTCAGTTTCCTTGCGTGGAGTGAGCCCGAGCGCGCCCTGCACCAACCCGGACGGCACACCGGCTCAAGTAATGACACCGGGATCGATCATTCACGACTATACGCAGCAGGCGGTCGTTAATTCGGGATTCCAACAGCTCATTTCCGCCACTGACCTCGACAATGCGCTCGGGGCAATCGTCTCCACGCTCCTCAATCAGGTGCTCGGCGGCTCGGGCGGTCTCTTCGGCAGCTCACAAAGTTCTGGGTCGACATCTTCGATTACCAGCCAGCTTCAATCCTACACGAGCAGCAATGTGACATCGACACAAACGGCTTCCCAAACCGCGCAGTCGATACTTACGCAACTTACAACCTACACGGATGCATGGAACACCATCGTCGCCACGGCGGGTACTGCTTCGACGAGCGTCGCATCGCTTGTGAACGTCTGCACGACAAACATAACTGCTGTGCAGACGCAACCACAGGCGTACACCTCCAGCAACCTTCCAACCTTTATAAATGCCGCCACCGCGCAAGTGGCGGCCGCCAAAACCGCGCTTACAGCTGAAATAACCCCGATATTTTCTCAAGCGCAAGCGGCGACCAGCACGGCCGCAACTACGCAGGCCTTCGCGCTTCAGGTCCAGTCGGAAGCATCTGGTACTGCGGGTTCGGCGGGGACGTTAGCGTCTGATGTCGCGACGCTGGTGACGATGCCACCTTCAGTAACCGATGTTTCCGCTGTGCAGGAGAACGCACAGGCGTACGGCGGAGCGACGGCGAGCCCGGTAGGCTCGCTCACGGTCTCTGGTGGTTCTCTTGTCGACCAGATGAATCTTATCAATGCGAATGCGACGACGCTTCAGGCGACCGTCTGTGACCCGAACTCGTCCTTGTATGCGATACCCGTTAGCTCCGGCGGCTAATATGAAAAGATTTCTTCCAACATTGTTTATACTCCTCGCGCTTATCATAAGCGCCGCGCCCGCCGTGTATGCTCAAGTACAGTATGATACGCCTCAGATTAATGCCCAGGCCGCCGCTATTGATGCTGCGGCGACTGGTCAAAGCGCAGGCACCGTTGGAGCCGCGATCACTGCCGCTGCTACCAAACAGTCTGCGGCCGCCGCGAACGGCGGAAGTACGTTGTCGGCAAACCCGTCTCTGGGGGCTGACACCGCCTCTCAATACGGCGCCGTCATGACCTGGATTATGAAACTCTTCGCCTGGCTCCTCGGCGTCGCAGCGCTCACGCTCGACTACGCGGTGTATTACACCGTTGTTACGATGGGGAACTATGTGCACAATCTCACTGCCGTTGGCGTGGCTTGGCGTATTCTGCGCGACATCGGGAACATCATGCTCATATTCGGCTTTCTCGCCGTAGGTATAACGACTATCCTTAACGTGAACTGGTATGGCGGAGGGACCAAGATGCTCCCGATGCTCATTGTCGCCGCTGTCTTTCTCAACTTCTCGCTTTTCATAACCGAGGCGGTTATCGACACAGGCAATCTCTTCGCGACCCAATTCTTCACGCAGATAAACGGCGGCTCGTTGCCAACCGTCGGACCGTCCGGGTTATCCGCCGGCGGGGTCGTCTTGACGACAGCGAACGAGGGAATTTCTAACAGAATCATGGGTCAGCTGGGACTCCAGAATATTTATAACGCCGCCAATACGAACTCGCAGATACTTCAAGGGGGATACTCCTGGATTATCGGCTTTATGGGCATCATCCTCTTTCTTGTTGCGGCATTCGTGATGTTCTCGCTCGCCTTTGTGCTCATCGCTCGTTTTGTCGCGCTCATTTTCCTCATCATTCTCGCACCGGTTGGCTTCGCAGGGCTTGCCGTGCCTATGCTCGCGAGAAGGGCGAAACAATGGTGGGATAAGCTTTTTGAACAAACCATCACCGCGCCGGTACTCCTCTTGATGCTCTATATCGCTCTCGCCGTCATTACCGATGCGCAATTTCTTAAGGGTTTCGGTGTAAAGGGCGGTTCTTCTTCTGCCGCGGGATTCTGGACAGGCTTCTTTCAGGTCACCACGGGCGCGACTAATCTCGCCGGCTTTGGTGCGATGCTCCTTTCCTTTCTCGTCGCGATGGGGCTCCTCATCGCAGTGGTCATCCAATCCAAAAATCTCTCCGCCTTTGGCGCCGCCGGTGCGTCGAAACTTGCCGGTAAGCTCACTTTCGGTGCAACTGCGTGGGGAGTAAACAGGACTCTTGGACGAGGTGCATATTTTGCCTCACGTGGACTACGACATAGTGAGAAGTTTAACAAGATAAATGCGATGACCGGACGTGTGATGTCAGGAACCCTTGATCGTGTTGCAACAGCGAGCTTTGATGTTCGTGGCGCGACAATCGGGGGCGGTTTGAAGGGCCTCGGTATTGAAGCTGGAGCAGCACAGAAGGATGGTTTTGTTGGCGCGCGCAAGCAGAACATCAAGGCGCACGAGGAAGAGGCGAAGCGGATCGAAGAGGCACATAAGGAAGCATTTAAAGAGACTCCAGAAGAGTTAGAGACAATCGCGAGAGCAACACGAGAGCAGGATGAAGCGGAGAGAGCACGGGATGGAATTCAGAAAGAAAAGGATAGCGCGAACGAGAGAATCAGTCGCTATAAAGATGAGATCAAGCGACTTACAGAGATTAGCAAAGCTGATACAGATGCCGGACGTCCGTCATCCGTTGCCAAGTCCATCGAGGTAGCACAACAGAACCTCAAAGATAGCAATGTGGACCTCACAAGAGCAACATCAAAATTTGCTGCAGCCGAGATTGTTTTTGCAAAGATGAAGGCGAAAAAAATCAAAGTGGAAAAGGCTCCGGATGAGAGGATGAAGGCCTCTATTAAAGCAGGCAAGCAGGCATATGCCGAAGGCATTGATCATCTCCTCAATCCAATTACATTTGTCGCATATGGTCCTGACACCGCAGCTGCCGCGCGGAAGATTATCAGAGAGGCGAATAAGAAAAAATCTTCTAGAGAGGAGTTGGCGGATTGGGCGAAGAAGGTGATTGCTGAAGAAGAAGCCGAGAAGAAGAGTCCAGCGGGCGAAGCTGCGGAAGAAAAGAAGAGGGAACCCGAGACATCTACGAAGCCTGAAGTGGCAAAACCATAACCGAGGCATTTATGGATCAGGACAAACCAGAACCGACACTAGAAGAAAGCATCAGGCAGGTGATAAGGACCCTGCCGCCGGTCATTCGTGCGTACTTCGCGCAGGGGAAGTACACCATCATCGCGCAAAACTTGATGGCGAAATACGGCCTACGTATCGATCAAGGAGGAGTGCTTGAGCGCGAAATAATGCTCCTTCTTATGGGTATTGATAATCCAGACGAATTCATCCAAGTGCTCGCCGAAGAAGCGAAGCTCGACCAGAAAACTATTACCAACATCGTGCAAGACGTGAATACGCAAATTTTCGTTCCGTTGCGAGAAGAAGAAGAAAAGAAGGGCGGTATGATGGCTACGCCACCGGCATCAGAACAACCGAAAACCTATTTTCACTTGGAGAACAAAATAGTCCCTCCTTCGCGCCCCGCTGTACAGCCACCCCGCTCTGGAGTCTCGGGGTCAGTTGGTGGTACGAAACTGCTTGAAGACCACGAAGAGTCGCATATCGAGTTCCACGCGGCGCCAATGCCCAATATACCGAGTATTTCCATTTCCCCAATCGCTTCCAAGAACGAAACTCCGAGTGTCCCGATACCACCAAAGTCCGGTGCTCCGACAGCCCCAGTTACTCCTCCTGCGTCGGCAAGACCATATGCGGGAGATCCGTATCGCGAACCGATTGAACCATAATCAGCGAGTTGCATTCTCTCGTACTCTTATATATAGTGCCTCTATCCCGCAGTTCGCGGGTTTTCTCACTCAAATGGCCACCATCAATCAGCTCTCTAAAAGGGGACGCAAAAACAAATCGTCGAAGACGAGCGTGCCCGCGCTCGCCCGCGGTTTCAACGCACTCAAAAATCGTCCGACCTACTACCCGTCGCCCTTCAAACGCGGCGTCTGCACCAAGGTGACCACTAAGACCCCGAGAAAGCCGAATTCCGCTATCCGCAAGATCGCCCGTGTTCGGCTCACCAATGGTATGGAAGTTACGGCCTACATTCCCGGAGAGAGTCACAACCTCCAGGAACATTCGGTGGTGATGCTCCGTGGCGGCCGCGTAAAAGACATCGGCGTTCAGTACACCATCGTGCGTGGCAAGCTTGATACCGCCGGCCTTGAGAAGCGCCGCACGGCCCGATCGCGCTATGGTGCGAAGCGTCCGAGCGCGAAATAATCATGCGTCGACCACTAAAAAAGAAGCGCACCTGGCGCCCCGACCTTAAATACGGTTCGGAAAACCTGGCACGCTTCATCAATACGATTATGTGGGACGGCAAGAAGGACACTGCGCGCGCGGTCGTCTATGATGCCCTCGCAGCTATCGAGAAGAGTGGTGCCAATCCACTCGAGACATTTGAAGCGGCACTCCGCAATGTCTCACCTCTTATGGAAGTCCGTTCTCGTCGTGTCGGCGGGGCCAACTACCAAGTGCCTCGCGAAGTTCCTCAGTCCCGCCGCCTCGCGCTCTCGTTCCGCTGGCTTATCGGTACTGCACGCGCGAAGAAAGGTAAGCCGATGGCCGAGAAACTCGCCGCCGAGCTTCTCCTCGCGGCAAAGAACGAGGGCGATGCTATCAAGAAAAAAGACGAGATGCACCGTATGGCTGATGCGAACAAGGCCTTCGCCCACTTCGCGTGGTGATTTTGTAATAAAATCATATAGAGCCTATCGACGGGTTACTTTTAAATTATGCAAAGGGATTATCCGCTAGAGAAAGTTAGAAACTTCGGCATCATCGCGCATATCGACGCGGGCAAGACGACCACGTCCGAACGCGTCCTTTTCTATACGGGTGCCCAGCACAAGATCGGCGAGGTGCACGAGGGAGAGACCACGACCGACTGGATGGAACAGGAACGCGAGCGCGGTATCACCATCACCGCGGCCGCCATTACCTGTTTCTGGACCATAACGGGCGAGAAAGACAAAAAGGACGTCTCTAAGAAATTCCGTTTCAATATTATCGATACACCAGGACACATCGACTTCACCGCCGAAGTAAAGCGCTCGATGCGCGTACTTGACGGCGCTATCGTGGTTTTCGACGGCGTTGCTGGCGTTGAACCGCAGTCTGAGACAAACTGGCGATACGCCGATGAGGCTGCGGTTCCGCGCGTCTGCTTCATTAACAAGCTTGACCGAACGGGTGCATCGTTTGAAAAGTCGTATGCGAGCATTCTTGACCGGCTCTCGCCAAAGGCCATTCGCATGCAGATCCCTATCGGGGAAGAAAGCGCACATGAAGGTTCTATCGATCTTCTTACCATGAAGTCATACACTTTTTCGGGGAACATGGGCGAACAGGTCATTGAGGGCGAGATCCCGGCAAACTTGCTTGAAGACGCGAAGAAATATCGCGCCGAACTTATCGAGCGCATTGTGGAACAGGATGATGCGGCGATGGGCGCATATCTCGATGGGAAAGAGCCATCTCTGGGCGAACTGAAAGCTATTTTGCGCAAGGCGGTCATTACTAATGAGATTTTTCCGGTGTACACGGGTTCCGCGCTGAAGAATAAAGGTGTCCAGCTTATCCTCGACGCAGTCGTTGACTTTCTTCCGTCGCCTTTGGATCTCAAGCCAGTCACCGGCACCAACCCAAAAACCGGCGAGCCGGTCGAGCGTCATGCTTCCGACGACGAACCCTTCTGCGCTCTCGCGTTTAAGCTCCAGACCGACCCCTTCGTTGGCGCGCTAACCTTCTTCCGCGTCTACTCCGGCACGCTCTCCGCCGGTTCGTACGTTTACAATTCGACGACCGGTTCTAAAGAGCGTGTCGGTCGTATTGTTCGGCTTCAGGCCGACAAGCGCGAAGAGGTCGCTCAGGTATTTACGGGCGAGATCGCGGCTGCCGTCGGCCTTAAAGACACCAAGACTTCTCACACGCTTTGCGACGAGGCGAATCAAATTGTACTCGAGGAAATAAAATTTCCCGAGCCGGTGGTTAGCTTACGCATCGAGCCGAAGACGAAAGCCGATCAGGAAAAAATGGGTACCGCACTCCGCAAGCTCTCGGACGAGGACCCGACGTTCCGCATTAAGACCGACGAGGAGACGAACGAGACCATCATCTCCGGCATGGGCGAACTGCATTTGGAAATCCTCGTGGACCGCATGAAGCGTGAGTTCAATGTTGTTGCAGATGTAGGGAAGCCGCAGGTTGCGTATCGCGAGACGATTCTTGGTAGTGCTGAAGCGGAAGGGAAGTACATCAAGCAGACCGGCGGTCGCGGCCAGTACGGGCATGTGAAGATACGGATGAAGAAGATGGAGCCGGTGGATCCAGAAAAGAAAGTCGCGAAAAACGTCATGCGCGAGGATCATTTTGAATTCATCAACAACATAAAAGGAGGTGTCATCCCGCAAGAATTCATCGCACCAGTCGAAAAAGGTCTGCGCGAAGCGATGGCGAGAGGTTTCCTCGCCGGCTTTCCGATGGTGGACATATCGGTCGATCTTTACGATGGCTCGTACCACGATGTAGATTCCTCGGAAATCGCTTTCAAGATTGCCGCATCGATGGCGTTCCAAGAGGCGGCGGCGAAGGCGAAGGCCGTCATTCTCGAGCCGATTATGCGCGTGGAGGTCATCGTTCCGGACCAATTTATGGGCGATATCACTGGCAGCCTGTCTGGTAAGCGCGGTCAGATAGAAGGAATGGAAGAGCGGGGCATGAACAAGGTTGTACACGCGAAAGTCCCGCTCTCCGAAATGTTCGGCTACACGACCACACTCCGTTCCATGACCGAAGGTCGCGGCTCTATGACCATGGAATTTGATCATTACGACGTTGTTCCAAACAACATCGCGACCGACATTATCGCGTCCCGCAAGTGAGGTGCCGTTTTACAGGGTTGAACCTTATACACAGAGACCACTCGGAAGGACGGCTACTGTGTTACTATCTCCCCATGGTACGCAAGCAGAATCTTCTCGGCCTCCTCCTTACCGTCTCTGATG
>DATLTM010000009.1:0-38339 GCA_035533615.1 Minisyncoccota bacterium
GCTCGACCGAATGCGCCGGATGCGCAGCATGCACAGCGGTGAGCGCCGCTAATCAGTATGAGCGTGATTTATATAATGTGGCTCCGAGAGGTGAAACGGTTCATCCGCTCTAAAAGCCGTATCGTTGGTTCGCTCGGCCAACCCGTCCTCTTTCTCGTTGCGCTCGGCTACGGGCTCGGGCCGATATTTGCAAAAGCAGGGCAAGGGAATTACCTGGAATTCATTGCGCCGGGCATCATCGGCATGTCCATCATCTTCAGTGCCATTTTCAACGGTATGCAGGTCATTTGGGATCGCCAGTTTGGTTTTCTGAAAGAGACGATGGTTGCGCCAGTCTCTCGGCTCTCTATTATGTTCGGGCGCACTATCGGCGGCGCGACGGTGGCGAGTGCTCAGGGCATGCTCGTACTCGCCATTGCCATTGGCGCCGGTTTCCGCCCCGTCTCATGGATTGGCATCGTGCCGGCGATCATCATTATGCTTCTTATCGCGCTCCTCTTCAGCGCACTTGGTATCATGGTCGCATCGCTTTTGAAAGATATGCAGGGCTTCCAGCTCATCATGAATTTCCTCGTTATGCCGCTCTTCTTCCTTTCGGGCGCGCTCTTTCCATTGAACAACGTTCCGACCGCGCTCCTGCTTGTTGCGCGCCTCGATCCGCTCTCCTACGGCGTCGACGCGCTGCGCTTCTTCCTTATCGGCGCCAATACTTTTCCACTCACGCTCGATGTGGGTGTGCTTCTCGGTATCTCGGCGGTATTCCTCGCACTTGGCTCGTACTTTTTCTCGATAATTGAAATTTAGAAGTCGGAAACGGAGCGGATACCCTCGGTCAGACCAACTTATTTAAAGAAATAGGTCTTGCGCATCTTCCGTGGGCGCCGAAGCCCGATGGGGCATGGTGAACCACGACCGCCGATGTCATGTATGACGTGCGTGCGGCGCCACATGCCGGATAAGGATGCTCAACGCACTCGTACATGCTAATGCATCGACTCTAAGATATTCATGCGCGGTTGAATAAAGGTCCGTTTTCAAGTATCGTGCACTCACCGTGGCGTTTCGTGCCGCGTTATTGCCAGATCGTCTAACGGTAGGACCTCAGACTCTGAATCTGAGTATCTTGGTTCGAATCCAAGTCTGGCAGCAACTCTGAAAAAGACGCATTTACAGGAGTCCGCGCGAACACATCGTACGGACTTTTGTATTGTAAATCAACGATTTCTCGATTGAGGAGTGTCGAGTTCGATAGTGCTTCCGAGAGAATAATTCGTCTTTCATCGTTTAAAGCATCGAGATAGCGTTTCGCCATTGTATTGCCTCGTTTAAACTCGGAATATACGAGTTCGATAGTTGCGCGCGGATCTGGATTACTTTTCTCCAATTCCTTGATCTGCCGTGAGAGGTTCGCGTACTCTCTTTCGATTTCCTGCAATTTCTCTCTGTAGAGGGCTTCATCGATGTCTCCAGCGGTAAAGGTGTCCACAAGGCGCGACTTACGCTTAGAGAGCATTTCTCGGGCTTTGACGGCAATATCTAGGGCATGGTTATGGTACTCACTGGACTGCTCCAATTCTTCCAATTTTGCCTTGTAGACAAGATCAATCATTTTCTGGCTGATATACAGTTTCTCCATATCTTTAGCGATATGCTCGTGGAGCTTCTCTTCGTTGGCGTTAAAGGATTTTTGGTTACAATCACCTCTACCATTTGTGCAGTGATAATAGACGTATTTACCTTTCTTGATTTCAGCGGTAACCGCACACCCGCACGATGCGCATTTTATAAAACCTGAGAGAGTAAATCCCTTGGTCTTAGCGCGTGGTCGAGATTTATTCCCTGAAACTACTTGGCATTTATCAAACAACTCTTGTGAGATTAAGGGTACGTGATTGCCTTGATAATACTTATCATCGGATTGCATGACCCCGTAGTAGAAAGTGCGATTGACGACATGATGAATCTGACTGCCATGCACTTTCTTACCAGTCTTTGTTCTCAATCCTTGTGCAAAGAGTAGGTTAGATATTTGCTTATAGCTATACAACCCCGTGGCGTAGAGTTCAAACATTTGTGAGACATACGGGGAACGCTCGCCGTCTACAACAATGGTTTTAGTAGCCTTATCATTCAGATATCCAAACGGTGCGCTGTTAATCCAATCTCCTCGTTTCAACTTTTCTCGATTGCCGCGCTTAACGTTTAAACTCTTCTGATCGTTTTCAAGTTTTGCCTGCGAGCAAAGCATCATGAGCATAAACTTGCTGTTAGGGTCATTCGTAAAGTTTTGTGAATATGTTTGGACAAAGTGGAGCTTCCCACTATCCATGAGATCAACAAGCTTACCGAGGTCACCAGCGTTGCGAGAAAGACGGTCAGGTGCCCACGTGAGCACTGCATTATATATGCCAGAGTTGATACCCTTAATCATGCGATTAAATTCAGGACGCATGTCAGATTTCTTTGCAGAGAAGGATTCTCGAATAACCTCTACAATCTCAAGGTTATCTCGCTCGGCAATGCGCCTCATCTCGTTCTCCTGAGCGTCCAAGGACATAACTTGGCGTTCTTCGCTTTCTGAGGACTTACGGATATACAGGACGTATTTTTCCATATAGTCGCAATTATGCCCTAGTTGGGTAATTCCTCAAATCAATGGCTGAAATGTCTACAACTAAGTCTAAATCGATTTCGATAACACGACGCCTTAACTGCGCAAGATTTTCATTCTTGCGACTCCAAAGAAAGGAGTTATCAATGGACTGTGGCGAGGTAAAGATTATGAACGGAGAGTTTAATGGTATTGAGCCACCCTTGAAAAAGAGGTTGTATGGGTAGCGGTCAGTGATTTTCAGCAACTGCTCAAAGGAAACGTTACCCTCACGGAAGTCATCGAATAACAGACACTCGTTTTGCGAATATCCTGTGCCAATCCAGTTCGAGTCAGAGACGGAACAGATATCATCGAAACTGCGATACACGAGAGAGGTTTTCCCTATGCCTGTCTGTCCATGTATCCAATACACCTTCGGCGGAGTGGCAGGGTCTCGATGAGAGAAGTAGTATCGCTGAAGATTTTCTGCAAACTTGAGTTGCTGATTATTTTGAGCAAGTTCGTCAATAATCTTTGGAAGATCTTTTGGTGCGGTTTTGACTGCCTCTTTTATTTCACTTAAATCAGTACGTGTTCCTTGTTTAAGTGGTTCGCCAAATTCGTAGAAGGTTCCTTCTTTCTTGGTATAGGTTTTATTTTCTTCCGCCGTACCGTTTGCAGTTTCCACATGAAATTTCAGAAGTTCGCCGTCTTCTTTCTTAAAATTAAAATACTTTTGGAGATAGGCATAGCGTTGAGCCGTATTAAACTCAATATATCCCTGAATGTGAGGCAAACCAGTTTCGGCAATTTCAAGTCCGTAGCAGATGTAGCGATGCTTCTCAAGCGATTCAGCTAGTTTATGGAAACGTTCCAAGTCCTCCTGCGAGTAGTTCGGGACTGTAAAGCAAAGCCGACGACTTTTTGACTGTTTCTTTTCCATATCTATTTGTCCAAATGTCCCGAAGTCGGGGTAATACTGCCCCCGACTTCGAAAGCCGGCGCGGCGGCGCGGCGCGGCCTAAAGCCGCCGCTCGCTCCGTCCGTCGCCGTGCTTCCAAACAAACTGCGGACGAGCGAGTGTAATTGAATTTGTGCGTCAGCACCGCTAACAAGAACACCATACGAAATCTCCATCTCCGTTTGGTATTCGCTGATCAATTGTTCGCTGAATGTAACCACCCACTCATGCTAAGAAAATTAGAAGTGAGTTTGGGTGAGTGGTTTAGTGAGTTTGCTCCAAATACTCTGTATGTATTTCCAAATGGTCTGAGTGAACTGTGAATATTTCAGATAATCTAGGATGCTTCTCCACAAATCTTTTGAGGGCATCACGATACGACCTCATCTCATTATCATTAGCATCATCAAATTCGGGGACGTCCGTGTAGTCAATCTTTGATTCACTAATCATGCCCAAAAGTGCAGTCAAGGCAAAATGTTCTTTGTTCGGTTTATGTTGATATGAAGTAGAGACGGTATCTTCATCAATGTGGAAGAGAAAGTTTTTAGGGTCATACCAAATTCCAGCATCCTGTACCTCGTCAAATTTCATGCCAGCGTTCATCTTCTCAAGTAGCCTCTCGATGCTTCTAAACGGCATGAGGGTTACGATGGCAACTTCATTAGAAGTATGCCCCGCGAGCACACTAACCCCATCACTAATTAAGGATGCGAAAGAAATATGTTCATCCTCCATCAACTCTTTGCGATCCAACTCAAGATTGGCGGGTTTTATTTTCTCAATCGTATCAGCGATACGTTGTTTTAACTCTCGATCAAACACACCCATGTCCAGATTTTCAAGTTGCTTTAAAATCTCAGGATAATTTTTATCACTAAGGACTTTCTGTATCTCTGAATGAAACTTGTCCTCAAATATTGAGACAGCAAATAAATATCCTTTCTCGCTGAGTGTATTCAAAGTATTTATGAATACAGGAATGGAGATTTCAGCGATAGCTAAATGCTCCTTAGTTACCTTAAGCGTATGCTGTTGTTCCTCGGTAAGTTGTGGAAACGATTGCTTCTTGGCGCGAAATAGAAGAAGCAGAAGGTTGAGGGTGTCTATGATATTTTGTTCTTTTGGGTTCACGCCTGCATTAAACCACCACCAAAACGTGTGTCAAACAAGGGTCTATTGCTTCTTTTTTACGACAACCTCAGCAATAGCATCGGCAATCGGTTCCAAGTGAGTGTCGATAAGCTGATTCGTTATACGCATTGTAGAAAAATCATCACCGTCAGAGAAATGGTCGCGCCGTAGGTCGGCGATGATTTGCTTTGGATCTACATAATGCTGTAGACCATCCACTTCAATATAGAGGCGTGCGTCAGGTACAAAAATATCAATACGTTTATGACCGTCCCAATGCTCGACTGCGATTCGCACATTTCGAGCTCTGAGGGCATCAGCTAACTTCACAGTTTGTTTTGTTGGAATGGTGTCATGCATACGAGAAATAAATTATTTATTCCAAGTAGCGGGTACACAAAACCCGCCACTAGGAAGGTCTTGCGACCTCTATGCAAGTTTCCCTGCACAACATGAGCCATGCCCTAATGACGGGTTTTCTATGGCTCATGCTTTGCGACCATGCCGAGACTTACATCGTCGGTTTAGGTCTGTTTATTCAGATGTCGAACTCGATCATTATACTTCAAAACGTCCGGCTTAACGATGGTAACTATTGACGACATGCCGGCACTCCTGTTTAGGTGTATAGTTTCAAAATACAGAAAAAGGCGACATATAGCCATGAAGAAAACCAATACCTATCTACTAATCCTCCTCGCTTATCTCATTGTTGGAGCAGTACTTTATTATATTGTTCCAGGATTCGTTAACTCCAGTTTCTTTTTTGCATCAGTGACATTCGTTGTCGGGAGTCTTGCTTTTTACATCTATACCCAACAAAAAGCGGATGAAAAGACTAATGCGGCTATCACGGTACTTACCGAAATACGTAATGCTGAAAATAAGGTCGATATTATAATTAATGAACTCAATGCTAACAACACCTCAGATTTACCTTCCGTCTTACCGACAAATAGTTGGAGAAAATATTCACACTTATTTGTAAAAGATCTTGATAGTGACGAACTTCAGCTTATGAATTCTTTCTATACCTCATGCGAAGTGATTGAAGACTTTGTAAATCGTCAGAATAATTTCTTCTGGGTAACAACTGAGGAGAGAGCAAAAACTGCACAACGGGTGCTTGCGCAAATCCATGATGATTTTCAAATAGAAGCGAGAGAAGAAGGCGATGTTCATCCGATAGCACAAAAGAAATTTGATGACAGAAAGGCTGGATTAACCCAATTCTACTCAAATGAGACATATACCTATGCTCCACAAAAAACACTCACGGTATTGAAGTTTCAAACTCAAAATTTCCAGAAAATCACTCCGACTGTATGCGGGGCAAAGTTTAAGAGAATAGCGAATCTCTAAATAGAATCATTATGGCAAACAGTAATCTAACAAATGCAAAAAAGGCAAAGAACGACGAGTTTTATACTCAATTTTCTGATATTCAAAAAGAAGTTGGGTCTTATCTTGAGTACAACCCAAATACTTTTAAAGGTAAGGTAGTCTACAGCAACTGCGACGACCCATTCGAGAGTAATTTCTTTCGCTATTTTGTACTTAATTTTGACAAACTAGGACTTAAACAACTTATCACTACAAGTTATAAACCATCACCTGTAGCCAATACGCAACTGGGATTATTTGGCGATGACAAAACTCTCACTAAATCAAAAGGCCGTCCAAAAATCACCGCCAACAAATTCATTATCAACGAAGTTGGCGATGTGGATGGCGATGGCTCTTTTACGCTAGAAGATATTGCGAAGCAACTTAGAACTAACAAAAACAACGAATGGACTCCGCTTGAGGGTGATGGTGATTTTAGAAGTGACGAATGTGTCGAGTTGCTCAAACAATCTGACATCGTAGTCACCAATCCTCCATTTAGTTTATTTCGTGAATATATTACGCAACTTTTTGAACACAAAAAACAATTTCTAATTATTGGTAGCATGAACTCAATTACTTACAAAGAAATCTTTGTGTTGATTAAAAATAATAAATTGTGGTTAGGTAATGGGTTTAATGCTGGCAATGCATATTTTTCAACTCCGAATGCGCGAAAAGATTTTGCTTCTGGTGTGTATGATGAAAAAACTGGTCTTGTAAAATTTCGGAATTGTCATTGGTTTACTAATTTAGATCATGGTCGTCGTCATCTGCCTCTTGATCTGATGACTACAAATGAAAACCTAAGATTTAATAAAAAAATGCAAGGCAAAACGACTTACGATCATTATGACAATTATGACGCTATTGATATACCATTTACAAAAGCTATTCCTTCTGACTACGAAGGAGTAATGGGTGTTCCTATAAGCTTTCTCGATAAATACAATCCTAATCAGTTTGAGATATTGGGCTCCGACACAGACATAAAAGAAGGCAAACTTCCACTTTTAATAATAAGTAAATGGAATGGAAAGTTAGACAGAGGTTATATACATGGAAAGAGAATCTTCAGTCGAATGTTTATTAAGCACAAAAAGAAATAATATGATCACAACCTTAAAAAATGATATTACTATCAAAGAAGTCTGTGACGGCTTTGAATACAACGAATTTGAAGGAAAAGGGTTGTTTGGTCTATCTGGCAAACTAACTATTCAACCAGAGTATCAGCGTAATTACATTTACGCTGACGGCAAACGTGATGTTGCTGTAATTGACTCAATTTTGAAAGGTTACCCAATAGGTTTAATTTATTTCAACCAAGTTGGCGCTGATAAATTTGAAGTGCTCGACGGGCAACAACGCATCACGAGCATTGGTCGGTTTGTGAAAGACCTGTTTGCAGTCAAAGATAAGAATGGTCACGAACAGTATTACAGAGGCATGGCTACCAGTCAGCGCGAGCAAATAATGAACACAAAATTGTTAGTGTATTTGTGTAAGGGTGATGAGCCTGAGATCAAGGATTGGTTTAAGACTATCAACATCTCTGGAGTACCATTAACCGAACAGGAGATTCTTAACGCAGTATATTCTGGTCCTTTCGTCACTCGTGCCCGTGAAGAATTTAGTAATAGTCAAAATGCCAATGTCCATAAATGGAGCGCGTACATAGCTGGTGATATCAAGCGCCAAGCATATTTGGAACGAGCTTTAGATTGGGTTTCTGGCGGTGCAATCGACAACTACATGAGCAAGCATCGCAATGACAAAAATATCACCGAACTAAAAAAGCATTTTGATACGGTGATTGATTGGGTTTCAACTATCTTCACCGATGTTGAAAGCGAAATGAAGGGTCTTGAGTGGAATAGACTTTACGAAACTTATCATAAGGAAAAATTCAATCCAACCACTGTCTCTGCCTTGGTTAAAAAACTGTATGCCGATGGTTTCGTAAAAAGTCGAAAAGGCATTTTTGAGTATGTTTTAGGTGGAGAAGTTGAAACAAAGCTACTTGAAGTACGAGTATTTGAGGATTCAACTAAGCGTTCAGTTTACGAAGCTCAAACCGCTATCGCAAAGAAAAAAGGTATTTCAAACTGCTCTCACTGTGCGATTGGACACGATGCAAACAAAGACAAGATTTGGAGTATTGCGGATATGGATGCCGACCATGTATCAGCTTGGAGCAAGGGTGGCAAAACAATGCTCAATAATTGTGAGATGTTGTGCAAGACGCACAACCGAGCAAAAGGAAATCGGTAATGGTATTTAATTCACGCCACGCATCCAGTAAAAATTATGGAAACACTAACAATTTTGGTAAGTATAATCCTACCGCTACTTATCGGGTATATTCTTGGCAAAAATAGAGATAATAATAAAACACTCTTCAATAAGAAGTTGGAAATTTACTCTGATATTATTTATCATCTAAGTTCTGCAAAGTACCTGAAGCTCAATTTAGATATTTCAATAGAAAGACTTAAGACTCTTACTGATGAATTAAATGCCTCGCAAGAAAGAAATAGCCCCAAGCCAAAGTCCGACCTGCTTGTTAATGAAAAGTCCGAAGAAGTGAATAAAAAATTAGACTCGTTGAATTATAATGATGAGTTAATTAAATTATTTGCTCCTGCTAGATTATTGGGAAGTGATGCAGTGATAAACGAATTGCGTGAGTACTACTCTCTAATTTCTGAGTATCATTCGATTAAGGAGAAACGAGACCTGGATCTTCTTACTAAGAAAATCTCTAAAAGTATTATGGAATTAGAACAATTAATGAGGAGGGACTTGGGCAACTTTAGAGCTCTTTCAAAGTCAGATATTTTATGGCATGTGTATAAAAATTGAATGTGAATTGTTGTATTTGAGGTGTTCCATTGTAGGATACGTTCCTTAAAACGCTGGGAGAGCTAGACTGTCGTTACGATTCTCGCACATAGTGCGTACCGTCGGCAGAAAGAATGAGGCGGATGAGAATACATCCACCGATTACTTTCTGTCTCTTGAGCTTTGTCTTACGACACTGCTTTTGTCCGACAGTCCCCGATACGATTGGACTTTCTTTGGTCTTCGTCGTGGACATAAACAAGTTAGCGTTATTGGCTTTGATAATTAAGGGCATCGCATTTTCTCTACCCCCCGTCAAAGCTCATAAAAGCTCTGGCGAGGGAGAGGAAAAATGATGTAACCCCCTAAAGACAGCGCCCGCCGCTCGATTGACTCCCCCAGCGTTTCAAAGAACCAATCAGATAAATTTTACTCCTGCCCATGGTAGTCGCAAGACTAATTCGGTTCTAACGTCGTCCCAGACGGCCAGCCAATATATACTAAATCGGATGACTAATGTTCTTAAGACTGGGGTCGAGTATAAGTGATACTGTGGGTATATGAGAAGAATAATCGACGTGGTGCTTATTCTCGGCTTTTTATTTGTCGATTTCCTTTTCTTTCATGATATCTTTAAAGTCGGAGAAGTGACTACTCTGCCGCAGTATCTAACTGGTATTTTGAGTGCCATCGTGATTATTCTATCGGTTCAATCATTGCTGGAGCATCGGATGGACTAAGATCCCTTTAATGGAGAAGATTTATTTTATTGAGATTTGCGAAAGGAATCTTGTAAGATCGTCACCAAGGATGGGACGCCACGCGCCCGGCGCGAGATTATCCAAGCGTATGTTGAGTACGCGCGTGCGCTCTAGTTCGACGACGGTGTTGTGAAGCGCTGCGACCATCCTGCGTATCTGGTGTTTTTTACCCTCGGTAAGCGTGATAGTAAAACTTTTGGGGCCGGTTTTTCGCACCGTGCATGGCTTGGTCAGATAGCCCTCGATATTAATACCCGCTTCCATCGCCTTCTTAAAACTCCCGCGGAGCGGATCACCAGTGCGCACGCGGTATTCCTTGTCGTGTTCATAGATTGGATTCAGAAGTCGGTCGGTCACACGGCCGTCGTTGGTAAGGATGATGAGCCCGCTCGAGTTCTTATCCAGTCGGCCAACGGGGAAAATATCGTTCGGAAGTGTAGCGATTTTTCTTATGTCTTTCTCGCCGCGTCGTGATGAATGCGTGCTAATGCCAATCGGCTTGTTGTAGGCGTAGTAGAGAAGCTTCTTTGATGAGCTCTTTCCGCGGAGCTCAACGTTGTCGCTTTCATCGACTTTCTCGCCGAGAAGGGCGATGTGGCCGTTGATACGCACTTTTCTGCGGGCGATAAGATCGTCAGCGTCGCGTCGCGTCGCTATCCCCTTGTGTGCGAGGTATTTGTTGATGCGCATCGGATATTTCTCAATGGCCTTTTCATTCGATTTTGGCATGGGGGCACTATACACGACTTTCTTGGCATCAGTAGCGCTAGCAGCACAATTTGTCCAGAACCTCAACGAAGCTGTTTCACTTAATCGTTCAGAAACAGAGGCAAATCATTGGATCAATAACGAGTTCTGCGAAGCAGGCCAACAGTGATGGGAATCATAATCGGGGTCCCGCGCAGCGGTATCCTTTTCTCTTATGAAGTGACATGTGGACTGCATGTCCACTTCGAAGTTCCGAAGGTATGATGGAGGCACTATGGATACGGATAGTAGGGGAAAGTTTGAGAAAGAAGCAGAGGATCTATTTGAAGTTCCTGCGAAGGCACTCGAAGAAGGAATTAAGTTCATAAAGAAAGAAGAAAAGATTCTCATTAGCAAGCGACCCTTCAAGCTTGCGGAGGAGTATTGGGACACACTCGGGCCTGGCCTTACCACCGGCGCCGCCGACGATGATCCCTCTGGTATTGCCACTTACTCGCAGGCGGGAGCTACTTACGGCCTTCAGCTCATTTGGACCACTCTCTTCACATATCCCTTCATGGCGGTAGTGCAGGAGATGTGCGCGAGAATTGGCATCGTGAGCGGGCAGGGGCTCGCGGCGAATATTCGCCGCCACTATTCCGCGGGCGCGCTCTATGTGGTTACGGGGCTGCTCTTCTTCGCTAATACGCTTAATATTGCGGCTGACCTCGGGGCGATGGCGGCCGGCACGCGACTCCTCTTGCCGAAGCTTGGTATAGAATTACTCATTATCGTTTTTGCGCTCGTCAGCCTTCTGCTGCAGATATTTACGACATATGCCCGGTATGCGAAATACCTTAAGTATCTCGCACTTGCTCTTCTCTCCTACGTCGCCGTCGCGCTCTCGGTTGGGCTTGATTGGGGCGACGTGTTTCGCCACGCACTCATCCCCTCGATGACGTTCTCGCGAGATCAGATATTTCTCGTTTGCGGCATTCTCGGGACGACCATTTCTCCGTATCTTTTCTTCTGGCAGACCTCCCAGGAGGTGGAGGAGCGGATACTGAAGGGCGAGACGACGGTCGAAGAGCGGCGGGAGAAAGTAAATGCGCATACCATGCGACGGATGCGTACCGACGTCTGGAGCGGAATGTTTTTCTCCAATCTCATCACCTTCTTTATATTCGCGGCCTGCGCCGGAACGCTCTATGCGCATGGCATTACAAATATTGTGACGGCAGACCAGGCCGCTTTGGCACTCCGCCCCTTCGGTGAGTTCGCCTTCTTCCTTTTCGCGCTCGGTATTGTCGGGACAGGGCTTCTTGCCGTGCCGGTCTTGGCCGGCTCGACTGCGTATGCAATCAGCGAGAGCTTCGGCTGGAAATACGGCCTCTACCGGAAGTTGAATCAGGCATATGCTTTCTACGGCGTCATCATCATCTCAATGCTCATCGGCATCGCCGCGAATTTCGTGCACCTTGACCCAATACGCGCACTTATCTATGCCGCCGTCGCGAACGGGGTTATAGCGCCCGTCATTCTCTTCTTTGTTGTGCGCCTCTCGGGTGACAAGAAACTGATGGGAGAACACGCGAATCGCACGTTTACGGCACTCATCGGCTGGGTGACGATTGTCGTCATGGCCGTCTCGGGTGTCGCTGCGATGCTCTCGTTCTGATTCGAACGTTGCGCCAAGTGCATTAGTGTTGTATATTAAAACTATCAGCCTGCTCGGCTTTTTATTTTTATGGAAATTCGCAATATCGCCATCATCGCGCACGTCGACCACGGGAAGACGGCCTTGACTGACGCTATCCTAAAGCAGACCGGTGCGGCGAAAGAAGGTACGACGATGGACTCGAATGCGCTCGAGCTCGAACGTGGAATCACCATTTACGCTAAAAACGCTGCAGTAGAGTATAAAGGCACAAAGATAAACATCGTGGATACGCCCGGCCACGCTGATTTCGGCTCTGAAGTAGAGCGAGTGTTGCGCTCCATTGATTCGGTCCTGCTCGTCGTTGATGCCCAGGAAGGACCGATGCCGCAAACACGGTTTGTGTTGAAGAAGTCGCTCGAGCTCGGATTGAAGCCCATTGTTGTTTTGAATAAAATAGACAAACCGGCTGCCGACCCGGCGCGTTCCCACGACCAGGTACTGGAACTCTTTATGGAACTCGGTGCTACTGACGAGCAATGCGATTTCCCAGTCATCTACTCTATCGGACGCGAGGGTATTGCTATTAAGAATCTGACTGACGAGAAGAAGGACCTCGCGCCGCTTCTTGACCTCATTCTGGAAAAAGTCCCGCCAGCAAACGCGACGGCAAATACAGACGCGCCACTGATGCTCCAGCCGTTCAATCTCGCGTACGATAACTTCATGGGTCGGCTCGCGATCGGCCGCATCTATGAAGGAACCGTCCGCCCCAATCAGAATGTTTTCATCAAGAAGCCAGACGGAACAATGCGTACTGGCCGCACGACTAAGATTTTCACTTTCAAAGGGTTGGAGCGTGTGGAGACGCTCGAGGCTGGTGCGGGCGGTATCGCACTTGTCGCCGGCCTGCCCGATATCTACATCGGCGAGACGGTCACGACGAACGAATCGGTAGTTCCGCTCCCAGCCATCGCGGTGGATGAGCCGACTATTGCGCTTAACTTTCTGGTGAACAACTCGCCGTTTGCCGGCAAGGAGGGGAAGTATGTGACGAGCCGCCAGATACGCGACCGGCTTATGAAGGAACTTGAAGTGAATGTCGGACTCAAAGTCGATTTTGATAAGACAGAGGTGTTTCATGTCAGCGGCCGCGGCGAACTCCATATCGCTGTCTTGCTCGAAAATATGCGCCGCGAGGGTTACGAGCTTCAAGTCTCTCAGCCGCACGTTATCACCCGCGAGGAGGACGGCGTGAAGCTGGAGCCATTTGAGGAAGTCGTTATCGACACACCGTCGGAATTTCAGGGCGCCATCATCGAGAAACTCGGGCTCCGCGCCTTCATACTTCAGAATCTCATCCAGCACGGAAATATAGTGCGCCTTACACTCGTCGGTCCGACGCGTGGTCTCTTAGGATATAAAAATATGTTCATTATCGATACGAAGGGTGAGGGTATTCTCTCGTCGCACTTCGTCGGTTTCAAGCCCTACGCGGGCGAAATAAAGAAACGTCAGGTCGGGTCAATGATATCAATGGCTTCTGGCAAAGCGCTCGGTTATTCGCTTTGGTATCTGCAAGACCGCGGTCAGCTTTACATTAAGCCAGCAACCGAGGTGTACGAAGGTATGGTCATCGGCAACACTGCCAAAGGCGAAGAAATGATGGCGAATCCGACAAAAGGAAAGAATCAGTCGAACGTCCGCTCCTCAGGTATGGATGAGGCACTCACACTCGTTCCCATCTTTGACCTTACTATCGAGCGCGGAATGGAAATAATGTCGGACGATGAATATCTAGAAATTACGCCGAAGAGCGTACGTTTACGTAAACAGTATTTGACCGAGAATGACCGCGCGAAGGCGCGCCGCTAAACGGTGCTCGCTTTTTCCGATATGCGATATATAGTGCGGATATATGGCGTCCGCACGCGCATTTCTTGAAAACGTCCTGACAAAAGTCGATATACAAATTGGTGGGAACCGCCCGCAGGATATACAGGTGCACGACGAGCGGCTCTTCAATCGCGTCATCCTCCATGGGACACTCGGTCTTGGCGAGGCGTATATGGATGGTTGGTGGGATGCAAACGCGCTAGATGTATTTATCAATATGGTACTCATGGCCAACCTGGACAGGGTGATTCAGGTCAACTTTGATTCTATTTTTACGGTCGTGCGGGCGTTCCTGCTGAACCAGCAGTCAAGTCGGCGCGCATTTAAGGTGGGCGAGGTGCACTACAACCTCGGTAACGACCTCTACTCCGCGATGCTCGACAAACGGATGGTCTATACCTGCGGCTACTGGAGCGGGAATTCACCGGCGCAGACGCTCGACGATGCGCAGGAGGCGAAGCTCGACCTCGTTTGCCGGAAGATAGGATTGCAGAAGGGCGACCGCGTGCTTGACATCGGCTGCGGTTGGGGCAGTTTCGCGAAGTACGCGGCGGAAAAATATGGTGCATCGGTTGTGGGTGTCACGATTTCCAGAGAACAGGCGGTGCTCGCGCGGAAGATGTGTGCAGCGCTTCCGGTTGAAATTCGCGTTCAAGATTATCGCGATGTAGACGAACAGTTCGACCACATCGTCTCCTTGGGCATGTTCGAACACGTGGGCGTGAAGAATTACCGAACGTACTTCGAAGTCACGAACCGTTGTCTTAAGGACGGTGGGCTCATCCTTCTTCATACCATCGGCTACAAGAAATCACAGCTTACGAGTGACCCATGGATAGAGAAGTACATTTTCCCAGGAGGAGTGCTCCCGTCGCTTGCACAAATAGGAAAGGCAACAGAAGGATTCTTTATCGTGGAAGATTTACATAACTTCGGCGCCGATTACGATACGACGCTTATGGCGTGGTTTAAGAACTTCGACGCGGCGTGGCCCGCGCTTCGCGGGAAATACGGCGACAGGTTTTATCGGATGTGGAAATATTATCTTTTGTCATGCGCGGGCGCGTTCCGCGCCCGCGACATACAGCTCTGGCAAATCGTCCTTTCGCAAAACGGCATCCCAGGCGGCTACACAAGCATTCGTTAAAAACAAGTGAGTTCCATAAAAAATTATAGCCCCGACATGCGTCTGTCGGGGCTAGCGGACCTCGGTGATGTTTCGCTCGAGGAAGGTCAGAGCGGTCTCTCTCTCGCTATTCAAAAAATACACTGCTCCGTTGTGTGGCGTCGGAACTCGATATGGTTCTTCGGAGAGAAATATCTTGCCGCCGAGCGCACCTTTTTGTACTTCAAGTTCAGAGTCGGGCAGGAGCTGTTTGACGGTGTCTCGCAAAAACGACTCTATGTCGGCAATCGGATCATGTAGGTCCAGGGCCATTAAAAAGGTAACAAGTCTTCCGTCTACCCCTGCGATAATCACGTCGACCTCAAGTGATTTCCTCTTCACGAGAGAAATCGTCGGGTATCCCGCAATAATCTCGAGGACATCTTTTATCCGCACAACCTTCAGTAACGGATTGTATTTTTCTGCCGCCCGCGCAACTATTTCCGCGCGCATTGCTCCGCTCATGGTCACTCCGATGAAGATAGGACCAAGGCTTTCTTCTTTAAAACTCTTAATTTTCGCCACTGGCCTCTCCTCAACGGGTTAGTTTGTACTGTCTCTGCGACGACCCTATTCCATTCACCGCCGGCAGTCAAGCAGAAACCGCCCTGGGGGCGGTTTCTGCAATGTGTGGAGGTGCGGGGAATTGGACCCCGGTCCGATGCTGTTTATGAGAGCAGATCTACGACGCATAGTCAGCGTTATCTTTAAGACAGGATGCGAGGAACGCAGACGAAACCATTCCTGCCCGATCCCTTATTTAGATGTTCCCTCCGGGATAAGGGACACCGATGCTGCAGATGATTCCGCCTACACCTCCTGCTGCAGAAACCAGGGAAGGGTAGACGTCGCGAGGCGAGTGGCCGTTAGGCGACCGCGTACGCGAACGAGAAATCCTTTGTACCAAAGTACGGAGATTTCACGCTTGCAAGAGTGTTCTTGGCAAGTTTAGTTGCTCGTTGGATTTAGAGTGTCATACGAGCGTGCACTGCGTCGCACGTCTTTCAAGGAACAGACCGTCAAAGCCGGTCACCCCCAGGAAATACAGGATACCATCCCGTGCTTTCTGCGATTGATCGAAAAATTCCTAAATGATGGGGAGAACAGGTCGCCCCGGAAGAATCAATCTGAGAAATCAAATGTAACCGGATCGCCTTCTCCTAGGCTACCTTCTTCCTCATAGGATTCTTCGTTTGGTGTGGTGAACGCACGCTGGGAAAAACCTTCGTGGAGAATATGAGTATAACGGATTACGTCTGGGCTTAATTGGCTCTGAAGCTGATACAGTACAGCTCGTCGGGACGGGTCATGTCGAGTCTCTCCTTCTATGATTTAGAGATCTCTCAACGTTTCAACTCTCGTGAAGCTTCGCGCAATGCATCGCGTTTCTTCAAGTCTTCGCGATGGTCGGCCTTGCCTTTACCGCGGACGATAGCGATGCGTGCCTTCACGAACCTACCGGAAGTATATACCTCAAATGGGATTATTGTCAATCCTTTTTTCGCTTCAGCGGAGAGGAGTTCAGCGATTTCCTTCTTCGACAAGAGAAGGCGGCGAGGGCGTTCTGGATCGTAGTTCTTCAGCGTATTCGCCGTTTGGTACGGCGGGATAGTCATACCGATGATAAACGCTTCACCACCCCGCACCACCACGCGTGCGCCGTCGAGCGAGCCCTGCTTGTTCCGCAGCGCTTTCACCTCAGTACCTAATAGTTCAAGACCCGCCGAGAAGTGTTCAAGCCAGGTGTATTTCAAATGGGCTTTTTTATTTGCGACGAGGGTCATGTGAACAGTGTCTCTATATCTCCGCGTTTTGCAAGGAGGTCGTCCCATCCCATTTGGTACGACTGCGCGAGCGCACGGCGATTCCGCGTTAGCGAACCGGCGGGAAGCGGACGGGAAGGACCAATGACGAGTATTTCAACATCAACAGGGAGGCGGTCCAAACTCGCGTGCTTAATATCGTCCAACATGAGCCGCCGGATTACCGAGCGCTCGAAAACAGCGGAGGTCCGCATAAGCCATTTCGCAGCGCTTGAAAGCGTCACGGTGTTAGTAATGAGGAAGATTTTCGTCGCGCCCTCACTGTGCGCTTTGTGGATAAGATCCGCCATATTCACGTTTATATCGCCGTCGCTGGAAGGTCGGCTGTCGGTGCGTATGCCCCCGCTGTATAGGAGGGGGATCGCTTTCGCCGCACGTACCACTTCGTACAAATCAAACCAGGTATTGTTGCTCACGTATTCAGTGTGCCCGGTATCGAAGTCGGTAACGGGAACGAACCAGCGGGTTTTCGTCCGTGCGAATGCACGCTCATTGAGCGGCAACTCCTGGCACATAACGGTGTCGATGAGGTAGTCGATGCGGAGTGCAGGAGGGAATATTCGCACGACTTCAGGCGACGGGAGATAGCGCAACCAGATCTTCTCTATATGGTTGTACTGTCCGGCAAGATAGTAGAACATCGCCTCGACCGAGCCCGATGCGGATATGAAGATATCAGGCTCCCGGACGCCAAGTTTCTTTGCGAGGGCGACGAGCGCGCCGGCGGCATATGCGCATTTCATGCCACCACCACCCGTGATGATTGCCACTTTCTCTTCCTGCATGCAATAGAGTATAGTACCTTTCATGGCAACTGCCTCTCCGAAGAAGCCGAAAAATAAAAAGCCCACGACGCCAGCGCAAGGGCGCCGCGGCTTACGTGGGCTCTTCGGCGGCCCATCGTTTTTCGGCAACCTCATCACCACCATTCTTATCTTCCTGCTCCTCATGAGCAGTTATTCGCTTGTTGCAAGTATGGTCCAGCCGAGCACCGACATCCCGCTCTCGACCGTCGCAGCAGACGTCGCAGCAGGGAAGGTGAGCGCGATCACGGTGAATGGCGATATTCTTACTCTCACATATTTTGATACGACGACAAAAACATCGCGTAAAGATCCCACCTCAGGGCTCCCGGAAACGCTTGCGACCTACGGTGTTACACCTGCCGAGCTTGCCAAGGTTGCTATCACGATACAGGGGCAGTCCGGATTCGAATTCTGGTTTGCGACTCTCGCACCGACTGTTCTGATGCTTCTGTTTTTCGCATTCCTCTTTTGGTTCCTTACGCGGCAAGTGCGAGGAGCTGGTATGCAGGCGTTTAGTTTCGGGCAGTCCAAGGCGCGTGTTATTGATCCGTCCGATTCTTCGCAGCGTGTTACTTTCGCCGATATCGCCGGTGCGCGCGAAGCGAAAGAGGAATTACTCGAGATAGTCGATTTCCTCAAAAGCCCGAAAAAATTCCTTGATATTGGCGCTCGCATCCCGAAGGGCATCATTCTCATGGGCGCGCCGGGTACCGGCAAGACGCTGCTTGCTCGAGCAGTCGCGGGCGAGGCCGGTGTACCGTTCTTTTCTATCTCAGGGAGTGAGTTCGTGGAGATGTTTGTTGGTGTTGGCGCCAGCCGGGTACGCGATCTCTTCCAGATGGCGAAGAAGGCCGCGCCCGCAATCATTTTCGTCGACGAGATTGACGCAGTTGGGCGGGTGCGCGGCGCCGGTGTTGGCGGTGGCAATGACGAACGTGAGCAGACCCTGAACCAAATACTCGTCGAAATGGACGGTTTTGAACCGACCGAGAAAGTCGTCGTGATGGCGGCGACAAATCGTCCCGATGTTCTCGATCCCGCGCTTCTGCGCCCCGGCCGTTTCGACCGACGCGTTACCATCGACCTTCCCGATCGTCGTGATCGCGAAGAGATCTTGCAGATCCACGCGCGTAAAAAGCCGCTAGGGCCCGATGTAAATCTCGCAGTGGTTGCCGAGCGCACCCCAGGTTTCTCGGGTGCCGAACTCTATTCGCTCATGAACGAAGGTGCTATTCTCGCCGCGCGCGAGAGCCGAACGGAGGTTGCGCAGTATGATCTCATCCGCTCCATAGAAAAGGTGATGCTCGGTCCGGAGCGGAAATCGCATCTGCTTACGAAAAAAGAAAGAGAATTGACCGCGTATCACGAGGCCGGTCACGCGCTCGTGTCCTCGATACTTCCGAATGCCGATCCGGTACACAAGATTTCCATCATCAGCCGCGGCCGGGCGGCGGGGTATACGCTGAAACTCCCATTTGAGGACAGGAAGATGCAGTCCAGGAAACAATTTCTTGATGATATCGCAGCAACACTCGGCGGATATGTTGCTGAAGAGATGCTCTTCGATGACGTGACGACTGGTCCTTCCAACGATCTGATGGTCATCACCGCGCTCGCGCGCGACATGGTCGCGCGCTATGGGATGAGCGAGAAGATGGGCCCCATCGCCTTCGGCGAACGTGCGCTCGGGAATGAACCGTACTCTGAACGTGTCGCCGCCGAAATCGACGCCGAAGTCTCGCATATCATCGACAATGCAAAGGTGCGCGCCGCAAAAGTCATCAGCGAGCACCGCGGTGCACTTGACGCTATCGCACAGGAACTTATTGAAAAGGAAACCATTGAACGCACCGAGTTTGAAAAGATTTTGCTGGCGAATGGCATCACGCCGAAACAGAAAGAAGAGGAGGGCATTGCTATCCTGCTGGAGAAATAATAGAAAACTCCGAGCGAGCTCGGAGTCCTAGTTGAGGGACTTTTCCCTCAGTTTTTCTCTTCTGGCGTCTCCTTCTTCTCGGAGGGATCCACCAACTGATTACGTTCCCTGGCAACGTACGCGACGAGCGGAGTCACTTTGACTCGCCCTCCGCCTTTGTATTCGACCTCGACAAGGTCCTCGTCCCATACGGTGAGAGTTGCGTGCGGTCGACTGTTATTTTCCAATTTTTGTTCCTTTTAATGCGGTTGAATGTTTCCCCAGGGTTGTCCAACTGCAATGTACAAACCCATGTCAAAGATTAACAATCATCATTTTTTTATGCAACGCCGTTTTGTTATCTTGTGCGCGTGCCTGGACTCGAACCAGGAACCGCCGAGGTATAAGCTCGGTGCTCTAACCAATTGAGCTACACGCGCTTTTGTATTTCACCTGCGTGCTCCACCTTTGTTACTTTAGCGCACGGTTACTCTAAATGCATCTCGTGGTCGGCGGTACTGGAGCGGAGCGCGAGTGCGGGATGGCGGTGTAAGTCGGGGTCATCGGCGATGATGCGCGCCGCCTCGTTGCGAGCGGCCTCCACGAGCCTAAGGTTCTTCAGTGCCTCCATCGCGATATCGGAAACACCCCACTGTTTACCGCCTGCGAGCTCACCCGCGCCGCGCAGCGCCAAGTCGTATTCGGCGAGCTCAAAACCGTTCTTCGCGTTCATGAATGCTTTCATGCGTTTGCGCGTTGTTTCGCCGAAGGTCTCAGGGAGTGCGAAGCAATAGGACTGGTGCGTGGAGCGGATAACGCGGCCGCGCAGCTGGTGGAGCTGAGCAAGCCCGAATCGTTCGGCACCTTCGATCAGGATGACGGTCGCGTTCGGGACATTGACGCCAACTTCAACGACCGATGTCGCGACGAGAATATCTATTTTGCCTTTCTCGAATCGTTTCATAACTTCTTCTTTCTCCTTCGGGCGCATCTTACTGTGTAAAATGTCGATGGCCGCGTCGGGAAATACCGTTTTTTTTAGGCGCACTGCTTCGGCTTTGACCGACTTTGCCATAAGCGCGAGCTCTTTCGCGGGATCTGGCTCATCAATGCGCGGGCAGATAACGTACGCTTGGTGGCGAAGAGCAAGCTCCTTCCGCACGCGCTCGTACGCTTTTCCGCGCTTTTCTGGGGCGAGCACTTCAGTCGCAGTCGGCTTTCTCCCGGCTGGCATTTCATCGAGAAGTGTGAGGTCGAGGTCGCCGTAAAGAGTGAGTGCGAGTGTGCGAGGGATGGGCGTTGCAGTCATCGAGAGCAGATGCGGGACTATCGCCCCCTTGGTTGCGAGCTTTTGTCGGTGCATAGTGCCAAAGCGATGCTGTTCGTCGATAATGGCATAGGCGAAATATTTGAACGAAAGCGATTTTTCTATGAGCGCATGTGTGCCGATGACAATCGGTATTTCACCATTCGCGACTCTTTTCAAAAACGCCGCCCGAGAGAGTTTTGTGGACTCCTCGTACCGTACGCGGGATGGGAATTTTCTGCACTCGCTTCCCGTGATGAGGCCGATTGGAATGGGATGATCTTTGAAATAGGAGATGAAGGTGGAGAAATGTTGCTTCGCGAGTATTTCAGTCGGGCAGAGGTAGGCGACTTGCAAGTGCCCCGCGATGCGGCCCTTCGGAAGCGAGGTCGCAACGAGATACGCGGTCGCAGCCGCGACCGCGGTTTTCCCGCTGCCAACATCGCCTTCAAGCAGGCGAAGCATCGGATGCGTTTTCCCAAAGTCGGTGACAATAGCGTCGATGGCATGCAACTGTGCAGCGGTCGCGGGGAAGGGGAACGAGGCGATGAAGTCGGCGAGCTTTGCGCGGTCAATTGCGACCGGCAACGCTTCTTCTTGTAGAAGTGCGCGGCGGCGGCGTTGCACCGCGATCTGGAGTGCGAAGACTTCTTCAAAGGCGAAGCGTTTGCGAGAAACCACTGCGTCTGGCATCTTCCGCGGCGTATGGACGAAAACGAGTGCCGATGAGAGCGGCGGCAGGTTATAGCGCGCGAGAATGTCGGAGGGAATCGGGTCGGTGACACGTTCATGCACGCCGCTTTCAAAGACTTTTCGAATTGCGTGCATCAGCCAGAGCGATGAGACTCCTCGGCTCTCGGGATACATAGGATGCAGCACTTCGTTTCCTAAGATGCCATCTTTTGAATTCGTATTCAAGATGACATCTTGATTCCTGAAGAGCGAATTGTGTACATCCTCTGGCAGGACTGCAGACTTATCGATTTCTGGATTCGCGAGATATATTTTTGCACTCGTACCAGCAACCCGCCCGCTCACCTTTACCGCCATACCATCGTAAAGTGTTTTTGCGATGTAGGGCTGGCTGAACCACATCATCTTTATCTTTCCAGACGCATCCTCGAGCCAAGCCTCGGCGATGGGGCGGCGACTCTTCCAGGTCTTTCGTACGTCCGGCTTCCGTACCGTGCCGTAGAGCGTCACAACGGTGCCGGGTGCGATTCCCGCGATTGTGGTCGAAGGTCCCGAATGTTCATAGCGCGTGGGAAAGTGATAGAGCAGATCGCGGATAGTTCGTATCCCGAGCCTCGCAAGTGCCCGCTTCTGTTCCGGCTTGAGCCGCGTGAAGTGTGTATCAACAGTATCGTCTGGATTCACTCCCGTATGATTACATACAATCGCTCGATCGGCGTACGCAACTATCGCGGAAACGCATGTTTGTGTATCCTCATTCCGCTCTTGTTGTATACTAGTCTCTCTATGGATACAAAAAAAATACTCGCCGCATTCAAGAAACAGGGCGCGCGCATCGGGACGAAGGCACGCGTGAAGCTCGCAGGAAAGAAAGATTTCTCGCTCTGGTATACGCCGGGAGTGGGTGTTGCGTCGCTCTATCTCGCAAAGCATCCGGAGGACACACGGAGGATGTCCGTGAAGGGTAATTCCGTCGCCGTGATCTCCGATGGTTCGGCCGTACTCGGTCTTGGCAATATCGGCCCCTATGGCGCGCTTCCTGTACTGGAAGGGAAGGCGCTCATATTCAAAGAGATGGCAGGCATCGATGCGTGGCCCATCGTGCTCGATACCCAGGATTCGGACGAGATTGTTCGGACCGTGAAAGCCATTGCGCCCTCTTTTGGCGGCATCAATTTGGAGGACATTGCGGCACCGGCATGCTTCGATATCGAACGGCGGCTCATCGAAGAATTAGACGTGCCAGTGATGCACGACGATCAACACGGCACCGCCATCGCCGTGCTCGCCGGACTCATCAACGCCACGAAGGTGGTAAAGAAAGATGCAAAAAAGCTCAAGGTTGTTGTGAGTGGTGCTGGCGCGGCCGGTACGGCGGTCGCCAAGCTTCTGCTCGTGGCGGGCATTCAAGATGTCGTCTTGGTTGACCGGGTCGGTGCGATTTACGCCGGCCGCACCAGTTTGAATATGCACAAAGAAGCACTCGCCGCGCTTACCAATCCGCGCAGAATGACAGGCGGCCTTACCGAGGCGATGCAAGGCGCCGATGTGTTTATCGGCCTTTCCGGCAAAGGAGTGCTCAAGGCCGAACACGTCGCGAGTATGGCACCGAAGGCAATTGTCTTCGCGCTGGCGAATCCCGATCCGGAAATTCTGCCGGCGGCGGCGCATCGCGCTGGCGCCGCAGTCATCGCGACCGGCCGTTCCGACTTCCCGAATCAGATCAACAACGCGCTCGTCTTTCCGGGAGTCTTTCGCGGCGTTTTGGACAAAGGGATAAAAAAGATAACCGAAGCGACAAAACTGCGTGCCGCTCGCGCGCTCGCGGCACTCGTTGCGAAACCGACCGCTACTTCGATTATCCCCGATCTGCTCGACCCGCGCGTGGTCAAGGCGATTGCGCAGGCTGTACACTAGAACCATGAAGAAAAAACGCGCGGGCCTCTACCACGCGCTCGTGGTATTGCCGGACCGGCTCTATCCGTTTCAGACTGAAGTGCAGGGGCAGTGGGTGCGCGGTATCCGTTCGTACAATGCGACCCTTGCCCGATTTCAGAAAAAATATGGCAATGGCCACTACGGGTTTAGACTTGACGCTTACCGACAGCTTTTCCACCTCGCCGGCTCCATACTTTTTCTCATAAGCGCGGCATACCTTTCGCAACTTCTCTTTGGAAGTTCTATGGCGCTCTATGCATTCCTCATCGCTGCCGTGTTTTTCATTTCATTTCAGGAGTTCTACTTACAACGTCGGACGTACCAGCAGCTCTGGCGAAAGGGCATTGTTGACTGGCTGACTTGGTGCGTGCCGATGGGTGTTTACTTTTTCACCCATTTTCACTGATTTTATCCAGTGATATACTTAAGAAATGACCACTACCACCATCGTGCTCGTCGTGCTCGCCATTATCGTTCTCTGGATTATCTTTGCCTATAACCGCTTTATTACGCTCGTGAACCAGGCGAAGGAGGCGTGGGCCGACATCGCAGTTCAGCTAAAGCGC
This sequence comes from Minisyncoccota bacterium, assembly GCA_035533615.1. Classification (GTDB taxonomy): domain Bacteria; phylum Patescibacteriota; class Minisyncoccia; order Phycocordibacterales; family Phycocordibacteraceae; genus C7867-001. The sequence goes on from DATLTM010000009.1 coordinate 24,132, forward strand.
CGCTACGACCTCATTCCGAACCTCGTCGAGACAGTGAAGGGGTATGCAGCCCATGAATCGAGTGCCTTTGAGAACGTGTCAAAGGCGCGTGCCGCCGCGATGGGCGCTGGCGGCGGAACGCCCGCAGCGCAGGCGCAGGCCGAAAATCAGCTTACCGGTGCTCTGAAGTCGCTTTTCGCTATTTCCGAAGCATACCCGGATCTCAAGGCGAATCAGAATTTCCTCGCTCTGCAGCAGGAGCTTGGCGACACCGAAGACAAAATCCAGGCATCCCGCCGCTTCTACAACACGACCGTGATGGCACTCAACACTGCACTCCAGTCTTTCCCGGGTAATTTCATCGCTTCATCGTTTCACTTTAAGTCGATGGATCTCTTTGATCTTTCTCCCGCTGACGCTGCAGCAGCGGAGCCGATAAAGGTACAATTCTAACGGCATGAGTGAGAATCCGAAATTCGAGCGGCCGACGACCCCTGAAGAGGAAAACAACCTCATTCTCGCGCGGAGTCGATATTTGCTTGAACACATTGCGGAGCGGGAAAAAGAACACAGCTTCGACTATTTAACGGGACTAAAAAAGCGCGAGATCTTTGACCGCGAGCTTGAACGGCTACTTGACGTCATCCGCGGGGAAGCGAAGGAAAAGCGTAAGGGCGTCGAACCACCCACAGAGGTATCCTTGATAGCCATTGATATCGATCATTTTAAGCAGGTCAATGATACGCTCGGCCACCAAGCGGGCGATGCGGTATTGCAAAAGATTGGAGAACTTCTCACAAGATCAATCCGCCACGAGACGGATATGGCGGTGCGCATGGGTGGGGAAGAGTTTATGGTGCTTATGCCAGGTGCCAGTGTAGAGATTGCCGCGAACCATGCAGAGAGACTCCGTGCGGAAATCGAAAAACTCGTACTCGACGAGTATCCGGAATTAAAGATTACAGCAAGCTTCGGCGTTGTTTCGTCAGAAAGTTCGACCGACCTAAGGGCACTACAGAAGCTTGTCGATGACGCGCTCTATCGTGCCAAGGACAATGGACGAAACCGAGTCGAAGTCTGAACAGGCCATGAATCTCTACGCTGAACGAGCTTCAAATATCCGTCGTACATGGGCGCTTGTGATTGGATTCCTAATCGTCGTTATTGCTCTTGGTTACGCGATTTCTTGGTACTACGGGAATCCGTTCATTCTCTATATTGCAGTTATTATCGCCGTTGCGACTAATTTTTATGCGTACTGGGCATCAGATACGCTTGTACTCTCATTGAATCATGCGCGGGCGGCCTCACGGGAAGAATTCTTTGACTTCTATACCGTGACTGAGAATCTTGCTATCGCCGCAGGCCTGCCGAAGCCAAAGCTTTATGTCATCGATGATCCGGCGCCGAACGCGTTTGCAACTGGCCGAGACGAGAAGCATGCGGTTGTTTGTGCGACGACCGGCCTCCTCGCCATGATGACGCGGCCGGAGCTCGAAGGAGTCATCGGTCACGAACTTTCGCATGTCAAGAATCGCGACATGCTTCTTATGACTGTCGCCGTGGTGCTTGCGGGTTTTGTCGCCATTGTCGCGAATATCTTCTTGCGCATGTCGTTCTGGGGCGGCGGACGCGGCAATGACCGCGAAGGCGGGAGCGCGCTTGTCATGATTCTCGCCATCGTCGGCATCGTGCTCGCGCCGCTCGCCGCGAAGCTCATTGAGCTTGCAGTCTCGCGCCGGCGCGAATATCTCGCCGATGCCTCGGGCGCTCTTCTTACGCGCTATCCAGAAGGTCTCGCCTCTGCACTTGGAAAGATCGGTAGCTATGCCGCGCCGATGCGGAGCGCCAATCTCGCGACCGCGCATCTTTTCATTGGTGATCCGTTCGGAGTGAAGGCTGGCGGGAGTTCCGGCTGGATAGAGCGTCTCTTCTCCACGCATCCGCCCATCCCCGACCGCATCAAAGCGCTCCTTGCCCCGCAAGCATAATCTGAGTTTTCCTGATATAAAGAAACGCATTCGGAGGGGTGGCTGAGTGGTCTAAAGCACATGCTTGGAAAGCATGCGTGGGGGAAACCCCACCGCGAGTTCGAATCTCGCCCCTTCCGCCATGGGACTTTTTAATGGAAATACGAATACATAATAGAATAATGTTGTCTGCTATACTATGATGACAATATGATTTCCATCGAGTGAATCCAACTGTCGTATCCTCGGTTACGCATCAAATGGTATTGCAGGCCGGTCCTGGCGGGAATATACTCCTACGCGGTACGGTCGATTCGGTTTCCTCTGACTCGGTCATGGTTAAGAGTTGGGGCGGCGATTGGACGGTGAATGTCCCGACGACTGCGAAAGTGCTCCCACAGGGCATAGCACTCTCTGATTTCCAGACAGGTGACTTCGTCGGCGTACAGGGTACGGTCGATCAAACGTCAGCATGGACTATTGATGCAAAACTAATCCGTGACTGGACGGCTAAGCAGGCAGCGACGCAACAGGTAAAGCAGAATGTGCAGGCGGTACGACAGGAGATGTCGGCAGGCCCAAAGATAATCCAAGGAGTGTTGAGTAACTTGGATGCGACGGCACAGACGTTCACACTAACGACTGCGAGCGGTACGGCATATTCCGTCTCACTCACCTCGGGTGCGAAAATCCTTGCTCAAAACTGGACGACTCTTGATTTCAGCAAGGTAAATGATGGTGATACGGTACGCATCTACGGAACAGTGTCAAATTCAGCGATATCAGCAATGATCTTCAGGGACGTCTCGGTTAAATAATGGTCAATATCTGATCTTGAAAACAGCCGGCTCCTGCCGGCTGTTTTCATGCTTTGTTGGACAGGATTAGAAATGCCTGACGATCATCTATCGGCCGTGATACAGTGAGTATTCGCATGTCACGATATTTTTATAAAGGGCTATTTATAGTCGTCACTGTGCTCGCGGTCTTCGCGGTTATCTATAAGACATCATTGCACAAAGATTCGCCGTCGGTGAGCGCAGAATTTGGCGGTGTGTCCTTGAGGATTGACTATGCGACAACGGAAGCTGAGCGGGAGAAAGGTCTTGGGGGCCGTACCAGTGTCCCAGACGACTATGGAATGCTCTTTGTCTTTCCGAAAGATGGATATTACGGCTTCTGGATGAAGGATACACTCATTCCGCTCGATATGTTCTGGCTTGACGATCAAGGACACGTAGTATTTATAGAGCGCAATGTTGCGACATCGACCTATCCTGATGTCTTTTACCCGCCTGTGCCCGCTCGATATGTCCTTGAGACTGTCGCAGGGTTTGCCGGTCTGCATCTCATTGCGACCGGCACGCCGCTCTTATTGAAAAATTTTCCAAGCGTTTCACAATAACGCTGTCCACATGGCATTTGGTCTTGGCAGGAGTAAAATTATCCCTAGCGAGATGAGAGGATTTATTATTATCACTTGTTAATCTTCCACTTATTTAATCTTCCGCTTATGCCCAAAGCAGCAAAAGTTCTTTCTCGTACAAAAATTGCGACAGTCTCCGTCGCGAAGCCACCAGTTTCGAAAGAAACACTCCGCTATCGTGAGATGATTCCGCAGGTTGAGAAGCGCGACGGACGGCTCGTTCCATTTGATTTTGACAAGATTGTTTCTGCGGTATTTAAGGCAATGAAGGAAGCGGGCGAGGGGGAACAGGATGATGCAGTGCTCGTTGCGCATCAGGTGGCGAGCGAACTCGGACGATTTGCGAAGAAATATAAGAGTTTCCTCCCGACCGTTGAAGGTACACAGGACTCGGTAGAGAAATGTCTCATTTTGAACGATTATGTGAAGACAGCAAAGGCGTACATCCTCTACCGCGATAAGCGCGCCCAGCTTCGTGCAGCGCACATAGAGATACCGGCACACGTGAAGAAGCTTGCGGAAGAGAGCAAGAAATATTTCGAGGGCAATGCGCTCGGTGAATTCGTCTATTTGCGCACGTATGCAAAGTGGCTGCCGTCCGAGGGGCGCCGCGAAACGTGGGTGGAAACGGTAGATCGCTATATCGGCTTTATGCGCGAGAATCTCGGCGACAAACTCACCGAGAAGGAGTATGCGGAGGTGCGCATGGGCATCTTGAGGCAGGAAGTGATGCCGTCGATGCGTCTCATGCAGTTCGCGGGTGAAGCGGCGCGCCGCTGTAATACCTGTGCGTATAACTGCACTTTTACCGCGCCTACCAAGCTCGAGGATTTTGCGGAGATTATGTATCTCTCGATGCAGGGATGCGGCGTCGGTTTTGCAGTCGAGAGCCAGAATATTGAACAGCTTCCGCAGATCATGAAGCAGTCGGGGAAGAAGCTCGAGACGCACATCATTATAGACTCGAAAGAGGGATGGTGCGATGCGCTCACGCTCGGACTCAAGACCTGGTATGCCGGAAAAGATATTACCTTTGACTTTTCCCAGATCCGTCCGGCGGGTGCACGGCTCAAGACGATGGGTGGAAAGGCGAGTGGCCCAGAGCCGCTCCGTTCTCTGCTCGCGTTCGCCCGAGAGCGCGTTTTGCGGCGCCAGGGACGGCGCCTGCGCGCCATCGATGCGCACGACATCATCTGCAAGGTAGGCGAATGTGTCGTCGCCGGCGGCGTGCGCCGTACCGCGATGATATCGCTCTCCAACCTCGACGATGTGGAGATGCGCGACGCGAAGAAGGGGCAATTCTATATGACCGATCCTCACCGTGCTGTAGCGAATAATTCAGCCGTTTATGAAACGCAACCGACAAATGCTGAACTTATGGACGAATGGGTTGCGCTTATGAAAAGTGGCAGCGGTGAGCGCGGTATTTTCAACCGTGCTGGTCTTGCAAAGACTATGCCTAGGCGTCGTGTGGAATATTTCAAGAAAATTGGCTTCATCGGAGAAGACGGTGTGACGCACGGCCCCATCGGAACGAATCCGTGTGCTGAGATCATCTTGCAGTCAAAGCAGTTCTGCAATCTCTCGGAAATCATCGCGCGCGCGGATGACTCCGAGGCGAGCCTGCTGCGGAAAGCGCGTCTTGCCTCCATCATCGGCACCTACCAGTCTACGCTTACGAAGTTCAGCTACATCTCTCAGGAGTGGACCGATCACAACAAAGCGGAACGTCTCCTCGGTGTTTCGATGACAGGGCACTGGGATTCGTCGGTCGCGCGACATCCAGAGATAATGCGTAAGCTCCGCGATATGGCAGATAAGACGAATGCGACGTACGCGAAGCGCTTTGGCGTGGAGCGTTCGATGGCAGTCACGGCGGTGAAGCCGTCGGGCACCGTTTCGCAGACCTTTAACTGCGCGTCGGGTATTCACCCGCGCCATGCACCGTACTATATTCGCCGCGTGCGCATTAGTGCGACCGACTCGCTTTTCAAGATGTTGCGCGACCAAGGCGTGCCGTATTATCCGGAAGTGGGGCAGTCGATGGAGGAGGCGAACACATTCGTATTTGAATTTCCAGTCAAAGCCCCCGACCATTCCAAAGAGGCACGATTCAAAGACGACCTGACGGCACTCGACCAGCTTGAATACTGGAAACGGGTGAAACTGAACTTCACCCATCACAATCCATCGGCCACAATTTCGGTTGGCGAGGACGAGTGGATCGGCGTCGTTGACTGGCTCCAGAAAAATTGGGATATTATAGGCGGCCTTTCGTTCCTCCCGCGCTCTAATCATGTCTACCGTCTCGCGCCGTACGAGACTATTACTAAGGAGGAATATGAAGAGCGACTGGCGCGCTTCCCGAAGGTAGATTATTCCCAGCTCATCGCCTACGAGCGGCAGGACGAGTCGGATATGAAAAGAGAGCTTGCTTGTGCCGGCGGAACCTGCGAAATTGTGTAAGAACAAAGATAATGAAACATCCCACGCAGAAGCGTGGGATGTCTCATTTTTGTAGACCGAGCCAATAAGCCGAATTCTGTCGCGGGCGATCATTTATCTGGGCCTGTCATTGCTGGTCAGGCTCGAGCGGCACCCCGCCAGCGCTGTGCGCTGGCGATACGGCCTTGCATGCGGGTAAGGATTTGTTCGTTGCACCTCTCCGATTGCTCGGAAAGCTCGTCCCGCCTTCAGCGGGACGCTTGCTCGTTTTCACTTACAAGCGTCTCTGTGGGCACCTCTATCCTTGCGGACGACGGGCGTTACCCGCTACCTATTTCCCGTCATACGACGGGAGCATGTTCGGACTTTCCTCCCCATCTCTCGATGGAGCGATCGCCAGGCTCAGTCTGCGTGAATTATACCACAATTATCCAAATCAGGAACTGTGGATGAGTTTATGTACAAAGGCGACGACGGAGTATACTGAACGGCATTACCATCAATAGTATCATCATCATTCATTATGCCACCGCAACAGTCAGTAGTTTCGCGTCGCCGTTCGCTTGAGACCATAAGCATCTGGGCGCTTATCGCAACGCTTGTCGTGAGCGTATTCGTTTTCATACCATCCACAGCGGTTCCGCTCTCGACGATGAAGACCTTCCTGCTCGCTGCGGGCGCACTCATCACGCTCGCGCTCTACATTCTCGCGCGCCTTTCGCGTGGAAATATCATATTTCCACCGTTTCTGCTCGTTGCCGCGCTTTGGTTACCGGCGATTGCTTATGTGCTTTCGGCGGCATTTTCAGGTGTACCGTTCTCAAACGCGCTTTGGGGTACCGCGCTCGAATCGGATACGCTCGGCTTCATTCTGACCGCAACCATCCTTGGCACCCTGGCCGCGTTCATGCTCCGGCGCTCCGAACAGTACCGTTCTTTCCTGCGCACTGGCGCGTTCGCGTTCGGCATCGCCGCACTCCTTGAAGTGCTCATCGTCATCATCGGGCAATTCGCTCCGAATACGATTTCACCGGCATTTTCGTTCATCGGTTCGTTCAATGATCTCGCTTTCCTGATGGGACTCGGTGTTATCAGCGTTCTCATTACATTCCGATTCATTCAACTCTCGCGCCGAGCGCATCGCCTACTCGCCGTAACCGGTATTGCGGCGCTCTTTCTGCTTGCACTCGCGAACTCCTCAATCGTCTGGGTGCTTCTCGCGCTCGCCTCTCTTGGTCTCTTTGTTGAAGCAGTGATGCAGCGCGGACCGAAAACGGCTGACGTCGACCTTGAAGATGCGGCGATGATGGGCGACGCATCGCTCGATACGGATGAAGGAAGTCATTCGCTCGTCTTGCCGCTTCTGGTGCTCGCGGTATCGCTCTTCTTCCTTATCGGCGGGACCCTTGGCGGCGCTCTGGCGAACACGCTCCACGTGAACGTGCTGAATGTCCGTCCTTCCTGGCAGTCGACATTTTCGATAGCGCACCAGTCTTATGCAAGCGCGCCAATCTTCGGCACAGGCCCGAATACGTTCGGCGTGGAGTGGCTCAAATACCGTGATGCCTCGCTCAATTCGACCGTGTTCTGGAACATCGACTTCTCGTCTGGCATCGGCTTCATCCCGACATCGTTCGTGACGACCGGTCTTGTGGGTGCCTTCGCGTGGATCATCTTCCTCGTGCTGTTTGCAATCTTCGGTCTGCGCATGCTTATTCTGCGCGCGCCAGAGGATGCGTTTGTTCGCTATGTCGCGATACTCTCCTTTATTGCGGCACTCTATCTCTTCATCACCGCGATATTCGACCTGCCAAGCACGGTTATCATCGCGCTCGCGTTTGTGTTTGCGGGTCTCTTCATATCGACGACGCGTTTTGCCCTACGGGGTCAGCAATGGGGCGTCATCTTCTCAAGGAGTCCACGCCTCGGCTTCGTTATAGTGTTTTCGCTCACAATCCTCCTGCTTGCATCGGTCGTTGCCGCGTATATGCTCGTTGAGCACTCTATTGCCACGGCAGAACTTGCCAGCGCCAGTGCTGCCTTTTCCGCCGGTAATCTCGATCAAGCAGATCAGAATGCGCAGAACTCTATTTCCTTCGCACCGAGTGCAACCGCCTATCAGATTGAAGCGGCCGTCGCTACCGGACGTATCGGCCAGATTGAAGCCTCTTCGACGATGCCGACGGCTGCCGCGCAGCAAGCATTCCAGGCGGCACTTTCAGCTGGCATCAACGCGGCTCTCACCGCGACACGGCTCACGCCTTCCGACTACCAGAACTGGCTTGCGCTCGGGAACCTCTATGCGCAGGCAGTCCCGCTCAATGTATCAGGAGCATACGACAGTGCGAAAGCCGCGTATGACAAGGCCCAGGAACTTAATCCGACAAATCCGCAGATTCCGTACAGCATCGCGCAGCTCGATATTGCGAACAAAAACAATATATCCGCTGAGGCTGACCTGAAGGCTGCAATCGCACTCAAACAGGATTACACAGCCGCCATATTCCTCCTTTCGCAGCTCGAGGTGCAGGACGGCAACGTGAAAGATGCACTTACCTCGGCACTTGCAGCCGCTTACTTCACACCGAATGACCCGAATATCCTCTTCCAGGTCGGTATCCTGTATGCGGCGCAAAACGATCTCACGGATGCCGTATCTGCGCTCTCGGGCTCTGTCGCCGCGAACCCGCAGTTCGCAAACGCGCGCTACTTCCTTGCAGCAGTCTATGCAAAGCAGGGCGACCTGAAGGACGCACTTGTGCAGATACAGGCAATCGCGGCGCTCTCGAGCAACAACGCGACGGCGGTTGCCTCGCAGCTCGCCGCGCTTGAGGCGGGGAAGAATCCGTTCCCGGCGAATCTTCTTTCTGCCCCTCTCGTACCGGTTAGTTCGGCATCCGCAAAGTAATAGTCTTCACGAGCAAATCGCTTGGTAGTAAGCCAGAAGACAGGTTAGAATACGGCGATGGTCCGGGAGACTTTCGAGCGCATCGCTGCACCGATACGCGGCTTGCATAGAGCCGCGTATTTGCGCATCGCGTCACCGATACGCGGCCTGCACCAGGCTGCGTATCTACTCGCCGCTCTTACGCTTGCCTCACAGGTGCTCGCGCTTCTGCGCGATCGAACGTTCGCACACACCTTCGGTGCTGGTCAAGTGCTCGATTTTTATTATGCGGCGTTTCGTATGCCGGATCTCGTCTTCGCGCTCGTCTCATCGCTTGTGAGCGCCTACGTCATCATCCCGCGCATTACTGGTATGGATCGGGAAACAACACGTCGGCTTCTCTCTGAATCGGCGACCTTCCTCTTTGGTGCTGGCGGGCTTATCTGTATTGTGCTCGGCATCTTCATGCCGCAATTCTTAGCGCTCCTGTACCCAAATTTCGTCGCATCAGCGCATCAGGCGGAATTTGTATTGCTCGCGCGCATTCTGCTCGTGCAGCCTATCTTGCTCGGACTCTCAGGCGTATTCGCGAGTGTGACTCAGGTGCATCGGCGTTTCGTGCTCTTTGCGCTCTCGCCCGTACTCTATAACCTCGGGATCATTTTTGGCACTGTGATCTTGTATCCGCACTGGGGGTTACCGGGCATCGGAATTGGCGTCGTGATTGGCGCGGTTGCCTACCTTGCCGTTCACGTCCCAGTCGTTATCGGCGCGGGAGTTATGCCGCGTTTCCGACTTCCGACCCTTCCGCTCATGGCGCCGATCATACGGAATTCCATTCCACGCTCGCTCGCGCTTGGTGTGAACTCTGCCACCATACTTGTCTTGACGGCCATGGCGTCTCGGTTGGGTACTGGCGAGATATCCGTCTTTACGTTCGCTAGCAATCTTGAAGCAGTTCCGCTTGCAATCATCGGTTCCTCGTATGCCGTCGCGGCATTCCCAGCACTGTCCGAGGCATCGTTATCGAAAAAACACGATGAGTTTATGAAAATCCTTTCGGCGAGTGCGCGGCACATCATCCTCTGGTCGCTCGTGGCTCTCGGACTCATTGCCGTCTTGCGTGCACATATCGTGCGAATCGTTCTTGGAACTGGTGCGTTTGACTGGAATGCGACTCGCCTCACGGCGGCTCTACTCGTCATTTGTGTTGTCGGGTTGGTCGTAGATGCGCTTGAATTACTCTTTTCGCGTGCGTTGTATGCGGCCCGACAATCCTGGCGCCCGCTCGGGTACCAATTGGCTGGAGGTACGCTCACGATAATTCTCGCGGTGGTTTTTCTCGCGATGCCGCATACGGGCATGCCCGCTGCACTCGCGGCCTTCCTGAAGGTGTCCGACGTTCCCGGAACGGATGTCCTCCTTCTGGCACTCGCGAATATTCTTGGGCAGTTCTTTCTTGTGTTCCTTTCCTTGTATGCACTCCGGAGCGTTGCTCCCGGACTCGGCCGCACGCTCGTGCGTCCGACCATTGACGGTTGTATCGCTGCGCTTGCCGGCGGTGTGGCGGCGTATGTGACACTATCGTTTGAAGGCGGAATCGCGCCCTTGACGACGCTTCTGGCCGTACTTACACAGGGATTTGTCGCTGGCATTGCGGGACTCGCCGCATCGGCGCTTGCGCTCTATATCGTCGAAAATGAAGAGTTCGGTATCGTTGTCAGTGCCATCGGTAAGCTTGTTCGGAGCGGCCACTCGACTGTTCTGAAACCGTCCGCTGAAGAACCAATACAACCGTGAATCAAAAAAAGATACGAAATTTTTCAATCATCGCGCACGTTGATCACGGAAAGTCCACGCTGGCTGATCGTCTGCTTGAGCGTACGGGTACCATTCCGAAACGGCTCATGCGCGACCAAGTGCTCGACCGCATGGATCTCGAACGCGAACGCGGCATTACTATCAAGATGCAACCGGTGAGAATGCAGTACAACGACTATACACTCAATCTCATCGATACGCCCGGGCATATCGATTTTTCGTATGAAGTCTCTCGTGCACTCCATGCCGTCGAAGGGGTGCTTCTCCTCGTTGATTCGACGCAAGGTGTCCAGGCGCAGACTCTCACAACGCTTGCGATGGCGCGCGCGCAGGGATGCGTCGTGATCCCCGTCGTCTCGAAAATAGACTCACCGGCTGCGCGCGTTGATGAGGTGAGAAACGAACTCGCTAAACTCGTGCGCGTATTGTCGGATGACGTCCTCGCCGTGTCGGGGAAGACGGGGCAGGGCATTGACGAATTGCTTGAAGCGATCGTGAATCGCGTTCCACCGCCCCATGACACCTCGCCAATCTCTAGCGGAGAACCGCGCGGTCTTATCTTTGATTTTTCATATTCCACACCCCGCGGAATCGCTGTGTATCTGCGTGTGTTTGACGGGACTTTCAGAAAAAACCAATCACTGGTTTTCCGCGCAGCTAAGAAAGAGTTCATCGCGCTTGAAACAGGTATCTTCATGCCGGGTGAGACGCCCGCTGATTCTCTCTCGGCGGGCGAAATAGGATATATTGTGACCGGCATCAAGGAACCGGGCGTGGTTGCGGTTGGCGATACCATAGGCGTGGCAAGAGGATCGCTCTCGGCACTGCCGGGCTATGAGCGCGTGCGACCGGTCGTCTGGGCATCGGTATACCCGGAGAGTCAAGACGATCTACCGTCCCTGCGGAAATCACTTGAGCGGCTTCGACTCTCCGATTCCTCACTCTCTTTCGAAGAAGAGTCTTCGGGCGTGCTCGGGAGGGGATTTCGCTGCGGCTTTCTCGGGCTTCTCCATCTTGAAATTATTACCGAACGTTTGCGGCGTGAATTCAATCTTTCGCTCATTGTCACTATCCCAACGATTTCATACGTGGTTACAAAGACAAATGGTACGCGCGAGACCATCTACACCCCGGCGAAATTCCCCGAGTACGGCGATATTCTGAAAATTGAAGAGCCATGGGCGCGGGTCATCATCATTACACCGCCTGAAGTGGTGAGCGCGCTCGTCGTCATGCTCTACGACCACGAGGCACAGACGATGGCGACCGAGACATCCGGCGACGGCCGCATCGAGATGACCATCGAGATGCCGCTTCGGGAACTTATGCGAGGTTTTTTCGACAAGCTAAAAAATATATCTTCGGGATATGCATCGCTCTCGTATGAAATTCTTCCCCAGCGGGAAGCAGATGTCGTTCGGCTCGATGTGCTCGTCGCTGACGAGCCGGTGCCAGCTTTCGCGCGCGTGGTCGCGCGTCGGCGGGTGGAAGAAGAAGCAGAGAAAATGGTCGAGAAGCTCTATGCGCTCCTGCCGAAACAACTTTTCGTCACGAAGATACAGGCACGCGCGCTCGGGCGCATTATCGCCTCACGTTCGCTCTCTGCGATGCGCAAGGACGTTACCGGATACCTCTATGGCGGCGATGTCTCGCGCAAGAATAAGCTCCTTGATAAGCAGAAACGGGGCAAGAAAAAATTGCTTGAGCGCGGGCGAGGAAAGGTGAATATTCCTGAAGAAGTTTTTATGAAGATGGTGCAGTCCTCCGCCGAATGATTGTTATAATGGAGATATGCGAGCGAGACAATGGCGGCAGGGAATTCTTATCAGTATCCTTCTGCTCGCTACGGCCTGGCTTGTCTCTAGCATCTGGGGGCTTGCTGGCAAGGCGCGTATTGCGGTGTCACTGGCGAATCAGGAGCGGGTACAGTACCAGGCGCTTGAGACTCGCAAGGTGACGCTCACAGCAAATCTCGCCGCACTCGCGACTCCTCGAGGGCAGGATGCGGCCATCCGAACGGCTTTCGGAGTTGCGCGGCCCGGAGAAGAAGTTATCGTCGTGGTTCCCCCGGTTGCAGCAACCTCGACGCCGCCGTCCTGGTGGCAGAAGATATTGAGTTGGTTCTGAAGAAATATACGGAATTGATTAAGTGGCAGAACCGGTTTTCGCTTTTTATGCGGGATTAGTTTAGTGGCAGGACGACTGCTTCCCAAGCAGTAGGCAGGAGTTCGATTCTCCTATCCCGCACAGCGGTCAGCACGCGGTTTTTAAACCGCGAGGCTTCGATTTCAGTTCGCAACCGCGAGGGTCATTCCTACACAAAAGAGCGACACTTGTCGCGCTTTTGTGTTAGTCGGCGAGCGTGATGATACGGTCGTTTAGAATGAGGCGATCGTGTAAGTGTTCAAGTAGTTCTCGCTTTTCTTCACGACTGCCATTCTTGAGTAGATACTTAGCATATTTGCGAATGTCCATCTCCTTCGCCTTAATGGTTTCGCTTTCCCCTTCAACCTCCGCTCGCAACTTGTTGTATCGCGATACCTCGCGTTCGATGAGATGGCGGGCACCGATTTCGTCGAGGGAGATACGGCCAATGAGATTCGTCAGTTGCTCGATGAGCTTTTCCTCACGCAGGTACGGATTCTTGCAGTTCACGTCCTTGGCGCGGGAGCAGGAGTAGTAGATGTAGGAGACAGGTTCTCCGGTGCTCAGTATCTTGGCTCTTTCTTGCGCTGTGATACCGCTGCCGCAGTATCCGCAGAGGAGGAGTTTGGTGAAATTCCATTCTTTGAAGCGGGTCTTGGGACGATTTTCTTCGGCGATCTTTTCTTGTACTGCTTGGAAGAGTTCCTGGGTGATAAGTGGCGTGTGCTTGCCGGTGTACCAAGAACCCGAGCCACGCGGATACTCGAACACGCCGCAATAGAAGGGATTCTTGAGCATCTTGTACAAAGTTGAGAGATTCATGCTCTTGCCGAAGCGCGAGACGAATCTAATATCAGTTTTCAACCATGCGTGCACTTTGCGTCCACTCCAGCGCTCCACGCCTATTTTCTCGAAGACCTGTCTAATGACAGGGGAGCGGACGGGATCGACGAGCACTTCACAACGATGGTCCTTTCGACCGTCATTCAGATACCCCGTCGGAGCGATTCCAGGCCAGAGTCCCATCTCCACTCTTGCTCTCAACCCACGCTTCACATTGATGCGCTTGTTGTCGTTCTCAAGCTTGGCTTGGCTGCCGAGGATCATCAGAAGAAACTTCTCATTCGGATTGTTCGTGAATCGCTGACCGTACGTACGGATATCAATCAGATGCTTGCTGTCCATGAGATCGACGATTCTGCCTAAGTCGCCTGCGTTGCGACTGATACGATCTGGTGCCCAGGTCAGTATGCCGTTGAACTTGCCGCTCTTGATTTCCTCGACAATCTCGTTGAACACCGGCCGCGCTCCGGCTTCTTTAGCGGAGTGTGATTCGCGCTTTATCTCCACAATCTCTAGTTTTTCTTTCTCAGCGAGTGCGAGCATCTCTTTGATCTGGCTATCGATACTCAATACTTGCTGTTCCTCGCTCTCGGTGCTCTTCCTGGCGTACAAGCAGTACCGCACGGGGACTATCTCCACGAGGGGAGGGGAGACCCCGAAACCGCCCTGAATCATTGCTGTTTCCATATTCC
>DATLTM010000010.1:0-18338 GCA_035533615.1 Minisyncoccota bacterium
GGGCTGGATCATGCCGGAGATGGTGGCGAGGATGCCGTTCTTCATCGTTGCAAGCGACTGATTCACGAAGTCCTGCGAGACGCCCTGAACGACGGTGGTGTATGTGGGATAGGTGGGAGTGAGGATGCGGGTGACGGAGGGGGGGAGTACAACCTGCTTTGGCGTGGTAGTGGCAAGAGCGACAACGGGCCGCTCTGTGGGAAACACGATTGTGGGCGGCGGAGCGAAGAGGTCTGCGAGCGCATTTGTCGTCGAGCTGAAAAGACCGTTGATGGTATCGTAGGTGGCAAGTGCGAGTTGCTCTCCCGGAGAGAGCGCGGAGAAGGCGGAAGCAATCAGCGGGGTGTGGACGGTGCCCGCAAGCGTTGTGCCGAAGGAGTCGAGTGCAAGCGCGGTGTTGCCGAGAGCGCCGAGGTACGCGTCTTCAAGTGCGGCCGGCGTGTTCGCGAGAGTTGCAAATGCACGTGAAGGGTTGAGTGTGGTCGAGAGGGCGAGTGCGGTGTGGACGGCGTGGCGTAGTGCAAGCGCGTTTGCGGAGACCGTACTGCCGGCGCCGTATACAAGAGCGAGGTACGTCTCACCGATTCGGTTGGTGAGTGCGAGGAGGTGCGCTGCGGCAGTGTATTCGCCGTCAAAGACCGTCTGGGCGAGTGCGGGGGCGATGTTCGACGGTGCGGCCGTTGTTGTGAAGAAAAGAGAGGTGGCGAGCGACGGAACACGAGCGGTGGTGCGGGCGAGCAGATCGCCTGTGCCGACCAGAAGCGAGACGGTGGTGCGGGCGCTTGCCGGACCGGCGGAGGCCAGACCGTATGCGAGAGAGACGTCGGCGCGGATGAGGGTGTTTGAAACATCAGCCACTACCCGCATCATCAGCGATGGCGATGAGAGAAAAGTGAGCGTATCAGCCGCAGCGAATCGCCATTCGCGTACTGCGCTCATTCCATCGGCAACAAGCGCTGGCGATATCGCGTACGGGATGAATGATTTGACCACAAGCGCAATCTTCGGCGCTTTCAGGGCTGGATGAGTAAGCGTCGTGATCGAAAGCGGCAGTGTCGTGCGAGCAAGAAGCACAGCTCCACGCGCGTTTTCCAGATGCATATTCACTTCGGCGGTATTCACGCGCGCTATAAAGTGCGTTGGAATGTCACCGAAAGACGCGTCAAAACCGGTGGCAATGTTACGCGCAACGGATGCAGTTTCCGATGCGAATCCGGTAATCGATCCGGCTTGCGCTACAGTCGCTCCGAGTGCCACAACGAACAGGGCGATTACAAAAGCACGCACTGGCGATTTCCGGGGAAGAATGAATTGACTCGTTGTTGGTGTAACCGGTTTTTGCGATATGACCGAAGTCGCGCGACGTTCCGGTGCTTGGCGAATGCGATACTCTATTTCGCGCGCGCGCGCGAGCTCGCGCGCGCGCGCTTCTTTGCGTTCCTCTTGTGTCTTGAGAAAC
Source organism: Minisyncoccota bacterium (assembly GCA_035533615.1). Lineage (GTDB taxonomy): Bacteria > Patescibacteriota > Minisyncoccia > Phycocordibacterales > Phycocordibacteraceae > C7867-001. The sequence goes on from DATLTM010000010.1 coordinate 1,460, forward strand.
GTTTCCAACGATTCTCGATCGACAAGCCAAGTTCGTCCCATTTGCGAACCATTGATCTCTCCCGAGCGGGCAAGACGCGCGAGGTAGTCGGGACTGTAACCGTATTTTTTAGAAGCATCTTTTGCTGAAATAAACCCCGCAAATTCCTTAACTCGTCGACCATGTTCCCTTAGGAAATTCTCGAGTGAGCCGCGTTCAATGTGCCAGGTACGACCGACACGAACTGCGTCAATTTCTCCCGATCGAGCAAGGCGGGAGAGATGATCCTGGTTATATCCAGAAAGTTCGGAAGCATTCTTTGTTGAGATAAACTTTTTTGAAGTTGGAGAATTCATGTCGGATATCCGAATTGACTAAATATTACCTCGTATTTTGGCGACACCTAAAGTTCCCTGTGGATAAATCAAATGGAAAAAACGTGATTGTCATATCGACTGTTTCGCATAAAAGATTGATCGCCATTTTACGTATCAAATGGAGTCTTTGACCAAGAACAAGGCGAATCATATTGATGCGGAAAATTTGCCCGGCAGATGGCCTATAGCTTCAATTACTTATTTTCTTGATTAATAAATAAAAACGACCCTGTGGGCCAATTGAGAGCCATAGAATGAATTCAGGCCCGCAAACTATGAGATGGGCAGACTATATAACTATAACTGGTGTAGTTATCAGTATTAGGATCAAACAAGATCTTTGTTAGGTCTATTATTATCGACACGTCTTACCGAGACGAGAAAACGTTTAAATAGGCTATCTATTGTATGCCGAGACGCCAGCAATAGCGCTTAAACTGCTTTGTGATAACGCATATTCATCGAAATATCCACTCCCAAGAACAGCGAGGCAAACTGCTACTACGGCGATCAACATTCCAGCAAACTGTATGAAAACGGGTAGCTTCCTCCTGCTCTTTCTCTTTTCCTGTACCGGTTCTTCATCTTTTAAGCTAGAAATCAGGTGGCGGCGTGGAAGAAGCTCCTCTGGAGGCTGTCGATATACCGCGCGAATTGGCACTCTTACCCCTTCTGGCTCTGCTTCTGGCTCTTTTTCTGCTTCCTCTTCCCTTTCTGCTTCATTTCTTTCGGGAATAATCTCTGAAGCTGGGGGGGCGGCCTCTGCTACACGATCAAACCACGCTTTCCAGGAGTCCTGGAAGTTATGCGGGGTTTCAATAGCCAATTCTTCTTCCGCAACATTCCGGAGACGGTTTACCGACGGGATGGTCTCCGACGAAGATGACTCGTACCGCGGGGATTCCCAGGCCGGCGAGAATGTCTGCGCGCGCCTTGCCGCCATTATCTCCTCCTGATCTGTTTTCTGGTCCCCAAAGCGATGGTCATGGATTGCCGATTCCAGAACATACCAACTACGCCCAACAAGCCGTGCCGGTACCCGCCCCTCTCGGCAAAGCTGACCTATGTAATCCTTAGCATAGCCGGTAATCTTTGCCGCTTGTTTCGACGATACGTACTTCTTTTCCTCTATAAGAATCTCGTCCATACCACGCAGTATAGCCGTATCTCGGCTGGCACGGAAGAGTTGTGCACAGCAAAGAAATGTTGCCTCGATAAAACGCCTATTTACCGAGTTCTTTCGTTATCAGGCTTTCCAGGAGAGACGGGTTGCCGGCCCTTTGGCGGCCTTCATACTCTTTCCGATTAGGTACTGCAGGGCCGCTTTCTTTCCGGCACGATACTCTTCAACCGCTTTCGTCTCGTCGGCGAGCACATCCCGCACGGCAGCCAGGAGCACAGTGCTATCGTGGGACTGGATGAGGCCGTGCTCTTTTGCGAGAGTCTCCGGATCGCCGCCTTTTTCAACAAGAAGAAGTAACGTATCCTTCGCACCGCGGGATGAAAGTTCGTTCGCGACGAGAAGCCGGATAAGTTTCGCGAATGCTGTCGGATCAAGCGACGCGATATCCTCGCTCCCACGCTTCGCATATATACCGGCCAGATCCGAAACGATATAGTTCGCAGCGCGAACAATGTGTTCGGCATCATTGCTAAGCGCAGCAGCGACTGCATCAAAGAATGTGGCGCGCTCCGTGGTCGCGCAAAGATACGCCGCATCGTTTTCTTTGAGCGCATAGGTCTCTGCATATCGCGCGCGGCGTTCCCACGGAAGTTCCGGCAGAGATGCACGAAGTGTCTCTGGAGCGAATTCCGGGATCTCGGAAATGAAGAGCTTCGGAAGATCCGGCTCCGGGAAGTAGCGGTAGTCTGCGCTCCCCTCTTTAAAGCGTTGATGAAAGGTCGTTTGTTTTGCCTCGTCCCAACCGCGCGTTTCCTGCACCACCTTCCCGCCCCCCTCGATGAGCGCGATTTGGCGCCCTATCTCAAATGCGATAGCACGTTCAACGGAGCGGAACGAGTTTATATTTTTCACTTCTACTTTCGTGCCGAACTCGTCATCGGCGGATACAGAGATATTAGCTTCAATGCGCATTTCACCTTTCTCGAGATTCGCTTCGCTTGCGCCGAGTGTGCGCAGGAGAAGCTGGAGTTCGCGCGCAAAACGCCCTGCCGTTTCGGCGTCGCGCATGACTGGTTCGGTAACAAGCTCCATGAGCGGAATACCCGCACGATTAAAATCGATAAGACTTTCCTCTCCTGTATGCGTCGAGCGGGCAGTGTCTTCTTCAAGGTGCACCCGCGTGATCGCGACGCCTGCGAGCGTCCCGCCTGCAACAAGCGGATGTTCATACTGGCTGATTTGATATCCCTTTGGAATATCCGGATAAAAATAACTCTTGCGGTCGAAAATGCTTTCATCGGCGAGCGTCCCGCCAATCGCGGTCCCGATGCGCAAGATGTGCCGCACCGCCTCGCGATTTATGACCGGCAACGTTCCGGGGTGCGCGAGACAAATCGGACAGATATTCACATTCGGCCGCGTCTCGTCTGGATCATTCGCCGAGTCGCAGAACATCTTGGTCCGCGTCTTGAGCTCGGCGTGGATTTCGAGGCCGATGGTGGGACGGTACATATAGCAGGCAGTATGCAGCAGACAGTACGCGGAAGCAACCGCAGGCTTGCATTTCCGAGCCGCACACTCATTCTGCTTACCGTTGGTTATCGGATAATACTTGAGAGAGCCGCGAGGAAAACGACTTGAGTGCCTCGGGATCTTTAACCGAGACCGGAAGCACTTCCCTGCCGGTTCCTTTGGCAAGCATTCGTGCCTTTGTTTCATGCTCTTTCGGCAAAACAAGGTCTATTTTAGACAGGATGATTATCTCTCTTTTTTCGGCGAGACCGTGTCCGAACGATTCAATCTCCTTGCGCACTTCCCTGTATGCTGCAGTCGGGTCGTCTTGGTCAGCCGAGACGAGATGCAAGAGCATCCCTGTTCTTTCAACATGCTTGAGGAATTTTATACCAAGGCCTCGTCCGGACGAGGCCCCCTCAATAAGACCCGGGATATCGGCAATGATGCGCCCGTAGAAATCACCGAGATTTGGACCGAGCGTCGTGAAAGGATATGAGCCAACCTTTGACTTTGCGCGTGTAAGCGCGTTTAGAAGCGAGGACTTCCCCGCATTCGGGAGCCCGATGAGCCCCGCATCCGCGATGATCTTCAGCGTGAGCTCGATCGTTCCTCCCTTTCTTCCTCTGCCGGGCGTTTGCTGGAACGGGTTCTGATTCGTCGAACTTTTGAAGTGGGCGTTACCGAGTCCACCCCTTCCGCCGCGGAAAAGGACGACGCGTTCGTCCTCCTTCGTGATTTCGTACTCTTCTTCCGTCTCGGGTATGCGTGCGAGCGTACCGACCGGCACCGCGAGCAGGACGTCCGCACCGTTTTTACCGTGTTGCAATTCTCCCCTGCCCGCTCCACCGTCTTCCGCATTGAATTTTTTCTCGTACCGATACTGTGCGAGTGCGGAAAGATCGCGCACACCGATGAGAACAACGTCGCCGCCCTTGCCGCCGTCGCCGCCTACGGGTCCGCCGCGCGCGGACTCCTTCGTACGCAGCCAGCGGATAACGCCGTCGCCGCCCTTACCCGACGCCGCATATATTTTCACTTCATCAACAAATGCCATAGAGCTTCACAATACACTAGAAAACATAAAGAACATAGTTGCAAGGACGTGTGTTTAATCGACAATGACCCACCCCTCGGCGAGTAATGGTTCTGCTTTCTTAAATTTGAGCGTTTGGACGGCATCGCCCTTCTTAATGGTAATAAAATCATTGCGGCCATGTCCGGCGGCTTTCACGACCGGCTGCAGAGTTCCCCCCTCCTCTTTCCCCGAGGCGACAAGCGCGGCGCGCGTCTTCTCCTCTTCGGCGCGGATGCGCGCGACATCGACGCTCTGTATACGCGGCACCGCTTCGATAACCGCCGCCCTGATATTTTCTTCAAGCTGGCGAAAGCGCATTAGCCCTTCGCGCCGGTATTCAATGAGCGGGTCCCGCTGACCGTATGCGCGGAGCGACACCGAACGGCGAAGATAATCCATCGTCTCGAGATGCTCCAGCCAGAACGTATCGATAACCTGTAACAAGAGTCGGCGGATATGCTCGGTGAACGCACCGCCGAGTTCGTTTTTCTTCGCCTCGAGCGCCGCAAGCGCCACCTCTCCTTCCCCGATAAGTGCACGGATAAGGGCTTCCACTTCGACGTCGCTCCCCAGAAGCGCCGCGCGGCGGCGCGCATAAATCGCAAGGCGCTGGGTGTTCATTACATCATCATATGCAAGTACCTGCTTGCGCGAGTCAAAGTTAAATCCTTCGATGCGGCCTTGTGCGGTCTCCAATGAGCGGGTAATCATCGCGCTCTCAATTGGCTCATCCTCGGGAATACCGAAACGGCCCATCACCTTTTTCAGGGTTTCGGCGGCGAATACGCGCATGAGCTTATCCTCAAGCGAGACATAAAACCGCGTCTCGCCAGGATCGCCCTGGCGGCCCGAGCGACCGCGCAACTGATTGTCGATGCGACGGGCGTCGTGCCGCTCGGTGCCGATGACCATCAGGCCGCCATTCCTGACGACCGACGCGCGCTCCTCGGCCGTCGCGAGCGCGCCGCCGAGCTTGATATCCACGCCGCGCCCCGCGAGATTTGTCGCGACCGTCACGCGCCCCGCCGCACCAGCCTCGGCGATAATCTCGCCTTCGCGTTCATGATTCTTGGCGTTTAGCACTTCGTGCGGTACGCCTTCATTCGTTAAATAGGCACTAACCGTCTCGTTGTCCTCAATAGAGACGGTGCCAACGAGGACCGGTTGTTTCTTACGGTAGCGTTCCAGCACCTGCCGCGCGACGGCGCGATACTTCCCCACAGCCGTCTGGAAGACAAGATCATCATAATCCTTGCGCGCTGTCGGTTTATTGGTTGGCACGACCACAACCTCGAGCCGGTAGACCGAATAAAACTCCTCTTCGGAGGAAAGCGCGGTGCCAGTCATACCGGCGAGTCGGTCGTACATACGGAAAAGATTCTGGAACGTCACAGTGGCATAAGTGCGCGTCTCCGCTTGCACTTTCACGCCCTCCTTGGCCTCGATTGCCTGATGGAGCCCTTCCGACCAGCGGCGACCGGGCTGCATTCTTCCCGTGAACTCATCTACAATAACGATGTCACCGTCGCGTACCACGTATTCCTTATCCTTGTGGAAGAGCGCTTTCGCGCGGACCGCCGTCTCGAGGTGGTGCGCGTACTTCACTCCGCCCTCAGTATAAAGATTCTCGAGTCCGAGGGCCGCTTCAGCCTTGTGCATTCCCTCCTCGGTAATCTGAATCGCCTTCTGTTTCTCGTCGATGGTATAGTCCGTGCCTTCTTCAAAGGCATTGACTATACCGGCAAAACGCTCATAGAGCATCTGCGAGTCCCCAGCAGGGCCGCTGATAATGAGCGGCGTACGCGCTTCATCGATCAAGATGGAGTCTACCTCGTCGATGATAGCGTAGTGATGCCCACGCTGAACGATCTGCGATGCGTCATACGCGGTGTTGTCGCGCAGATAATCGAAACCGAGTTCATTGTTTGTAACGTAGGTGATATCGGCCGCATATGCATCGCGCTTCCCGGCGGGGCGAAGATAGTCGTAGAACACCTTGAATGATCCTTCGGCGTCACGCTCCGCATCTTCTTCCTTCGCGACGTGCGAAGTGTCGTAGCGATACGCACCCGTACTCGTCACGACACCGACGGTGAGCCCGAGATAATGGTACACCTGCCCCATCCACGCGCCGTCGCGGCGCGCGAGATAATCGTTAACCGTGACAACTTGCACACCGGAGCCGGCAAGCGCGTGGAATGTTGCGGGCAAAGTCGCGACGAGCGTTTTTCCTTCCCCGGTGCGCATCTCGGCGATCTTTCCAAGAGCCAGTGCGAGGCCGCCGGCTATCTGCACATCGAAATGCGGTTGATGCAGTGTCCGTCGAGCGGCCTCGCGCACGAGCGCGAACGTCAGCGGAAGGTCAGCATCGTCTGCCACACCCGCCGCCATCGACTTCGCACGAATTTCGGCGAAACGCTCTCGCACCGACTCGTCGGAAAGTCCTCTGAGTTCCTCGGAATGCACATTGACCGCCGCCACACGCGGCTCCGCGGCCCGAAGGAAGGCCGCGGACTGGTTTTTCGAGAAGAAACGGGAAAGCCCGAGCATTGCGGAACACTATAGCAAAATTCGAAGGCCCAAGCACGGAGCGCTAGATCCTAAAGAGAGAACCCGCTCATGATGAGCGGGTTCTCTCTTTTTACGAAACTACGCGCGTCGCTTTGCTGCCTTGCGCTTCTTTGCTGCCTTGCGCTTCTTTGCCATGGTGGTTGCAAATTAAAGTGATGGCTGATATGTCGACCCGTTCGCGCGCGAAATGATTTCATGCGTAAACGTTTCTACAGAACATTATCGCGCGTAAATCATTTTTTGTGTGTGAAAAAAATGTAATGTGTGGATAACTTTCAGAAAATGACTCCGTATTAATTTTTTCGCGCATCTACATTCCGCGTTCCACCTGTCCGATGTATTCAACTTCGCGCTCGAGTCGAATACTGAATATATTTTCGACAGCGCGCTGCATATCAGACGCAAGCCGTGCGATGTCCACCGCGCGTGCGTCCGCAACGTTAATAATCGAAAGCGTATGCCGAGGAGATATGCCAACTGCACCGCGCACATACCCTTTTTGAAACTCGGTGTACTCAAGCAGGAAACCGGGCGCCACTTTATAGGAGCCGTCTGGCTGTTTCCACGCCCATGGGCGCAGTCGTTCCTCTTTCGCCGCATCGAGCTCCCGCGCGCGCACTGCGGTTTTCTCATACTGTTCCTCTGATACAAACGGCATATGGAAAAATGATCCTGCACTTTTGTAGGAAACGCGATCGGGCATGATGAGCGAACCCTTTGCCTCACGCATCGTGAGTACGGCATCGCGGACTTCCTCTCGGGTCGGCGTATGTCCGAGCTTCGCGGTGAGCGTCGTCATGTCAAAACGATTATCGCGGTACGACAACTGCACCGACGGGTCGGTCGAGAGCGCAAATGTCGCACGGATGACGATATACCGCCCCAGCACATGGCCGAACATGCTGTCATGATACGAAAAAATACATTCCTCTTTCCCGAATATCTTGAGGCCGGCCCCCAAATCGTGCGTGTCCAACACATCCGCACGCACGAACGTATCGCTGCATTGCGCTCCGTATGCACCGAGATTGGCGACAACGGCGCCGCCGACCGTTCCCGGCACGCCGGAAAGACATTCCAGGCCGGCGAAACCGTGTGCGATGGTCCAAACAACAAAATCATCCCACACAACTCCCGCACCGACCGTCACCTCTGTTCGATTACCGTTTGCTTCGGCGACGATGCTCGGTACGCGCACGGCAAGCACGAGTCCGTCGACGCCGCCATCGGCAATCACGATGTTCGAGCCCCCGCCGAGCACGAAGACCGAGAGTGCATGCGTACGTGCGAAGTGGAGCGCCTCCGTCGCATCCTCGACCGACTCCGCGGCAACAAAAAAACGCCCCACCCCTCCCACGCCGAGCGTCGTGAGCGGCGCAAGCGGGACGCGTTTTCGAAGATTCATTGCCCCACGGTTTTCCCCTCTATCTGCTTGATTGCAGCGGCACCGGAGGATGCGGCGTCCGGAAAGAGCGCCACCGTCTTATTAATAGTCGCGATGGCGTCCGCGGTATCGCCCGCCGCGTAATAGGCCGCGGCAAGCGAGAACCAGGTATCAGCGGTCGCGCTCGGAACTGCCGCGCGCATCTTCCAAAGTGCGATGAGCGGCGGCCAATCCTTGGTGCGATAGTATGCAACAGCGAGAACATCGCTATCAACCGTCGTCGTGCCGTACGCACCGAGCAAGATCTTGTCGGCTGATGCGATATCGCCTACGGCGATATCGCCTGCAGCGGCGTATATAGCAAGATCCTGAAACTGAGGTCCGAGCGCGTACGCTTTGTTAAAATCCGCCTGCACGGCGGCGGTATTGCCCATATCCCATTCAATGGAGCCCTCTTCTATTAAAATTTCCTCTTTCTTCGGCGAGAGAAGAGAAGCGGCCTGAACCTCCTTGAGTGCATCAGCTTCATCTCCTCCGGCTTGATACGCATAGGACAGCTCTAGATGTTCGCGCGCGTCCAAAGGATACGCGGCAACTTGCTTCTGCATCTCGCTGATAGCGAGGGTAAGCGCTTGCTGCTTCTGCGTTTCGGTTGCGGTTGAGCTCTGCGCGACCGACGCCGCGAAAGAAACAAGCTGCTCGCGTATCTCCTGCGCCGCGAAAGCCGGATGCGTAACAAGATCCTGGAACACGGCTATATTTCCGTCGACGCCGGAGGGGGAGGGTGAGATTGCGGTGATAAGCTCGCCCGCCGCGTTCATCCCAGGAATGTTCACGAACCAGATGCATGCAAAGGCGGCGACCGTAGCAATTGGGAGTGCATACGTTACACCATCCGTCGCTGTAAGTTCTGGCGCGCGTTCCAGCCGCTCAAACGGCCGCGCGACCTGCGAGTCGATGAGCGCGAGTATCGCGAAGAAATAGACGTAAGAATAGAGGTTGTCGAAGACGAAGAGATTGTGACACGCATAGCCGGCAAGGGCGGCGGTGAGTGCAATGCGTTCAGGACGCGAGAGTTCAGAACTCTGCCACAGCAACAGGAAGGCCGTGCCGAAAAGCGAGACATACAGCAGGAATGCCGGTATGCCGCCGGCGGTGAGCCAGTCAATGAAGGCGTTGTGCGCGCGATCAAACCACGGCTCCTGCGCATACAAGGACGGATCATAGAATTTATTGAAGACGTAATTAAAACCCTCCTGTCCCCATCCGACGATCGGCCGCTCGAGCACTCCCTCAAATGCCATGTGCCAGATGGTAAAACGGGTCTGGCCGTCGGCAAGCGATATGGAAGTGATGCGCTGCAGCATGTGATTCCCCTGCACGAAGGCAGAATCGCGAGCGAGATAGAGACCGCCGGCAAGAATGACGAGCACGGCAATCCCCCACGCGGCATAACGGCGAGCGCGTTTCCCGGCGGTGAAAGCGGTGAGAAGTCCGGCAAGCAGAAGCGCACCCAAGAGCCCAAGCACCGTACCGCGCGTCTCGGTAAGGAGGATGAGCACCGACTCAACCGCAGCAAAGGCGATGAGCGCCCATTTGAACCAGGCGCGCTTCTCGGTGAGCGCCAGCCAGCCGGCAATGAAGGTATTGAAGAGGAGATAGATAGCAAAATACGCGGAATTACCGAAGGACGCGTCGATGCGCGTCGAGCCTTGGTGAATGGCATACACGCCCACCTGCTGCAGAATGCCGTAGATGGAAACGATGACCGCAACAGCGAGCGAAGCAAGAAACCATGCGCGCCACTTCTTCTCTGCCCGCAGCACCGCGCCCGCAGCAAAGAAGAAACCGAGAAGGTGAATAAGGAGCACCCATCCTTCCATGCGCTCAAAGTTGCTCCAAAAAGCCTTCGCAACGTTTACCGCAAAAAGATCCGCAACGAACATCCATGCAACAAAGGCAACAACTACCACTCCTATCCAGGAGAAACGCGGGCGATACTCTTTATCGAGAAATGCGAGCACCACCCATGCGGCGACCGCTATCTCGACGAGAATTCGGAAATAGAAAGCCTTACCCGTTATGAAGGGGAAGAAATACGAGTTTGCTATTAGTAACGGCGTGACTGGAACGAGGAACAGCGCCCCGAGCGCCACCCATCGTGCAATTTGCTTCGCCGTCCCCTCCTGCATGATGGTGCCCACTATACCATACGAATGATACGCACAAACGTCCCGTTTAGCATGGCAGTATGTGCACGCTATCCGTTAGCGCACCCCGGAACCGCCAGCTGGGGACTCCCACGCTCCCTGTTCCTTCTGCGTGAGCGCCTGCAAATTTATCTGCGCAGTCTAGAGCGCCACTATCTGCATCTTCAGGGCCGTCTGGACATTTGCCGCGGAGTGACCTTTGCCAGAAGTTTGTTCAGGTCGCCGATGCACTGCTTATTCTGCCCCATGCAACCCCAGCCTGCGGAAACTGGTTCTAGATGTTAACCTGAATATACACGCTATCTAGCTACTACATATACATATTATATAAATATGAATTCACAGAAGAAAGCGCTCATTACCGGCATTACAGGCCAGGACGGCTCCTATCTCGCCGAACTCCTTCTTGAAAAAGGATATGAGGTACACGGGCTTATCCGCCGCGCAAGCAACTTCAATACGCACCGCATAGACCATCTCTATAAAGATCCGCATATTCACGGCGTGAGACTTTTTCTTCATTTCAGCGATTTGTCCGATGCAAGTAATCTGAATCGCCTTTTGAGCAAGATACAGCCGGATGAGATATACCACCTCGGCGCACAGAGTCACGTACGAGTCAGTTTCGATATCCCCGAGTACACCGCTGATGTTACAGGACTTGGGACAATCCGTATCCTCGATGCTATGAGAGAAGCCGGGTTGAACAAGACGAAATTTTATCAGGCGTCATCAAGTGAAATGTTCGGCAAAGCAGCAGAAATCCCCCTGAAAGAAACAAGCCCTTTCCACCCGCGTTCGCCGTACGGATGCGCCAAGGTTTATGCGTATTGGATAACGAGAAATTATAGGGAATCCTACGGTATGTTTGCGTCCAATGGCATCCTCTTCAATCACGAATCTCCCCGCCGCGGCGAGACCTTCGTCACGAAGAAGATTACGCGAGGACTTGCGCGCATCAAGCTCGGCAAAGAGGAAAAACTCTATCTCGGCAATCTCGATGCAAAGCGCGACTGGGGGTATGCAAAGGATTACGTGGAAGGTATGTGGCGTATACTCCAGCATAAAGAGCCGGACGATTTCATTCTTGCCACGAATGAGTCGCACAGCGTCCGCGAGTTCGTGGAAGAGGCCGGAAAGACGCTCGGTATGGATATCGTCTGGAGGGGAAAAGGCCTAAAGGAAAAGGGAATCGATAAGAAGACGGGTAAGACCATCATTGAGATAGACGAAAGATATTTCCGCCCGGCGGAAGTGGATGTCCTACGGGGCGATTACACGAAAGCGGAAAAGAAACTTGGCTGGAAACCAAAGATAACGTTTAAAGAACTCGTCCGACTGATGACCAGAGATGATTTAAAGGAAGCAGAGGAATGAAATCACCAATGAGAACATCAATGCATACACCGATTCCGCGTGAACTGTATGTTCAAATCTTGAACGCGGTCCCAATCTTTACAACCGACGTCCTGTTTCTTAACAAAAACAAGACGAAGACGCTCCTTTTTAAGAGAACCAATGAGCCACTCAAGGGGGTCTACTTCTCTGTCGGGGGACGGCTGTTGAAGAACGAGAAGATCCTCGACGGAGTGGTGCGCCAGGCATTACGCGAGGCCGGTATTCGCATCGATAAGAAAAGACTTATCTTCGGCGGCATTCAAGAAGAAGCGCATCAGAAGTCAATGTTCAGTGGCACCTCATATCACGCAATCGTGCTGTATTATGGGTATATCATCGATGAAAAGACGGCGGTACGGATGGACAATCAGCACAATGATTCTGCGTGGTTTCCAGTCAGGAGCAAGAAGATACATCCCTTCATACGGAAAAGATTGAACGCCGTGTTACAGAACATATGAAAAAGACATCAAAAATTTATGTGGCCGGCCACCGAGGTCTCGTCGGCTCGGCCATCGTGAGACTCTTAAAGAAGAAGGGGTATACAAACCTTGTCCTGAAAACACGCGCCGAGGTTGATTTGATGGATCAGAAGAAGGTGGATGACCTTTTCAATAGAGAGAAGCCGGAATACGTGTTCCTCGCGGCGGCAAAAGTCGGTGGCATCATGGCGAATAAGACTCATCCTGCCGAGTTTATCCATGAGAATTTGGCTGTACAAAACAATGTTATGGAAAGTGCTTATCGTTCTGGAGTAAAAAAACTTCTTTTCCTCGGGAGCTCCTGCATCTATCCAAAGCTCGCTCCACAGCCGATAAAAGAAGAGTACCTGATGACGGGACCGCTTGAGCCGACAAATCATTCCTATGCTATCGCTAAAATCGCCGGTATCTTTATGTGCCGGGCATACAACGAACAGTACGGGACCAATTTCATCTCCGTGATGCCAACAAATCTCTACGGGCCGAATGACAATTTCGACCCAATGAATTCGCATGTTCTCCCAGCGCTCATCCGGCGATTCCACGAAGCAAAAAGGAACGGGGGCAAAGAAGTGGTCATCTGGGGAACGGGGGCGCCAAAACGGGAATTCCTCCACGTGGACGACCTCGCGGACGCCTGTGTATTCCTGATGCGGAACTACAGTGGTTCAGACATCGTCAACATCGGCACCGGCACCGATCTCTCTATAAAATCTCTGGCCGAAAAGATAAAGAAAGTCGTCGGTTACAAGGGAAAAATCGTGTGGGACCGGACGAAACCGGACGGCACGCCGCGAAAACTGTTGAATGTGAGGAGAATCCATAAACTCGGATGGAGGCACAAGATAGGACTCGACACTGGTCTTGCGAAGACATATGCGTGGTACAAAGAAAAATATGAGTAACGCCGTTACCGTAATACGTCCGAAGAAGACCTTCTCTCTCGCCGACCTCAAGGAGATATGGCGCTATAAAGAGCTCTTGTATTTCTTTGTATGGCGCGACCTCAAGGTCCGTTACAAGCAGACAGTTGTCGGCGTCGGATGGGCCATCTTCCAGCCGTTTATGGCGATGGTCATCTTCAGTGTTTTCTTCGGCGCGCTTATTCACGTACCTTCCGAGGGTGTTCCCTATCCCATCTTCGTCTACACCGGCCTTCTTTTCTGGCAATTCTTCTCATCGTCACTCGGCGACGTGAGCGGGAGTCTTGTTTCCAATCAGGCGATAGTAACGAAAGTATATTTCCCACGGATGATTCTCCCGCTTGCCGTCATCGCGACCAATCTCGTTGATTTCTGCGTCGCATCGGTCGTGCTCGTCGGTCTTATGTTCTATTACGGATTCCTCCCGCACCTCACTGGACTTCTCATTATTCCTCTTCTACTCATCATCTCCTATCTTGCGGCGCTTGGGGGCGGACTCTTCCTAGCGTCCATCAACGTCAAGTACCGCGATGTGCGCTACATCCTCCCCTACTTCATGCAGATGCTTATGTTCGTCACGCCGGTCATCTACCCCTCAAGTATCGCGGGCAAATACTCGTGGATACTCGCCATCAATCCGATGACAGGCGTTATCAAGGCGGCGCGCGCGGCGGTCCTCGGGACTGAACCCGTCAATTGGTTCCTCTTGATGTTGTCCTTCATTGCGGTCTTCATACTGCTTATCATCGGCGTCGTGATGTTCAAGAAGATGGAGCGCTATTTCGCCGATATCATATGAGTCAACCCATTATAGAAATAAAAGGGGTAGGAAAGAGGTATGACATTATGCACCAGCAGGGCGGTTACATCACGCTCCGTGATGTATTTGCTAACATTCTCCGCAGCCCATTCAAATTTGCGAAGTATAAAGCGAAACAGGTTATCGGTATTGATACCAAAGAGAATTTCTGGGCGCTCAAGGATGTCAGTTTTGATGTGATGCCCGGAGAGGTTGTTGGTATTATCGGCGCAAATGGAGCAGGGAAATCTACGCTCCTTAAAATCCTCACCGGTATTACCCCTCCCACAGAAGGAGAAATAAAAATGGGGGGACGAGTCGCTTCCCTGCTTGAAGTCGGTACCGGCTTTCACCCCGAGCTCACGGGCCGTGAGAACATCTTCCTCAACGGCGCCATCCTCGGTATGACCCGCAAGGAAATTGCACGAAAATTTGATGAGATTGTGGAGTTTTCCGGTATCGGCAAGTTCCTTGATACGCCCGTGAAGCGCTACTCAAGTGGAATGTACGTACGGCTCGCCTTCTCGGTCGCGGCACATATGGAGCCGGATATTCTTCTTGTGGACGAGGTGCTCGCCGTCGGCGACGCCGAATTCCAGAAAAAGTGTCTCGGCAAGATGGAAGAAGTCACCGGCAAGGCCGGACGCACTATCCTTTTCATCAGTCACAACATGGCTGCTATTCAACGTCTCTGTCACAAAACAGTCTTGCTTGAAAAGGGAAAGATTAAGATGTTCGGAAAAACTGAAGACGTAATCAATGCGTATTTAAATGATGGACAAGTGAATGCGATCATTAACTATGTGATCAATCCTGAAAAAGAAGCGCAAATCTCAAAAATAACCATCCTGAACAAAGAGAATGAGCCGCACGCGAAGATCCCCATCGGGGATCCATTTTCCATACAAATAAACTATGAGATTATGCGCCCTACCCCGCACGCACTTCTCTCAGTGATGTTTTATGCGGGCGATGATCTCTTACTTCTCTCGTCTGAATCCGACAAAGATGCTCATCTCTTCGATTATGCGCCTGGGAAATATACAACGACAGTAAGCATACCACCGTTCCTTTTCAATGTCGGCATGCATTTCTTCGATGTGCGGTTCCATCGACCAGAGCTCGAATTGATCGACCACAAACAGAATATCAATTTCGAGATTCTTGATATCGACAATCCGCGCTCAATCATCTTCCACGGTAATCATATGGGAAAAATTGCTTCGATGCTTGATTACCAGACCATGAAGATAAGATGAACTCCATGAAAGAAGCTGCCAAGAACATCCTCCGGCCTATCACGCCGAACATCGTCAAAAAAATCTACAAGTCCTTCAGTATCAATCTTGATAACTACACTCTATTACCTAAGAAAGATTTGACGTACGCCACCGACCAGCTCTACACCTTTCATAACGCTGACTTCATGAAGGATCCTCTCTTCATAGAATCGTATAACTTGGCAAAAAGAGTCGACAACAAGCATTGCCTCGCGAAAAATGACATTCCGTGGCGCATGCACGTCCTTTATTGGGCTGGTACGTATGCAAAAAATATTCCCGGCGACTTCGTGGACTGTGGTGTGAATACCGGCTTCTGTGCCCGTTCGCTCATGCACTACATCGGCTTCGAGAAATTGGATAAAAAGTATTTCCTTATGGATACATTTGGTGGTCTCGACCCGAAATACAGCACGGAAGAAGAGATGAAAATCCATAAGACGATGCATTATGATCAGCAAGATCTTTACGAGACAGTCAAGAAGACATTTGAAGGATTCAATGCTGAAGTGATAAAAGGCACAGTGCCGGAGACACTCCCGTTAGTACAAACCGATGCGATTTGCTTCCTTCACCTTGACATGAATGCTGCCCTACCTGAAGTATCGGCCATTGATTTCTTCTGGAAGAAGATTTCTAAAGGAGGTGTAATCCTTTTTGACGATTATTCCTATGAAGGAAACCATGCGATGAAAGAAGCACATGACACCTGGGCGAAGAAACATGGGGTACAGATTCTTTCTCTGCCGACCGGCCAAGGACTCATCATAAAGAATACCGACTAACCATGCCAAGAATATTTATCGGCATGCCTGTATACAACGGCGAACGCTTTCTTCGAGAAGCGATTGATTCCTTGCGCGCACAAACCTTCACTAATTGGAAGATGCTTATTTCCGATGATGCATCGACCGACAAGTCGCGAGCGATATGCGAAGACTATGCGAAAAGAGACCCGCGCATTACCTACTATCGGCAAGAAAAGAATATCGGGATGTTCCCAAATTTTAAATTTCTCATTGATAAAGCCAACTGTGAGTATTTTATGTGGGCCGCGCAAGACGATCTAAGGGAAAAAGATTATGTGGAAATCTGCATCTCAAACTTAGAAGAGAACAGAAACATCGGACTTGCTACGACTATATTGGCTACCATTGATTCTTCGGGAAAAAGCAGTAAGGAGGAGTTGGATCTTGTACGCTTATCTGGAGAACCTTCATATCTTCTTGTAGCTCGCTATGTACTACAACCCGAGATACTGGGTAAGTGTAATATAATGTACAGTCTCTTTAGAACAGGCGTCATCAAAGAAACATGGAAGATATACCCTCAAAGACGAGAATGGGGATCCGACTATCATTTTAGTTTGGCTGCAATAAGTCATTTCGGACTAATCGTGGAACCAAAAATCCTTTTTAAGAAAAGATACGGTGGGTTCTCAAGTCCAACATTAAAAACAAGACCGGGAATTAAAGACCCAAAAAATCATATGTTCCCATTTGGTAGATTCAATAATTATTTCCGAGGGCATATGGAAGCGCTTGCGGGAACTCCCTATCGCCCATTAGCGGCAATCCTACTTTTTATCCGCTTGCCTCGAGCATTTTTCATTTACCTGAAGGAAAGAAATTATCAGAGGTTTTTAACAATCTAAACTCAATACTATGATTCCCTTGATGAAAAACGCATTCCTGCATGAAGAAGAGACTAAAAGAGCTCTGGCTGAATTCATTATGGGAGTGAAGCGGCTTAGTATGGACGCT
>DATLTM010000011.1:0-14144 GCA_035533615.1 Minisyncoccota bacterium
AAGCCGTGCTGCTTTCACGCGTAGTCCGGCGCGAAGCGCGAGTGCCGCCGATCGGGCGGTTGCAGAGAAGCCGGCCTGATCGGCGTCAAGCACAAGCATCAGATTTTCTCCGTACCGTTTTATGAGGCCGAGATGGCGCTCGGTGAGCGCGGTACCGGACAGTGCCACGGCGTTTTGGAAACCAGCCTGATGGGCATGCAGTACGTCCATCTGCCCTTCAACGAGCATCGCGAATCCGCGCGTGCGTACCGCGTCCTTTGCAGCGTCCATGCCGAAGAGGATTTCGGACTTACGGTACAAATCCGTTTCAGGAGAGTTGAGATATTTCGCGAGGTCGTCCTCCGCAAGAGCACGGCCAGTAAAAGCGACGACACGGCCGGCGAGGTCGCGTATCGGGAACATCAGTCGATTGCGGAAGCGATCGTAATAGGTGCCCGGTTTTCCGTCGGCCTCCTTAATCAACCCGGCGGCAAGCAATTCTCCGACAGCGAACCCTTCAGCGGTGAGCGCTTCAAGGAGTGCGCGCCACGCATCCGGCGCGTAACCGAGGCGCCAGGTAAGAATCGTCTCGTCCGCAAGACCACGCTTCTTCGCGTATTTTTCGGCGGGACTGCTGGCATATTTACCCGCATACCATTCGCTCGCGCGACTCATCAGAGCATGCAGCCGCTCCTTTTTTGACGCGTCTTCGCGATTTGTGCCGCCGGAATACTCAATCGTGACTCCCGCCTTCTCGGCGAGGATTTTCAAAGCTCCCTTGAAATCGACACCCTCGATCTTTTCAATGAATGAGAACCCGTCGCCGCCCAGACCGCAGCCGAAACAGTGCCACGTCCCGCGCTCGGGACTCACGTGGAAGGACGGCGTCTTCTCCTTGTGGAACGGGCAGAGTCCGCGGAGCGATCTCCCCGCACGCACGAGCTTCACATACGGATGTACAATCTCGACGATGGAGAGACGGTCTTTGATTTCGGCGACCGTGTCTCGCGCCATGAGTTAGAGCGCGCGGGTTTGGCGCGGAGTAAACGAGACCGTGCGCGACTCGGAATATGACGGTGCGGGATGTTCGGCCTGAAGTTTCTTGATACTCGCGTGCTTTTTGCTTCCCGTAAAGCCGGTACCGGAGGGAATGAGGCGACCGAGAATGACGTTCTCTTTGAGACCGCGAAGGCGGTCAACCGAGCCGCGGAGCG
Organism: Minisyncoccota bacterium; assembly: GCA_035533615.1. Lineage (GTDB taxonomy): Bacteria > Patescibacteriota > Minisyncoccia > Phycocordibacterales > Phycocordibacteraceae > C7867-001. Next base: position 1,194 of record DATLTM010000011.1, read on the forward strand.
CGGCGTTGATAAGGATCTTCGTCGTCTGCTCGAAGGACGCCGCCGAGAGGAACGAACGGCGCGAGAGCGCACTTTCCTTAATGCCGAGCACGATCTCGTGCGATGTTGGCGCGATCTTTCCCGCATCTTCCATTTCCTTGACCGATTTTACGAACTCCCAATCCTCAACGACATCGCCAACCGAGTAATCGGTATCGCCTGCATCGGTTATCTTCACGCGCGAGAACATCTGCTTCACGACGACTTCCAGATGCTTGCGCGAGACCGGTGCCCCTTGAAGTTCATAAATCTTTGAAGCTTCGACGATGATATATTCCTGCACCATCGCGCGGCCTGCATACTCGAACAGATCGTCAAGGTCGGCGGAACCGTCCGTGAGAATCTGTCCCTTCAGGACGGAATCGCCCTCTTTGACAAGCGGGATGCGCGGATACGGTGCAAGATATTCGTAAGACGAACCATCTTTTTTCCCTTGTCCTGCCGACGGCGCGATAACGATGATCTTTTCGCGCCCTTCTTCTTTAATTTCGGCAACGAGGCCGTCACATTTTGAAATGACAGCCGGGTTTTTCGGCGAACGTTTCTCGAAGACCTCCTCCACGCGTGGCAAGCCGCTTGTGATGTCGCCGCCAATCGAAGCAACGCCGCCTTGATGGAAGGTACGCATGGTGAGCTGGGTTCCCGGCTCACCGATTGCCTGTGCTGCGACCGTACCGACCGCTTCGCCGAGATCAACAATCTCCTGCGTCGTGAGGTCCATACCGTAGCAGGTCTGACAGACGCCATAGCGCGTCTCGCACGACATCGGTGAACGCGCAACGACGGACGCGATCGTCGAAGAGGCGAGCGCTTCGGCATCGAGCGTAGAGAGGTAATGCCCTTTTTTGAAGAGGGTGACGTCATCGGCATCCTTGGCGTCTTCCGCGAGCACACGGCCGCGCAGGGCTTCGGCATAATTGATCTGGATGCCGGAGGCGCTCACGCGATTGATCTTCACGCCTCGATTTGTGCCGCAATCCTTCTCGGTTACGATTGAGTCCTGTGCAACATCGAAGAGGCGGCGGGTGAGGTAGCCTGCCTTAGCGGTGCCAAGCGCAGTGTCGGTGAGGCCTTTTCGTGCACCGTGCGTACTCATGAAGTATTCGATCGGGTTCAATCCCTCTATCATCGAAGAGATGATGGGGACTTCTATCGTCTCACCTGCCGTGTTCTGGATGAGCCCTTTCATACCAGCCATCTGGGTCAGATTGCCGAGCGTTCCGCGCGCGCCGGACTTCACCATGTCGGCGACGGAACCCATCGGATCGAGCTCGTGCGCGACCTGCTCCTCAACTTGCTGCTTCGCACCCTGCCAGATCTCGATAGCCATGCGACGCTTCTCTTCACCTGAGAGAAGGCCGTTTTGATAATCATCCTGTATCTTGACTACCTTCGCGGCTGCCTCCGCGACGATGTGCGTCTTCTCTTTTGGCACGGAAACATCGTTAATCGCCCAGGAAATACCCGAGCGTGTCGCGTAATCGAAGCCGAAACTCTTCACCTTGTTCACGATGTCTGGTACCGCATCGAGCCCGTAACGGCTAATACAGTCGGTAACGATGCGCGCAAGCACTTTCTTCGTTATGGTTTCGTTGACAAACGGATAATCGGCCGGAAGCACGGTATTGAAGAGGAGCCGACCGACCGTCGTCTCAAACGGATGATCCCCGAATGGCTCGTATTTCTTTTTCCCTTCAACCGATAGCACCTTGATATTGGCGCGCAGATCGATTGCATCGTATTCTGACGCGAGAATGGCAGCGTTAGGCGACGCGAAATATTCTCCCTCGCCCTTCGCCTTGTCCACCGCCTTCGTGAGCCAGTAGACACCGAGAATGATATCGAGAGGCTTGCCGGTGAGCACGATCATGTCACCCGAGCCAGGTTTGAGAATATTCTTGTTCGCACTCATGATATTCGCCGCTTCCCACTGCGCTTCCTCAGACAGCGGCACGTGCACAGCCATTTGGTCGCCGTCGAAATCTGCGTTAAAAGCGTTACAGACAAGCGGGTGCAGCTGGATAGCGTCACCTTCAATGAGACGCGGACGGAAGGCCTGTATGCCTTGGCGGTGAAGGGTCGGTGCACGGTTCAAAAGCACGTATTTACCTTTGATGGTCTCTTCGAGGATTTCCCATACTTCAGCAACACCGTCCTCAATGAGACGTCCTGCACCGCGGATGTTGAAGGCAAGTTCACGCGCGAGAAGTCCGCTGATGACGAAGGGGCGGAAAAGTTCAAGTGCCATATGCTTCGGGAGGCCGCATTCGTCAAGCTCAAGGTCGGGGCCGACAACGATGACCGAACGACCCGAATAATCAACACGCTTACCGAGCAGGTTCTGGCGGAAGTAACCCTGCTTGCCCTTCAGGTAATCGGCCAAACTTTTGAGTGGGCGACGCTGTGCCATCGTCATCGCACCGGCGGAGGCACCGCTCTTGCGGATGGAATTGTCGAGAAGCGCATCAACCGCTTCCTGTAGGATGCGCTTTTCATTGCGCAAGATGACTTCCGGCGCATGGATATCAATAAGCTTTTTGAGACGGTTATTGCGGTTAATGACACGACGATAGAGGTCATTCACATCGCTTGTTGCATGGCGGCCGCCTTCAAGCGCGACCATGGGGCGAAGCGCCGGAGGGATGACGGGAATACGCGTGAGGAAGAGCCACTCGGGGCGAATGTCCGAAGCAATGAGACCCGCTATGAGCGAAAGACGCTTAGCAAGCTTCTCGCGTTCGGCGGCGCCGGCGTGCTGATAGCGCGCGGAGAGCGTCTTCTCGAGTTCCTTGAGGTCGAGTTTGCAAAAAATATCGTAGATGGCCTCGGCGCCTATTCTTGCTTCAAAGAGGCCGCCATACTTCACCGAGAAACGGTGATACTCGAGCTCGTCGAGGACCTTGCCGACAACGACACCCTCGATTTCAGCCTTTGTGAGCGTCATCTTTTCCTTAAGCACGTCGCGTTCTTTGTCGCTCTCAAGCGATTTGTACTTTGATTTATATTCGCTCTCGAGTTCGGTGAGAAGACGTTTCTTCTCCTCCTCGGCGATCTTGGTAACGATGTAGCCCGCGAAGTAAACGACTTTCTCAATATCCGTTGCCGAAGCGCCGAGGAGAAGCGCCATGCGGGACGGCACGGAACGCAGGAACCAGATGTGCGCGACCGGCGTACAGAGCTCGATGTGGCCCATGCGTTCGCGGCGAACAATCGAGCGGGTAATTTCGACACCGCATTTGTCGCAAACGATACCTTTGTAGCGGATGCCCTTGTACTTGCCGCAGTAGCACTCGTAATCTTTTTCTGGACCGAAGATTTTTTCGTCGAAAAGCCCATGCTTCTCAGAGCGCTGGGTGCGGTAGTTGATAGTCTCCGGCTTGGTGACTTCGCCGCTTGACCACGCGAGAATGCGCTCGGGCGAAGCGAGTGTGAGCCGAAGCCCGTTCCAGGTGTCACGCGGGGGAAGTTTGCGGGGAGTGAATGCCATAGTCTTTAAGTTTAAATTTTTAAATATTTCATTCACGCCTCCGGTTCCGGCGGGAGATTCAATGGTTCAACATCAAGCGCGAGACCGCGAATCTGATTGGTAAGAACGGCAAAGGATGCCGGAGTACCCGTGTGACTTATCGGCTCGTTCTTCACGATGGCATCGAAGGCCGCTGAACGGCCCTGAATGTCGTCTGACTTTATGGTGAGCATCTCGCGGAGCGTATACGCGGCACCGTAACCAAGAAGCGCCCACACTTCCATTTCGCCGAAACGCTGGCCGCCGTTCTGCGCCTTGCCGCCGAGTGGCTGCTGCGTAATAAGACTGTAAGGACCGATGGAACGCATGTGGATCTTATCTTCCACCATGTGATGCAACTTCAGGATGTACATGTACCCGACCGCAATCGTCTGTGCAAACGCGTCACCAGTACGACCGTCGTAGAGCTTCATTTTCCCGCTACGGTCGAAGCCAGCCGCTTCAAGTTCGCCACGGATCTCGTCTGCAGTCGCACCGGCAAACGGTGGCACGATGGCCTGGTACCCGAGCGTATGCGCCGCGAGCCCGAGGTGCATCTCGAGGATTTGTCCGAGATTCATGCGAGACGGGACGCCGAGCGGCGTCAGGATGAGGTCAATCGGATTGCCGTCTTTGTCATAGGGCATGTCGGCTACTGGCAGCACGCGGCTGATGACGCCCTTGTTGCCGTGGCGACCGGCAAGCTTGTCGCCAACAGAGACGTTCCTCACTTGCGCGACCGTAACAACGATTTTCTTGATGATGCCGGTCTCGAGCTGATCGCCTTTTTCGCGGGAAAAGACGCGCACACCGATAACACGACCGCGCTTCCCGCCTTCCATGCGCAGACTCGTGTCCTTCACATCCTTTGCCTTGTCGCCGAAGATACTGCGAAGCAGGCGCTCTTCCGGCGTGAGCTGGGTCTCGCCCTTCGGCGTGACCTTACCAACAAGGATGTCACCTGGACGTACTTCCGCGCCAATACGGATGACGCCCTCTTCATCAAGGTTCTTAAGACGCATCTCGCCGACATTCGGAATGTCGTGCGTGGTCGTCTCGGGACCGAGCTTTGTATCGCGTACGACGCAGTCGAAATCCTCGATATGCACGGTCGTGAACTTTGCCTCTTCTACAAGGCGCTCTGAAATAATGATGGCGTCTTCATAATTTGCGCCGTTCCAGCTCATGAATGCGACACGCACGTTTTGCCCGAGCGCGAGCTGGCCATGGTCGGTAGACGAGTTGTCCGCAAGCACGTCCCCTTTTTTAATCTTGTCGGCAATCGACACCGACGGTCGCTGCATGAACGCCGAGTTTTGGTTGGTCTGTGTGAGTCCCTGCAGGTGATATTCTTTCTTCTTTCCTTCCTTGTTCTCGATAACGATCTTGCGCGCGTCCACGTGCGTGACCTCTCCTGATTCTGTGGCGAGTACGAGACGGCCTGTAGAACGTGCTGCGTGCGTCTCGATGCCGGTCGCGACGAGTGGCGCCTCCGGAATGAGAACTGGCGTCGCCTGCTTCTGCATGTTGCTGCCCATCAGGGCGCGATTCGCGTCATCGTGGTCGACAAACGGAATCATCGAAGTCGCAATGGAGAACATCTGATACGTCGAGGCATCCATAAGTGTTATGGAATCACGCGGGACGATAATCGGATCTCCCTTGTAACGCGCTTCTACGTGGTCGGGAACAATACGGCTATCATCGTCGAGTTTGGTTGCGCCGTGTGCAATTATTTCGAGCTCTTCGTCGAGCGCATTAAGATAAACGATTTCATCCGTCACCTTCCCGTTCTTCACCCGAACATACGGGGTTTCAATGACACCGAAATCGTTTGTGCGCGCGTGGGTAGCCATGTGGAGGATAAGACCAATATTTTGGCCTTCCGGCGTATGGATGGGACAGAGACGTCCGTAATGGGAAGGATGCACGTCGCGTACCTCAAAACCAGCACGTTCGCGGGTAAGACCGCCTGGACCAAGCGCCGAAAACAGGCGCATGTGTTCGAGCTCCGCAAGGATGTTCTGCTGATCCATGAATTGCGAAAGCTGGTTGGCCGTGAAAAATTCATGCACCGACGCATGGAAGGGGCGCGGATTGACGAGAGCCATTGGGAGTGTGGTCTCGCTCTCAATGGTGCTCATGCGGTCCTGGATATTACGCTTCATGCGGCTCATGCCGACCCGCATGCGCGCTTGGAGAAGCTCACCGACAAAGCGAACGCGGCGAAATCCGAGGTGGTCGATGTCATCCGGGCGCGCGTACGGGTCCGCATTCAGTCTCGTAATTTCTGAAATGATGCGGACGAAGTCCGCGAGGCCGAGCGTCCGCTTCTCAAGCGCCTTCTCAGTAGTCGGAAGACCGAAGCGGGCATTGAGGCGATGACGGCCAACCTTCCCGAGGTCATAACGCTCGACCGAGAAGAGCGATTGGACGAAGTTCTTCGCGTTTTCGGGAGTGGCGAGGTCACCGTCACGCATGCGACGGTGAATCTCGATATACGCCTCTTCGACCGATGTCGCTTCATCGTGCGCGAGAGTTGCTTTGATAGCGGAGAGCGCGGCCTGATCCTTCGCGAAGTGTTTCGTAACCGCCTCACCAAGGCCGCCGCCGAAAACGGTGAGAAGTTGGGTGATAGGGAATTTGCGTTTCCGGTCTATTTTCACAAAAATAGCGCCGTCGGTTTCCGAGTCAAACTCTATCCACACACCGCGAAGCGGAATAATCTTTGCGCCGAAATACGGCTTGCCGCGGATGAGCTCAGACACGAAGAAGGCGCCGAAGCTTCTTGCAAGCTGCGGAACAATAGCGCGCTCTACGCCAGAGACGATGAACGAGCCGTGCGGCGTCATAATCGGCATGTCCGCAAGAAATACCTCCTGCGACCGCTCCGATCCGAATGTTTTGTTGATAAGCTTCACTGTCGCTTTTATCGGTGCCTCGTAGGTGCGCATATTCTCGCGCGCGAATTGCTCGTCGTATTTCGGTTCGCCCACCTCAAAATTCTCGAATCGTAATTCAAATTTCTTTCCAGAGTAATCGGAAATTGGAGAGAATTCCTTGAAAAGTTCTGTGAGACCGTCCACCAGCAACCAGTCGAATGAGCTTCGCTGGTGTCCGACAAGGTCAGGAAACGGTATACGCGGGGCACGAAATGAACCGAATGTTTTCTGAATTGAGTTCTTGCGCATGTGAGGATGGCTGAATCTTGTAAGCTTTATCTGCAGTCTTCTTACCTGCACTCGCCTCGGACAAATCGAGACAGAACTCGTTCGTCACCCGGCTTGCTTGATAGTAAGTTTCCTAACTATATAAATGCGAACGCACGGAAATAAATCCGCTTGCGCTTATGCGTTTCTTTCTGCTCCCATATTAATCTCCCGTGCCCCGCCCTCCATGACTCACTCGTATCTCTACCGTATCACCCCCCGCCTTTTCCCGCAATCCCTGCTGGGGATAAGGGAAACAACGGGACCTACTCCAGCCCATTCCGACCCAAATAATAAGGTATTGTGTATATTACGTGAGACGTAAAGATAAAGTACAGAAATATGGACTCGAAGGACGAGCGTACATCGCGACTCGGTCCGTGCTAAGAATGTTTCTGTCGAAACCGGTTGAGCAACAACCGGAAAGACTGCGCAAAAAACTGCGTGTCGCTTTTATTCACAATGAGAAGAAGATTCACGCTGGCATACACACCGGTGCCGCGCAGATAAATCAGCTTATGGCATTAGCACTCGCGGAACGCGGGGTCCAAGTTCGAGGCTTCTATCCACGCACTCAGCTGGTCGATGCTCCCGTCCATCTGAGGGGTGTGGCCAATGTTCTATTCTTCTACTCTTTGCTTGAACATAAAGAAACGATACTTAAACACGACATCATCCAGGGGACGACGTACACGCCGCTTCCATTTCTCGCGTTTAATGTGCCCGTCATCTGCCATTTCGGTTCGACCGCACGAGGATATTTAAATTCAACACCACGTACATCTGACCTGTCTCCGCAAGAGCGCGGGGTATTCAAGGAACTGCAACGGCTCGACATCATTCCTGAATTCGACTTGAAGACCTTGCGGCCAATCGAGGATATCGCCGATATCGAAGCGATAGCGGCAATACGAGCAGCGGCATGTATCGCTACATCAATGAAAGTACGCGACGAGCTCATTGGCATGGATGTGCCGGAGGATCGCATACACGTCATTCACAACGCGATCGAGGACTATTGGTTCGAGCCTCCGCGTGATGTGCTGCGTGAGCCGCCGCATCTCGTTTTTCTAGGACGGCTCGGAAATGATGTATTCACACTGAAACTTAAAGGCCTTGACCGTCTCATGCAACTTTATCGCGCATTTCCCGATACGCCAAAGACGACTATATGTATGACAACAAACCGCAAACTCAAGGACTGGTTGCGGGCCTCTTTCCTTTTGCATTATCTATACGTCAATCTGCGCAAAGATCTCATTCCTGGAGCACTCGCGCCACTATATGGCAGCATTCTCTTCATATCTTCACGGTACGAAGGATTTTCTTTGAGTCTTATCGAGGGTATGTCGCAAGGACTCGTACCTATCACATTTCCGGTTGGAGTCGCGACCGAGATCATATGCGATGGTGAGAACGGGTTTCTCGTTTCCTCAGTAGAACAGGCAATAGCACGCGCACAAGAACTATTGGATAACGAAGAGAAACGTCTCGCCATGGCAGTATCGGCAAAACAGACCACAGAACAGTTCCGAAGCAAGCGCATCGCCGAAGATCTTGAAACGCTCTACCGCCGCATCAAAGAGAACGTTGCGGGACAAATGGACAGTAAGGTAAACAGGTGAGCACTTGACCTCTACATAGGTCCTATACGAAGCCCTACGGAGCGGAGAGGAGCACGCAATTTGAACTACTCAGGTCGTGCTACTGCCTCATGTAATTAGGACGCACCGATAAAAGATATCCGGTGCGGCGTAACAGAGATATGTATTCCCTCCGGACTCAGCATAGTTTTACCCATTTGTTGAACCCTGATTTATTTCATCCTTTCTTCTTACGCCACTCATCTATCTTTGCGTGATGGCCGGTTTGGAGCACTTTGGGGACGTGATAATTCTTCTTTTTATATAAAATCGTCTCGGGACGGGTATAGACCGCACTTGAGGCAACGCGACGCTCCTCTACCGACGTGTCTTTACCGAGCACGCCCGGTAGACGACGCGTGACGGCATCCACGATAGCAAGCGCCGGCACTTCCCCGCCGGTATAAACCGCTTCACCAACAGCGAATTCCTTCACCGGCGCGAGCGTCTTCAGGATTTTCTTCGCGCGCTCATCAATACCCTCGTACCGGCCACAGACAAGTACAACATCGCTATATTTGGCGAGTGCATCGGCATCTTTATTCGTAAACTGCTTCCCACTCGGGCTAAACCAAATGACAATCTTCTTCTGCGGAGACTTCATGTGTCCTTGTTTGTGGGGACTTCGTACATCCCTGTCTGGGGTACGGCCGAGAGCTTTCGCGACGGCTTTGACAACCGGGAGGGCAGTCATCACCATGCCCGGGCCGCCGCCGTATGGACGTTCATCAGCCTTACCCCATGTATTGTCAACAAAATCGCGCGGTGTCTGGTAACGTACGGAAATCTTTTTTTCCTTCCGCGCGCGCCCGATAATGGACGCAGAGAGATATGCGTCGCACGCTTCTTCAAAGAGAGTAACGAGATGGAATTTCACTTCTATAATTCTTCAACCACTTGGTCGATCGTCTTGGGTTCCTGCCCGTGCTTGCCGCCGACCGGCTCGTTTATCTTGAGATTTACGCGCGCATTCCCTTTCATGCCGACGACCCGCAATAGGATACGGAGCGCCTCGGCAGTCTTACCGCTTTTGCCGATGACCTTTCCCATATCCTCTGGATGAACTGTGAGCGTGAGCAGGACGCCCATCTGATCGATGATCCGCGTCGTCTCTACCGACTCGGGATGATCGACGAGTGCCTTCACCGCGTATTCTAGAAATGCTTGGTCTGGTTCCATAAGGATATGGTAGCATCTCGCTTTAAAGCGAGTATGAGTTACGCGACTGGTGCCTCAATCGGGATCTCTTCAGCTGTCGCCTCTATTACCGGAGCGGTTGTGACCATATCCGCCGTTCCCGCGCTCTCTTTCTTTTGAGGTGTCTTCTTCGGGAGGACGTTCACCTTCTTACCGGCGAGGACACCCTTATTTATGAGGAGATTCTTGATGGAGTCCGTCGGCTGGGCACCCTTTGAAATCCAATGCTTCACTCGTTCCCCGTCGAGAGTAAGCGCCTTACTCCTTGGATTATACGTGCCGAGCAACTCGACAATATTTCCGGTCTTCGCTGCGCGCTCCTTTTCAAGAACGACAATGCGAAATGCTGGATCATTGGTCCGACCGATACGCTGGAAGCGAATCATTAACATAAGCGCGACTATAGCAGAAGCGCTCCAATATTGCTAGAGTGAGAGAAATGTCGGCAGATGCTATCTACGAAGGCCCTATCACGATGACCCGCAAGGGTTTCGGCTTTTTCCCCGTGGAGGGACGGAAGGAAGATTTGCTCATCCCGCCCGAGTTGACCGGACACGCGCTCTCGGGCGACATCGTAAAGGTCGTGCCGACGGGCGCCTACCGCGACCCCTCTGGGAGGATGCCTCCACGCGAGGCAGGTAAGGTGGTGGAAATCATCTCCCGCGCGCGCGAAACCTTCGTCGGTACGCTGATCGAGGAAAACGGGCTAACACTCCTTGCGCCGGACTATAAGAAGATGTACGTCCCCATCGTCATACGTAATCGCGGCGACACTCCGCTCGGTGACAAAGTCCTTGTACGGCTCGGCGCATGGGCCGCCGACAAGGAATACCCACTCGGCACCATTGAAGAGGTCATTGGCAAGGCGGGCGTGCACGAAACCGAGATGCGTGCGCTCGCGCTCGGCCAAGGGTTCTCAAGCGACTTCCCTCCCGGAGTTGTCGCCGACGCGAGACAGCTTGAAGAACATGGACGCGCGATGCTCGCCGAGGAGGCGAAAAACTCGAAGCGCCGTGACTTCAGAACTATCCCGACCTGTACTATCGACCCCTTTGACGCAAAAGACTTTGACGACGCGCTCTCGGTACAAAAGCTCCCGAACGGAGATATCGAGGTCGGTGTACATATCGCCGACGTCTCGTTCTTTGTGAAGCCCGGCACCGACCTCGACAAAGAAGCCGTCGCGCGAGCAACGAGCGTGTACCTCGTCGACCGCACCATCCCGATGCTGCCCGAAGTCCTCTCCAACGACCTCTGCTCGCTAAAGCAGGACGAAGACCGCCTTGCGGTTTCGGCGGTCTTTACGCTCGACAACAATGCGAACATCATCAACGAATGGTTCGGAGAGACCGTCATCCACTCCGACAAACGCTTTACGTACGAAAATGCGCAGGAGGTACTTGACGCGGGCTCGGGTACCATGCACGACGAGCTTTCTATCCTTCTTGAACTCTCGAGAAAGATTCGCGCGTGGCGCACAGCAAAGGGCGCCATTGAGTTCGATACGGCCGAGGTGAAAGTCGAACTCGACAAAGACGGAAAGCCGATTGCAATCCATCTGAAAGAACGCAAGGCGACAAATCTTCTCATCGAGGACTTTATGCTGCTCGCAAATGAAGCGGTAGCGAAACATCTTGCGAAACTAACCGCAAACGGCGGCTCACACTTTGCCTCGCTCTACCGCATCCACGACGTGCCGGACACCGATCGCATCGAGAATCTTGCGAATTTGCTTCGCATTATGGGCTATCACCTGCAAACCTCAGGCGCGGGCGTAGTCACAGGAGCGGATCTGAACAAACTCCTTGAATCGGTGAAAGGGAAGCCGGAGGAATACCTCGTGAAGACCGCGGCCTTGCGCTCGATGAGTAAAGCCGTCTACGCGACGCGCAATATCGGCCATTTCGGGCTTGCATTCGATTTCTATACGCATTTTACTTCCCCGATTCGTCGCTATCCCGATCTCCTCATCCATCGGCTCGTGAAGGCGCATGCGGGCGGCACTCCGATAACGCCGGTAGAGATGCAGACGTTCGATAAACTCGCTATTCACGCCTCCGAACGTGAAGTCGCGGCCTCCGATGCTGAACGTGATTCCATCAAAATGAAACAGGTTGAATTCCTCGCCGGCCGCATCGGCGAAACATTTAATGCCGTCGTCTCGGGCGTCACCGAGCGTGGTCTATATGTAGAAGAGCAGACAACACACGCCGACGGCATGATACGCATCAAAGATGTGGGGGACGATTATTTTGAATACGACGAAAAGCACTACCGTATTGTCGGTAAACGCACACACAAGGTCTACCAGCTCGGCGATCCCATCCGCGTGAAGCTCACCGCGGCCCGCATCGCCGAAAAAGAATTGGATTTCGTGCCACTGGCTATTTAGCGACCGCGATTGCTTCGTCGAATTTTACGGAAAGGAGTTTAGAGACGCCGTCGCCGCCCATGGTCACGCCATAGAGAATACTCGTGCGGCTCATGGTCTCGCGGTTGTGAGTGATGACGATAAGCTGGGATTTCTTCGCAAGGTTCTCTATCATATCGCCATAGCGGCGGCTGTTCGCCTCGTCGAGCGCAGCGTCGGTCTCGTCTAGTATCAAAAACGGCGGGGGATTCACCTGGCTCATCGCGAAAATGAGCGCGATCGAGGTGAGCGCGCGCTCCCCACCCGAGAGCTGCATCAGCGAACGCACTTTCTTCTTCGGCAAATTCACGGCTATTTCTATTCCTTGCCGCTCCTTCTCTTTGGGCAGTTCGTCTATTTCTTCATCGATTTCAAGATCATCCTCTTCGGGTTCTTCCGGCTCTTCAAGCGTGAGCCGCGCACCGCCGCCGCCAAACATGAGTGCGAAATATTCGCCGAATGAAGCGCTGACCTTCGCAAGTCCGTCGGAGAAATGCTTCGCAAGTTCCGTATCAAGGTCGTTAATAAGAGCGCGTAGTCCCGCCGCCGACTTCGCAAGATCATCGAGTTCGCGTGCAAGAAACGCCTCGCGCTCGGAGACTTCTTTATGCTCTTGCCGTATTTCCTCGCTGGTGCCGCCCGCTTCTTCGAGACGGATTTTGGTGCGTTCGAGCATGCGCCTCCGTTCTTCCTGCGTCTTGCGTTCCTCCTGCGGCAAGCGCTCGAGCGGCTCATACGAAAGCACCGAGGAGCCAGCAATCGCGAGCACTTCTGCCTTGTCGCGATCGAGTGTTTCTACAAGAAGCGAGAGCTCGTATTCACGCGTCTCCTGCTTCGCTACTTCACCTTCTTCTCGCGCCTTCGCCTGAGCCAGGTCGAGAATGCGACGGCGAATCTCGCGGCCAGTCTCTTCAAGCGCGACCATCGCCTCACGAGAACGCGCACGGA
>DATLTM010000012.1:0-38151 GCA_035533615.1 Minisyncoccota bacterium
ATGCTCGCATGCATCGCGCGCGTGCGATGAAGCACGGCGATGGTGGTGCACACGAGGTCATTCGCGCTCCGTGGTTCTCTGAGAAGGCGCTCATCGTTACCGAAAAGAGTGTTTATACCTTCGCCGTATCGTCGCGCGCAACAAAAACTTCCGTCGCGGGTGCCATTAAAGAAATTTATAATGTCGAACCAAAGTGTGTTCGCATCGTTAATCTTCCTGGCAAGCCGAAGGCGATGCGCACAAAGCGCGGTGTCGGAACTCGCGCGGCGCGCCGTAAAGCATACGTCTATCTGAACGCAGGCGATAGCATTCAATTCGCATAATCTTTATGAAAACCTACAAGCCCACTTCCAAAAGTCGCCGCCATATGACCACGCTGCCGTACCGCGAGCTTCTCTCGGGCGACGCTCCGCACAAGCCGCTTTTGAAGAAAAAGGGTAGTCAGAGCGGTAGAAACAGTTTTGGCCGTATCACGATGCGTCACCAGGGTGGCGGCCATAAAAAGCGCCTTCGCGATGTGGATTTCAAATACGATAAGAAGGATATTCCGGCGAAGATTGAAACAGTTGAATATGACCCGTTCCGCAGCGCCTTCATCGGACTTGCACTCTACAGAGACGGCGCACGCCGCTACGTCATCCTTCCGAAGGAGGTGAAAGTGGGCAGCACCTTCATTGTTTCCGAGCATGCACCACTTACTGCTGGCAACCGTCTTCCGCTTGGAAAGATTCCAGTTGGCACTTTCGTTTACAACATTGAAATCGCTCCACTCGCGGGTGCGAGTCTTGTGCGCTCTGCTGGCAATTATGCCGAAGTGGTCGCACACGATGCTGGCTACGCGCAGGTTAAGCTTCCATCAACGGAGATCCGCAAGATTTCAGATCTCTCTTGGGCCTCTATCGGCTCCGTCGGTAATGAGGAATACAATCTCGTCGTCATCGGCAAAGCTGGCCGCTCTCGCTGGATGGGTATTCGCCCGACGGTGCGCGGCACTGCGATGAACCCGGTCGACCATCCGCACGGCGGTGGCGAAGGCAAACAGGGCCGCGGGCTTCGGCGTGCGAAGAGCAAGTGGGGCAAGCCCACCGGCAAGGGGCAGAAGACACGCACCCCGAAGAAATATTCGAATGTTTTCATCGTCTCTCGCCGCAAGGTCGGCAAAAACCGCACAGCGTGAGTTTCGGACTCTAGTGCGGGGTCCGCTCTTATCGATACGCCAGTTTAAGAATGTGTGAAAGTTCCGAGACGGGAATGCGTAGCGTTTGCGGGCCAGCAGTATATGGAGCGACCTGATACGGCGCGAAGAGAATAACGAAATCCTGGTTATCAAAGAAGAAATTCTCGAAATTCTTATCAATTGGCGTGGTACCGTTGCTGATGAATGTCGTATCGGCACCTTGACCGATAATGTCCGGGAGTTTCGCGCGTGCGAGCGAGGAAAGCGTATCGAGATAATCCGAGCCCGGAGTGAAAAGGTTGGTGAGCGCGAGCAGCGCACCGCTGCCGGTGTCAAAGGTGAAGGTCTTGAAGAGTGTGTTACCGTGTATCCTGGACGTCTCTTCATATATAGTGAAGATATAGGAAATCGTGTGAGGAGAGGAGGCAATGAGGTACACGATTTGCAACTTTGCTTTGTTGCCTTGCGCATTACTTAAATCGATACCGCTCTTGAATTGCTCGATGGTATCGCTTACGAAGTTCTTCATGAGAGTGATCGCCGTGGCGTTCGCCGAAGAATCAAGCGGCGTGCTCGTCGCATAATTCGCGGCGATATCGTAGTACGGGGTCTGTTCGGTATACTTTCCTTCCGGTAGGGCAGGCAGCATCCCCGCCGTCCCGGGAGCACTTGCCGGAACAGGACGTATTGCCGCATAGAGGACAATTCCCGCCAGAATTATGAAGAGGACGACGATACCGATGAGATTATTCTTCCGCATGGGTATTCTCCAGTGTACCAAATGAAGCGGTTTTTTGCAGTTTTTGTAAATTACAATTTATATATTATATGTCAAGGTTCTGAAACGGCCCAGGATTTATGAGGGTCATTCGGAACGGTATATTTGACTCCGCAGATGGTTTCCTGTATCTTTGAGCTATCTCGCGCTTGCGCGGGCTTTTCATTCACTTTATGTCACGTTCTCTTAAGAAAGGGCCCTTCGTGGACGCAAAACTCCTGAAGAAGCTCGTCGATAAGAAACCGGCATCGGCCGGAGCGATTAAGACGTGGGCGCGTCGGAGCCAAGTAAGTCCAGAAATGATCGGTTTTACTTTTGGCGTTCACAACGGAAAGTCCCACATCGAAGTTCTTATCTCAGAAGAGATGGTTGGACACCGTCTCGGTGAGTTCTCGCCGACCAAAAAGTTTCTTCGGCACGGCGGTAAGATGCAGAAAGAAATGGAGGCTAAAAAGCAGGAGGCCGAGATTGCGTCGGCCAAAGCCGCGAAGGCGCCCGAGGCGACTGCGCCTGCCGCTGGGAAATAACTGTATGGCAAATGCAACTCTCAAGAGCCATAACCAGACTCCACGCAAGGTTCGCCTTGTCGCGAATCTCGTGAAAGGGAAGCCGGTCAAGTCGGCGCTTGAAACGCTCTCTTTTCTACCACGCCGTGCCGCGGAGCCAATCGCAAAGCTAATCAAGAGCGCTGCAGCCAATGCGAAAGAGAAGGGCGAAGATGTTGAGTCGCTCATCGTGCGATCGCTTACTGTCGAGAGTGCTGGCATATTGAAAAAATATATGCCGCGCGCCTTTGGCCGCGCGTCGGCCATCCGTCGTCGCAAGAGTCGACTCACAGTGACGCTTTCCTCCGCTGCGTCGGCGAAGCGAAACGCGTAATCTCATATGACACACACTGTACATCCGTATGCACATCGCCTTGGCATCATTCGTGGATGGAAGAGCCGTTGGTTCGCCGCCGATGCGAAGAGCTACCGCGAAAACATAAAGGTAGATGAGACGATCCGTCGCTATCTGACGAAACGTCTGCGTGGAACATACACCAGCAATATTGAGATTGAACGTTCGCAGAGCGAATTGCGGGTCATTCTTTCAACAGCGCGTCCTGGTCTTGTCATTGGTCGTTCCGGCGAGAATGCAGCGAAGCTTCGGGCCGATTTGACTGCCGTCATCACAAAGGCATCGGGACGTGCACTGCCCGCTGGCAAACAAGTTAAGCTTGACATCAATGAAGTGCGCCAGCCTGAAACGGATGCCGCCGTGGTTGCCTCCATGGTCGCCGAAGGACTGGAAAAGCGTATGCCGTTTCGCCGCGTACTGAAACAGACAGTTGAAAAGGTCATAGCCGCGCGCGAAGTCGAAGGTGTACGCATCGCGATTTCAGGTCGGCTTGGCGGCGCGGAAATGAGCCGCAAGGAGGAGGTGAAGAAAGGCCGCATCCCACTCCAGACATTCCGCGCGGATATCGATTTTGCTCACGAACAGGCATATCTGCCCTATGGTGTCATCGGCATCAAGGTTTGGATCTACCGCGGCAATGTGTACCAAGACAAGAAAACAGAAGTGCGTGTTCCCGAGAACACGCCTCGTGGCTGATATTTTTGTATGTTGTTCCCTAAAAAAGTGAAACACCGCAAATGGCAAACGCAGCGCTTGAGCGAGAAGCGTCTGAATCGTCCCGATACGCGCGGTGTCACTGTTGCCTTCGGCTCATTCGCACTTAAGGCGCTCACGCCTGCACGCGTAACGAGCAATCAGATTGAGGCGGCGCGCAAGGTGTTGACCCGCGCAACTGCGAAGACGGGAAAGCTCTGGATCCGCATCTTTCCAGACCGCCCGGTAACGGCCAAGCCCGCAGAAGTTGGTATGGGAAGCGGCAAGGGCGATCCAAAGCACTATGTCTTCCAGGTACGTCCGGGGCGTATTCTCTTTGAAATGGACGGTGTGCCTGAGGATATCGCGCGCGCGCATCTGCGTCAGGCGGGCATGAAGCTTCCGGTCAAGACGTCAATCATCGCGCGCCGCTGATCATTGCACTATTTATATTTCTATGGCAAAAAGAGACCACATGGCGACCAAGACCGACCAAGAACTCGTAAAGCTTCTCGTTGAGACGCGCATTGCGTTGCGTAACGAGCGTTTTTCGGCTGCGGGCGCGCGTGCAAAAGACCCCAATGCCCCGAAGAAGCTGCGGGCGACGATAGCGCGCATCCTTACGGAGCGACACGCACGTTCGGCGCATTCGCGAAGAATCGCGGCCGCGTAATACCATGGAGCAAAAAACGATCCGTCCCCAGATCTTCGTCGGAACTGTCATCAAGACGGCGATGAAGGACACAGCCACGGTTAAGGTCGACCGCTATGTAAAGAACGCGAAGTACAAGAAATATTTCGTGCGCTCCAAGAAATATCTTGTGCATGACCCTGGGAATGCCGCCCAAGTCGGTGACGTCGTAACGATTATTGCAACGCGCCCAATCTCTAAGATGAAGCATTTTGCAATCGCGAAGAAATAAATATGTTACAAGACCGTTCAATCGTTTCTGTTGCAGATAATTCCGGCGGACACGTCGCCCGCATTTTCAAAGTGCTCGGCGGGTCTAAGCGTCGCTATGCGGAGATCGGCGATACGGTAGTTGTTTCCATCCAGACCGCCCAGCCCCGCAAGGCGGTGAAGAAGAAGGACATCTTCCGCGCCGTCATCGTGCGGCAGGTAAAGCCATTTAGCCGCAAGGACGGCTCGTATATCCGCTTTGATGAGAATGCAGTTGTGCTCATCGAAAAGCAGGGGAAAGAAATGGCACCAAAAGGGAATCGCATCTTCGGCCCGGTACCTCGCGAGCTCTCCGAGATGGGCTGGCATTCCATTGTGGCTTTGGCACCGGAAGTAGTGTAAGCATTTTTGTATGCATATTAAAAAGGGGGACAACGTCAAAGTAATCGCAGGGAAGGACAAAGGGAAGTCCGGCGTTGTCATGCACGCCGCGCCGCGGGAGAACAGAGTCGTCGTCGAAGGGATTGCACTCTACAAGCGCCATCTGAAGGGCCGTACGGGTGAAGTCGGCCGTATTATCGAGCGGCCACGCGCGATCGATGCATCAAACGTCAAGCGCATCGAAAAATAATTTATGTCAGTCACCAAACAACGTCAGCAGTCCGGCTATCTCGCACTCGCGGAGGCATTCGGTTACACGAGCCCGATGCAAAGCCCACGCATCACGAAAGTTATTGTCTCGTCTGGCGTCGGGAAAAAACGTGACAAGAAGCAGCTCGAAATCATCCAAGATCGCCTCGCAAGGATTACGGGACAGAGGGCGGCTCCACGCGTGGCGCGCATTTCCATTGCTTCCTTTAAGGTGCGCGAAGGCGATACGGTCGGTCTCCAGACTACGCTTCGCGGTACGCGGATGTTCGATTTTCTTGACAAGCTCATCCACATCGCGCTTCCACGTACCCGCGATTTCCGTGGCTTGAAGGCGACTGCGATTGACGATATGGGAAATATCACCATCGGCATCCGCGAGAACACCATCTTTCCGGAGACAAGCGATGAAGATCTAAAGGACGTCTTCGGACTTGCGGTTACCGTCGTAACGACCGCAAAAACAAGAGCCGAGGCCGAGGCATTCTTTCGCCACTTGGGATTTCCGCTTATTGTCGAAGCCGGCAAGAAATAATTTCTCATTTTCTCGCGAATATTCCTTCTCAATCCTGACGGTTTGACGGCGTAGGAGCTATTTGATACAGTACCTGCACGCTCTTCGGAGCTTTATTTTTTCATGGCAAAAAAGTCTCAGCTTGCACGGCTCGTCAAAAAAACGAAACTCGTCAAGAAGTACGCCGTCAAGCGTGCGGCTTTGAAGTTGGCTGGTGACGCCGAAGGTCTCCAGAAGCTTCCGAGAAACTCTTCGCCCGTGCGGCTGAAGAACCGTTGCGCGATTACCGGCCGTTCCCGCGGGTATATGCGTACGTTTGGTCTTTCCCGCATCCAGTTTCGTGAGCTCGCACGCGAAGGAAAGATTCCCGGCGTTAAGAAGGCATCATGGTAACTGACCGCGTCGGGGATTTCATCATTCGTCTTCAGAATGCCGCACTGATCGGTAAGAAAGAGGTATCGATACCGTACTCGGAGCACCTGTTCGCCATAGCGAAGAAACTCAAAGAACTTGGATTTTTAACGCATATCGAGACAATGATAAAAGAGGGTGAGGAAGTGAAGAGGACATTTGTTGTGAAGCTCGCCTACGACGAACATGGACAGTCGAAACTGCGCGGCGTGAAGCGCATGAGTTCGCCTGGCCGTCGGCTCTATGCTCCGCATACCGCTGCGCATGCAGTAAAAGGCGGCACGGGCGCGCGTATACTCTCGAGCTCGATTGGCATCATTTCGGATGCGGAGGCGCGCAAGGCGCATATTGGTGGTGAGAATCTTTTTGAAATCTGGTAATTTTATATGAGCCGCCTCGCGAAAAAACCAATAGCAACAGGAAAGGCCGCTGTTTCGGTTGCGAACGGTGTGCTGACCGTGACTGGCACAAAAGGTACACTTACAAAGCGCGTGCACCCGTCCGTTGATATTATGGTCGATGGTGGGAACGTATCTATTACTTCTAAAGACCGATCCCGTCTCGCAAAGGCGCTCACGGGAACTTTTGCATCGCACGTGAAGAATATGGTTCAGGGCGTTGAGATGCCATATATGAAGAAACTTATTCTTGATGGCGTCGGCTATAAGATGGAGATTAAAGGGAAGGAGGTGGTACTTACGGTTGGCTTCTCGCACACCGTACCGCTTGCGATCCCGGAGGATGTCACGGCGAAAGTAGAAAAAAACGTTATGACGCTTGAGAGCGTGAACAAGGAATCGGTCGGACAGTTCGCTGCGAACATCCGCCGCGTCAAACCGCCGGAACCGTACCTCGGGAAAGGTATCCGCTACGACGGAGAGATTATCCGCCGGAAGCAGGGAAAGAAGGCTGTCTAATCAACCTTATGAACCACAAACCTATATCTTCTCGAGAACTCCGCCTGCGTCGCCGTGCGCGCGTGCGCGCGACCGTCATTGGAACTGCAGAGCGTCCGCGTCTCGCCGTATATCGCAGCAACCGATTTGTTTCAGCGCAGCTTATCGACGATACGGCTGGAAAGACAATCGCGGCTGCACACGGCCGTGAGTTCAAAGGATCGCAGTCGGTGCAGGCGGTTTCGGTTGGCGCAGCCATCGCGAAGAAAGCCAAGGCCGTTGGTATTGCCGCGATTGTTTTCGATCGCGGCGGGTACCGCTATGGAGGCCAGGTCAAGGCGCTCGCGGATGCCGCACGAGCGGGTGGCCTTGCTTTTTAAATACCATGACGACACCGATAGAAGCAGAGATTGTGCAGGAAGCAGAGATTGTTCCAGAATCTGCGGTTGTTGAAACCGTGCCTGAGGAAAGCACCCCAACTGCCGCTTCACCACGCGGCGGCCGCGAGCGCAGCGCTCTCCGTGGACGGAGTCCTCGCGGCCGCCGCGTGCCGCGCGAACGCGGCGAATTCGAACAAGTCACCATCGATGCACGGCGCGTGGCGCGCGTGATGGCCGGTGGCCGTCGTTTCAATTTTAGCCTCGTTGTCGTAATCGGCGATAAGAAAGGTCGCGTCGGCGTCGGCCTCGGAAAGGGTATGGATACCGCACTTGCAATTGACAAAGCGACCCGTGATGCGAGGAAGCATCTTTTCACCGTTCCGCGCACGGTCTCTGGATCAATTCCGCACCAGGTATCGATGAAGTATGCCTCGTCGATTGTCGAAATCATCCCCTCCGCGGGTCGTGGACTGGTTGCTGGCTCGGCGGTGCGCACCGTTCTCGACCTCGCTGGCGTAACGGATGTCGTCACTAAAATTCACAGCCGTTCCAAAAATAAACTTACGATGGCGCGTGCGACAGTCGGAGCGCTGAAGAAATTGCGTTCAGCATAACATTTTTAATATGCAACTCCATTCACTTTCTCCGCGCACTAAGGATAAGAAAAATCCGCCCGTCGGTCGTGGCGGGAAGCGCGGAAAGACTAGCGGTCGTGGCGGCAAGGGCCAGACCGCACGCGCTGGACATAAGATTCGTCCGGAAGTCCGCGATCTCATCAAGAAACTTCCGAAGCGCCGCGGCCACGGCAAGAATCGCGCACGCACAGTTCGAACGAACCGTGTTCCAGTATCCGCGGTAAATCTCTACGCGCTCGAGCTCGCCTTCAAGTCCGGTGAGACCGTCTCGCCGGCTTCCCTGCTTGCGCGCGGGCTTGTTCGTCGTCATAAAGGACGCGCGCCTCTCGTGAAGATTCTCGGTACTGCCCCCAAAGAGGGCCTTACGAAAGTTCTCACTATCACGGGTTGTACGATTTCCGCGACCGCCCGCACTGCTCTTACGAAAGTGGGCGGAACCATCTATGCTTAATTCTCTTGTCCGGAAACTCAAACTCGCTTTTGGCGATTCTGAAATCAGTTTTCGTATTTTCTTTCTCGCCGGTGCGCTTGCACTCTTCCGCCTCCTTGCCGCAATACCGATTCCCGGTGTCGACAAGAATGCTCTCGCAGCTTTCTTTGCGAACAATCAGTTCTTCGGACTTTTGAATATTTTCTCAGGCGGCGGGCTCGCACGCCTTTCAGTTGTGATGCTCGGCGTTGGCCCCTATATCACGGCATCTATCATAATGCAGCTCGGCACCATCATCTTCCCTCAGGTGAAACAGGCATACTTCGAAGAAGGAGAAGCAGGGCGCGCGAAGTTTATCGAATGGAGCCGTTTGCTTACCATTCCCATCGCCATCCTGCAGGGCATCGGCTTTCTCTTCCTGCTTGAGAGCCAGGGCGTCATCGCGCACCTGGGCTCCGCAGCGCTTATCGCGAATATTGCGCTCATTGCCGCCGGATCGATGCTCCTCATGTGGCTCGGCGAGCTCGTGACGGAGTTCGGCATCGGTAACGGCGTTTCTCTTATCATTCTTGCTGGCATCCTCGCACGCATTCCTTCAAGTATCTCAGAGAC
Organism: Minisyncoccota bacterium; assembly: GCA_035533615.1. Taxonomy (GTDB): domain Bacteria; phylum Patescibacteriota; class Minisyncoccia; order Phycocordibacterales; family Phycocordibacteraceae; genus C7867-001. The sequence goes on from DATLTM010000012.1 coordinate 8,976, forward strand.
TATCTTTGCGTCCACGGCGGCGAACATCCCCGCCTATCTCGCGTTCACCGCTCTCGCTCTCGCGATGATCTATGCGGTCGTTGTCGTATCCGATGCCGAACGCTCGATACCCATTGCCTATGCACGTGCGGTGCGCGGTGCGGCGCTCTCCCAAGGTGCGGCGACATATCTCCCCATTCGCCTCCTCCAGGCAGGCGTTATTCCCATTATCTTCGCGCTTTCGCTCTTGCTCTTGCCGCAGATGGCACTCTCGATGCTTGGTGCGCTCCACATCTCCCTCGCGGCGAACGCGGCGCTGTGGTACACCGCGTTCCTTTCCAATCCGTGGAAGTACGGCGCGGTCTATTTCCTGCTCGTTGTTCTTTTCACCTATTTTTACACTGCTGTTACGTTTGAACCGCACCGCGTTGCGGAGAACCTCCAAAAAACTGGTGCCTTCGTTCCTGGAGTTCGTCCGGGTCGTGAGACCGAGGAGTACATTGGTAAGGTGGTTAATCGTATCACGCTCCCCGGCGCCTGTTTCCTCGGCCTGCTTGCCGTTGCCCCGTCTATCATCCAGGGTCTCACTGGCGTTACTACGCTTGTGCTCGGTGGCACAGCGCTCCTCATCGCCGTTCAAGTTGCCCTCGATCTCGCGCAGAAAATTGACGCCCAAGTCTCGCTCCGCGAATACTAAAGACAGCGCGATTATGCGCGATATATACTGATTTCCCTTAGTTAAAGATATCTTCCCATGAATGCTCGTATTGCAGATTTCATGACATCCCGTACACTCAATTCATGAACGAAAGACCAATTGTATTCTTCATCGGGAAGCCTGGTAGCGGGAAAGGAACGCAGGCTCAACTCCTTTCCGGTGCGACGGGCTGGCCGGTAGTTGGCACAAGTGATGGCTTGCGCGATCTTGTCACAGCTGGCGGTCCTGTGGGACGTAAGCTTAAGGAAACTATGGACGCTGGACTCCTCACGCCCTATTGGATTGCCTCTTACGTTTATCTTGAGACATTCTTTAGCCTCCCCGAGGACGGCAATGTCATTTTTGATGGCACGAGTCGCACGATTCCGGAGACGAAGGTCGTTATTGAGTCCCTTAAATGGCTTAACCGGCCATTCCGTATTTTCTACCTGCGCGTTCCAGATGACGAGATTCATAGGCGTATCAATCTGCGGAAAGAGAAGGAGGCACGTAAGGATGATCATGTCATCGGCAAACGGCTTGAAGAGTACTACGCGAACACTGGAGATGCGATTGAACTCTATCGCAGGGCAGGCATGCTTACCGAGATTGACGGTCATCGTCAACCCGAGGTTATTTCGGCGGAAGTCAAGAGCATTCTCAAGATTTAAATGATCATTACAAATGACACTGAGCGGACGAACCTTATTGAAGCAGGGAGGCGCCTCGCGGTAGTGCTCGAGGCACTGCGCGCCAAGGTCGCGCCCGGTGTAACCTCCGAAGAACTCGACAACCTGGCGGAGCAGATGATTCGTGATGGCGGCGATGAGCCTTGTTTCCTCGGCTACACGCCCGGGGGTGCGGGGCGCCCGTATCCGGCGACCTTATGTGTTTCGATAAACGACGAAGTCGTGCACGGCATACCGAATGAATCAGTGAAGACGCTGAAGGAAGGCGATATTGTTGGACTCGATCTTGGACTGCGCCACAGAAGCATTGTTGTGGATGCGGCTATCACGGTACCTGCGGGGAAGACAGACGAAGTCTCGGAGAAACTCATGCGCGCAACCGAGATGGCGCTTTTGGCTGGCATTGCGGCGGCTGTTCCGGGGAATCATATCGGCGATATCTCGCAGGCCATCCAAAAAGAAATTGAGGACGCAGGATTTAAAGTAGTAAAAGAACTCGGCGGCCATGGCGTTGGCGACCTTATTCACGAGGATCCTTTTATTCCGAACTATGGCCGCGCGGGCGAAGGGGAATTGCTTTCCGAAGGGATGGTGCTTGCGCTCGAGCCCATCGCGAATGCGGGGAGAGCCGCAGTAGTGCTCGCGCCTGACGGTTACACCTACCGCACCAAGGACGGCTTCCGCTCCGCGCATTTCGAGCACACCATCTTGCTCCAAAAGGGTAAGGCGCGTATCATAACTATATAACCTGCGTCGAGCGGGATTCATTTTTGTAAAATCATGGCACACCCTAAGACTGAACAAACACTCGTTATTGTGAAACCCGACGGCATTCAACGAGCGCTCATCGGCGAGATTATGAAGCGCTATGAGCGCCTTGGACTCAAGCTCGTCGCGCTTAAAATGCTTGTCCCGACCGAGAAGATGATAGAAGAACACTATCTCCTCGACCCGAACTGGAAGAAGAACGTCGGCGAGAAGTCCATCGCGAGCTATGTGAAGAAAGGGGAGACTCCGCCGTCAACCGATCCGATTGAGGTCGCAAATGTTGTTGTAGAGAACCTGAAGAAATATATGACAAGCGGACCGGTCATCGCGATGGTCTGGGAAGGCGCACATGCCGTGGAGCTCGTGCGCAAAATCACGGGTAGTACAGAGCCGCGAAGTGCGGATATCGGCACTATTCGCGGCGATTTCGTCGTCGACTCATACCAGATAGCGGACGCTGATACTCGCGCGATACGCAATCTCATTCACGCATCTGGTTCGGTTCCGGAAGCCAAGATGGAGATACCACATTGGTTTAAGCCGGGGGAAGTCATAAATTATCGCGTACCGCACGAAGCGATACTTTACGACGTAGAGTTGAAGAACATTCTCGGTTAAGTAAGTTGTCCACAAGGTTGTTTAATGCGGGGGTGTATAGTAGGAATTGGAGCTGTTCTTAAAAATGCAACTTGCTTCCTATAAGGGAAAATAGCAGTAAGGTGTGCTTGGCGAAGCCTGTAAAGGAATCCGATAGCCACCGTTGTTTATCCCACCTGGCACCATAAAGTTGCTGGAGAGGACAGTTCCACAAAGATCCCGTCTCAAAAGAGACGGGATCTTTGTGTTCCAGTCAGAACTGAGAGATTACCGCGTGTTAAAGTTGATGCATGTCATTGCGCTTAAGTTTTTATGGCGGCGCAGGGAAAGTCACCGGTTCAAATTTTTTAATTGAAGGAGAGCACGGGAAAATTCTCGTTGATTGCGGTATTGAACAAGGTGCCGATTTCGCGGTGGCGGAGATGTATGGACCATTTCCGTACGATGTGAAGACGATCGATGCGCTCGTTGTTACTCATGCACATCTCGATCATGTCGGTCGCATCCCGAAGCTCGTACGGAGCGGTTTCCGCGGTAAAATCTATATGACTCCGCCGACGCGCGATCTCACGGAGCTTATCCTACGCGATTCAGTCGGCATTCTCGCCGATGAATCTTTACGGATCGGTAGGACGCCGCTGTACGAGGAACAAGATGTTGACGTCGCTTTCGCGCTCATTGAAGTGCTCGACTATCACATTGAAAAAGAAATCGCTGCTGGGTTATCCGTGTATTTCCGCACTACCGGTCATATCCTCGGTTCCGCGAGCGTGCGGATTGCGGATGAAGAGGGAACAACGGTCGTACTCACGGGAGATATTGGCAACTCGCCGTCGCCTTTATTACCAAACTGGGAGCCGGTGAGAGATGCAGATGCGCTTGTGATGGAGAGTGTCTATGGGGATCGGTTACACCCACCGCAGAAGGAACGCGTTGCGAAGCTCCGCGACGCACTTAAACGTGCAATTGCAAAAGGCGGCACGATTCTCATCCCCGCCTTCTCGCTCGAGCGTACCCAGATGATGCTCTACGAACTCTCCAATTTTTTTTCCGCTAGAGATTTGCAGAAAATCCCGGTCTTTTTGGATTCGCCGCTCGCGATTCGCGTTACGGAAGTGTACGAGAAATTTGGAATGACGTATTTCAAACCCGAGACTGAGGATGAATTGAAGCGGGAAGGGAGCATTTTTTCATTCCCGTTCTTGAAGAAGACACTCTCGCGCGAGGAATCTATAGCGATAGAGAAGATTCCAGGTCCGAAAATTATCATCGCGGGTGCAGGAATGAGTCATGGCGGTCGCATCGGCCGCTGGGAGGGACTTTATTTGCCGGACCCATCAACCACACTTTTTATTGTCGGATACCAGGCTCCTGGTACGCCCGGACGGCGTATTGCAGAGGGGGCATCCTCGGTTCGGCTTGCCGGTAACGAGATAAAAATAAAAGCTACAATAGAAAGATTAGAGGGTTGGTCGGCGCACGCCGACCGCGACCAGCTGATGCAATTCGCGGATGAAGCACTCTTCGAGAAGCGGCCAAAAATTATTTTTACCGCTATTGGTGAGCCTTCTGCCGAGCGGTTCCTCGCCCAGCGCATACACGACTATCTTGGCGCCCGCGCTATCGTCCCCGAGTATGGCCAGACGTGGGAGATTACAAAAAATTCGGTCAAAAAGATTTAGAGAGCGCCATCAGAAGTGATAGATAGGCCCGACTATATCTGAAACAAAAACCGCCCTTCCCAGGCGGTTTTTGTTTCGTTAAATGACCTGCTTGCTGATGCGTGCGAAGATCTCGGGTCGGTCAGAGGCGAATTCGGCGAGGACTTTGCGGTCGAGGGCGAAGCCATTTTTCTTGAGCTTCGCTATGAATATGGAATAAGACCTGTGGCCCTGCTCACGGACGGCAGCGTTGAGACGCACAATCCATAGTTGGCGGAAATCAGTCTTTTTGTCTCGGCGGTGGGCGAAGGCGTAGCGGCCTGCGCGCATCACCGCTTCGTGCGCGTAGCGCTCCTTTTTAGAACGGACACCGCGGTAGCCTCTGGCTCGCTCGAGCAGATTCTTTCGGCGCTTATTCGCCATCACACCCCCTTTAATTCTTGTCATACAAAAATGATAAAAGAGTAAACTACTTCGCACCAGTCCCGGGAAGGAAACGCCGACGGACTCTCGCGGTTAGCGTGAGAGAAATTGTGCGCCGCTTCGCACTCCTCGCGGATCCACTCTCTTTCGCATTGAAATGGTTCTGTCCCTTCGCGCGCGCGAGAATCTTCCCGTTGCGGGTAACGCGGATTCTCTTAGTGTATGATTTGTTAGTTTTCATTTTTTGATTCAATAGAATCGTTTGCCATAGCGACTCTGGATTCCTTTTCTCGTTTTGTTTTCCCTGCTATATCTCGTTCGATAACTCCGGCGAATCCCTTAGGGCTCCGCGTTATCGGCTCAGCGATCTTATAGGCGTACGGGATGCGGATGAGGAATTTCTCAAGGCGGTCCTTCAGAAATTTCTCCTCCATATTTTTGTAGCGACCTTTCAAGAAAAGCTCAGCACGCACTCGGTGACCCTCGGCAAGCCACTCGGCGGCTTTCTTGGCCTTTAGTTCCATATCGTGCTCGCCAGTGCCAACTTTGATCTGGACCTCCTTTGTTTCCGATACTTTTACTTTAGCTTTTGCTATCTTTTCCTTCTTACTACGCTCGTATTCGAATTTACCATAATCCACGATCTTTGCAATTGGTGGCACGGCTGATGGTGAGATTTCAATGAGGTCCAATCCGGCCTGCTTTGCCGCCGCGAGGGCGGCTTCAAGCGAGAGCACTCCAAGATTACCTCCATCGCGGCTTATAACGCGCAATTCTTGCGCGCGGATCTCGTTATTTATGCGAAGTCGGTCGGTAGCCACTGGGAGTACCTGGAATATAGCATGGAAAGGAGGGTAATCGCAACTTTTCATTTTGGTATACAAACAGATAGCACGGCGCACTTATATGGCCGGATTTGAAAGGTTTTATTATGCCCGAGGTGCTTTAATTTTACCCATCGCACCATCGAAGATGGATCGATGATCTGGGAAGGAGGTGTCGAGGGTTTCGCCACCCTCGCCACGGTCGCCCTATACAAACGCTGGGAAGAGACGTCCCGTTAGTTATCCACAGTGAAGCTGCTTGTGCAACGCGGTAGGATTCTCTGGTGTCCAAAATAATAATGTACAGCATATGAATATCATCGCAATCTCCGGGAGTTTACGGAAAGATTCCTTCAATACCGCGCTTCTTCGGAATTTCAAAGCGCTTGCACCGACGGGAATGAAAATTGAAATCGCCGATATTAGTGCTCTTCCTTTATATAACGGCGATGCCGAGGCATCGTTTCCAGCGCCGGTACGGGCACTGAAGGATACGATTGCGGCAGCCGACGGCATCATCATCGCGACGCCAGAATATAACCGTTCTATCCCCGGCGTGTTAAAGAATGTTATCGACTGGGTTAGCCGTCCGTATGGGCAAAATTCATTTGCGAAGAAACCAGTCCTCGTCGCTGGAATCTCGGCTGGAAACATTGGCACTGCCGTAGCGCAGAGTCATCTCAAGCAGATTCTGCTTTATCTCGACGCAGAGATCATTGGTCAGCCCGAGCTCTATCTCGGCCCCGCGCAATCGCTATTCGATGGAGAAGGAATTATCAAGGACGGATCGACAAAGGAGTTGCTCGTCAAGGCACTTGAGACGCTCAAAAATCGCGTGGTGTAAGCAGGTACCACACTCTTCCTCTCAAAGTCCTTCGGTAGTGGTACCCTACAGGAATGGACGTATTACCCACGACGAGTGAAGAGCGCGAGAAGGATCTCCTCTGGTTCTTCGATCTTGCGCTCATCTTGAAAGTGGTCGATGGTGGACTCGAAATACTTGGTGCTCTTCTCATTCTCGTCGTACCGTCGTCTCTCGTGCTCCGAATTGCTAGATTCCTGACAGTCGGCGAACTCTCGCAGGATCCTGGCGATTTCATGGCAACTACCATTCGCAATGCCGCACATGCGTTTGCCGTCCACACGCACTACTTCGTTGCACTCTATCTCGCGCTTCATGGCGCGATAAAAGTCCTTCTCGTTATAGGTATCTTTGCTGGAAAACGCATCGCCTATCCGCTCTTCATGGGTGCACTCGCAATCTTCGGTACGTATGAAGCTTACCGTGGCTTTATGCTGCAAGAAATGCTTTTGCAAGTACTCGCTGTCTTCGATCTCTCTCTTCTTGTGCTTACGTCGTATGAGTACCGACGGCGTTACCCGATTCGTTCTGTTTAGCACGATACGTTCGGAGATTATGTCGGGCGATTGAGAAGAGAGCGAGGAGAAAAACGATGGCAATGCTCCAGCGGATAGAGTTTTCCCACGCGGAGGTGAAGCTGCCGAACCAATAGGACGCAGAAAATAGAATAGACGTCCAAATTGAGGTTGCGACAATCGCGGTCAGCACGAAGGTTGACAAGGGTGACCTGAAGAATCCGCTCGCGGTATATGTTGGGAGCCGCGAGCCCGGAATAAAACGAGCCGAAAAGATCGTGAGAACATATCTGGTCTCGAGCCACGTACGGAATGGGGCGATGAAATCGTGATCAACATAGCGTGCGAGGCGCGGATGGGTGCTCGCAAGCCAGCCGAGGCAGTAGAGTCCTATATCGCCGAGCACGATACCGGCATACAGTGAAAAGAGGGCAATCGGAACTCCAATAGTGCCGTCGGCTGCTAGTACTCCGACAATGACGGTCGTTGGATCCTCGAGAATAAATGTGCCGAGAATGATTGCGAGCGACAAAAACACCGAGCTGCCGGCAGCACCGCCGATAAGATTGGAGAGGAAATAATGCATGTGTCCGTTCCAGTGTAGCAGATTCGCCGCTGTACGAAATGAACCTGGTAGGTGGAGCGTAGTAGAATAGGCGGGGCATATGGCACCCGACCTGACTGACGAGGAGATCGTTCGCCAGACGCTCTCCGATACGGAGGCGTTCGCACTTCTCATCGAGCGGTATGAGGCGAAGCTTATGCGATATCTTGAACGTCTTGGTGTCGGCGTTTTTGAAGATCGCGAGGATATTCTGCAGAACACTTTCATCAAGGCCTACACGAATCTCAACAGTTTTGATCTCTCGCTTACGTTTTCTTCGTGGATATACCGCATTACGCACAACGAGGCGATGAGTTTCTTCCGCGCAAAACACGTCCGCCCGCAGGTCATCTTGACTGAAGAGGGTGCGGCACTCCTGACGGAGCTACGGGATGAAGACTCGGATACAGCACGCGCCGCGGAACTCCGTATCTCAAACGAAAAACTTGCCGAAGCGTTTGCGATGCTTCCGACGCAGTATCGCGATGTTCTCACACTTCGGTTTTTTGAGGACCGTTCGTACATCGAGATGTCTGATATTCTTGAAGTGCCGCTGGGTACGGTTTCCACACTCCTTCACCGTGCAAAACGCGCACTCCATGCGCTCATGCCGGAACAATTTCACCCATGAACACCTCCGATTCACCGAAAGGCGACTATCTCGCGAAGCGAGTGCTTAATCGTATTGTCGATGAACGTCTTGCCCCGCGGCCGCGTTGGGAATTTCTCTTCAAGAATTACTTCTTCTGGTGTCTTGGTGCACTCGCTGTCACACTTTCCGCGCTTGCGTTCTCGGCGACCCTCTTTGAGATAGCGAATATTGACTGGCGATTCTCAATCGTGACTCATCCCGATCCCTTTTCTTTCTTTCTTGCAGCTGCTCCGTTTTTTTGGATAATCGCGCTTGCGCTATTTCTTCTTCTCGGATATGCAAATATCCGTTCCACTAACTATGGTTATCGATACTCGATTACCACACTCGCACTCGGTGCCGTGCTCGCATCGTTCGTTCTCGGTGCAAGTTTTTATGCGACTGGTTTCGGTGGTGCGGTCGAAGAAATGATCGGCGATCATCCACCACTGTATCGTCCCACACTCACGGCACAGCGTTCTTGGTGGCTCGCGCCCCAGGACGGGCTCCTTGGTGGACAGGTAATCCGGACTGATCCTTCCGGAACGTCTTTTGCACTCAGAGATTTCAACGGACAGATTTGGCAGATTAATGGAAGCGATTTGCACAACCCCGATCGAGCAGCCGTAACTCGTGGAGGAATCGTGCGCGTCATTGGTGTGCCGACAGCGGCAACGAGTTCCGCTTTCCATGCCTGTTTCGTGTTCACCTGGGAAATCAGCGGAGGATTCGCCGGTGTTCCGCCGTCACTGTCCTTTGCTCCATCTATTGCCTCAACGAGCGAAAAAAGTTCGACGAACGTGCGTAGTGAAGCATGTAGGGGCATTCGTCCTTACCGACAGCTTCGGAATATCGAAGGGAACGGTATTTAGTCTGCGAGTACCATTTGCGAAAACGGTATAGTACGTCGTCGACGTTGTGTGCTCGCCGAAACAGATTATTTCGCTTTGGCGGGATAGTCCGTTTCCCCCATTTGCGTACGAATGAGAAGGCGCGTATTCTGGTCGGCATGAAGCGTCTGGGCGTCATCGGCATTTTAGCGCTAGCTTTCTGCGGGCTTGCGGATTCGGCATATCTCGCCCAGCACGAAATAAGCGGTGCGCCGCTCATCTGTAATATTCAGAATTTGTCGGGCTGCAACATCGTCGCGGCGAGCCAGTACTCGCGCCTCTTCGGTGTGCCGCTTGCCGAATACGGTGTTGTGTTCTACGGTGTCCTCTTCGTTCTCGCGGCGCTCGAGCTTGTCATCTTTGATCGGCTTCTGCGTCGCGTGCTTCAAGCAGCTTCGCTCATCGGTGTCGTCGCTTCTCTCTACTTTTCATTCGTCCAGATGTTCCTTATCGGTGCCTTCTGCATTTATTGTCTCACTTCCGCACTCATAGCATTCCTCATCCTTATTTTTGCCGGGTTCATAGAACCAATTCGCCGTGCGCGTTCCACACCGCCTGCACGTCCCACGCATCTTTCGATGCCGCCGACGGCCTGAATAGGGGTCTATGCAACGGATATTTCTCGCCGCACTCATACTCCTTTCGGCGGGTGTATGCTTGCCGGCGCACGCTTTTGCCGCTCGTATTCCATCGTCCTTTTCGGCTGCACAATCGCTCCTCGCGGCGAGTTCTTCTCCCGGGAACGCCTATGCCGCAGGCGTCTCGGTCGTGCTCACGGCACCAGTTGCAGGTGACTTTTCTGCGCTAGGAGGCTCTATTATCATCGCTGCGCCGGTTTCTGGGGATGATTTGTTTCTCGCCGGCTCGATAAATTCTCGTGCGCTCGTGAGAGGAGATTTCCGCGCGGTCGGTGGAAATATTGACATAGAAGAGTCGATAGCAGGCGACCTTATTGCGTTCGGGTACGACGTGTATGATGCAGGACGCTCGGGAGGAGACGTATTCATTATTGCAGCGAACACGACACTTGCAAATGGATCATCTGGCCCGGTTACCATCTACGGCAATAATGTTTCGCTCGCCGGAAATTTTGCCGATAACGTGACCGTTATTGCAAGCGGCCGCCTCTCGCTTGCGGCGAGCACCACAATACGCGGCAAGCTTTCATACCAGGCGCCGCTACCCGCTTCCATACCCGAGTCGGCGATGGTACTAAACGGCATTGAATACACCAATGCTTCGTACCTGCCGGATGTCGGCACATCGCGCATTCTCGAATTCGTGAGCATAGGATTCTTTCTTTTCGCGCGCATTCTTGGAGCGCTTATTCTCGCCGGCCTTCTCGCCGGCCTGTTCCCGAAACTGGCCGAAGCGGTTGCCGACCGCGCTGATGCGAAACCACGGACTATCCTGTTAACAATGTCACTCGGCTTCGCCGTCTTCGTTGCTACGCCGATCTTGACCCTCTTGCTCTCGCTGACGTTCGTCGGTCTCGGTCTCGCGCTCCTGCTTTTCATTCTCTATGCGCTTCTGGTGCTCCTTTCGATTGTCTATGCCGGTATTCTTCTTGGGTGTCTATTTGTGCGTCGTTACGCGCGGCGCGGCGCGGTGTTGTGGCATGACGGCGTATTTGGTATGCTCGCACTCTCGCTCATCGCGCTTGTTCCGGTACTCGGTCTTATCGTCGCTCTCTTGCTTATGGTTTTTTCGGCGGGGGCGCTTCTCCAGATTTTCTTCCGTGTTGCTTTTCCGAACGAAGGCCACACTCCTGAATTGATATGAGTCGTGCCGAGCGCACGTTACGTGCGGAACGGATAGTTGAATATCTTAAAAAGGCGTATCCAGCGCCGAAAAGCGAGCTCGCATACCGAACGCCGTTCCAATTTGTCGCTGCTGTCATCCTTTCGGCGCAGTGTACGGATATGGCAGTAAATAAGGTAACTGCGACGCTTTTCAATAAATATGAGATTCCGCGCGATTTCGCGAAGGCAGATACGGCGAGCTTCATGAAAGAACTCTCCTCAATACCGTTCTTTCGCAATAAAGCAAAGGCCATTATCGGTTCGGCAAAGGAAATAGAGGTGCGATATAACTCCACCGTGCCACGTTCGGGAATGGACCTCATTGCCTTGCCGGGCATCGGCTACAAAACGGCGCACGTCATTCTCGGCGAGCTCTATGATGTTTGGGAGGGCATCGCGACTGATACACATGTGAAGCGATTCGCGCGACGTTTCGATCTTACCGACAATACCGATCCAACGAAAATATCAAAAGATCTGGAAGAGCTCGTTCCAAAGAAGGATTGGAAATACGTAAATAACGGTTTTGTTCTTTACGGCCGTTACGTGTGTCCGGCGCGTCCACACGACTGTGCAGCGCATCCGCTCACGAAACTTTGGCCGCTCGCTGCAAACTGCTGGCCGAAGACGAAATGAATGTACAATATTTCCGCGACGCAGTATGGGTGCATTATAGAAAATCTGGGAGGCATGAACTGCCGTGGAGAAAGACCCGCAATCCATACCGAATACTTGTTTCAGAAGTGATGTTGCAACAGACACAAGTTGAGCGCGTGGTCCCATTTTATATTAGATTTATTAAGGAGTTTCCGACAGCACGGAAGCTTGCGCGAGCGCCGCTTTCCGCAGCCTTAAAAAGTTGGCAAGGGCTCGGATACAATCGCCGTGCGAAGCTTCTTCACAAGGCTGCAACGATACTCGCAGATATGCCATTGTCTGCAGCACAGCGTAATCTCGTAGAGAGATTGGAGTCATTGCCCGGCGTTGGCCCTGCGACGGCGCGCGCAATCGCGGCATTTGCGTACAACAAAGATGTCATTTTCGTTGAAACGAACATTCGCACCGCAGTTATCCACCATTTTTTCCCGTGGGAAGAGAAAATCTCTGACGCGGAGATTGAGAAAGTGTTAACGCAGGTGATACCGAATGGGCGGGCGCGAGAATGGTATAGCGCACTTATGGATTACGGCGCACACTTGAAGCGCTCGGGCATCTCACATAATGTGCGGAGTACGTCGTACGTAGCACAATCGAAGTTTCCAGGTTCTCTTCGCGAAGCGCGTGGCGCTATCTTGCGCGAACTTATGAAGGGAACATCCTCGCGTACGCGGATAGTCAATCTACTTGGCGTTTCGCGTCGGGCACAAGTTGTTATCGCGCTTGGTGCACTCAAGAACGAGGGACTTATATGCGTTCGGAAGAATCGCGTGGCGCTCGGTGCTTAACGGAAATCTTTTATCAGCAGTGTGGCTATCATGCCGGCAATGATGACGAATCCCCCCGTGAGAAGGAAGAGGAGCTGATAATTGCCGACAAGGAGAATACCGCTGCCAATGAGTGGTCCGATGAGGTTTCCCAAGGGCCAGATGCCGCGGAAGATACTTATAGAATTGATGTCTCTTTCCGAGACGCGGCGGAAGAAATGACCCTCAGTCATGCTCTCGATGAGCGCCGAACCGATGCGTGAAGCGACGAGAATACTGACGATAAGACCGATCGATGACGCGGACGTGAGGAAGCTGATCGATGCAAGAGCGCTGCCCGCGACAAGGAATCCGGCGAACATGAGTTCCTTATCGCCGAGTATTTTGTCGGCCACCCATCCCGCCGGATATTGGATGACGACGTATGGAATAAGCATGACCGAGAACATCCAACCGAGGCTCGACCAGGGAATGCCGAGCACTATATGTAGATAGACCGGGACATAGAGTGGCGCCCAGATGTAGAAAAGATACAGAACAAGGTGCCCAATACTAACCGCCGCGAGGTCGCGGTCTCGCATGATGCAAAGGAGCGTATCGCGCATATGGGAGAGTTTTGGTGCGAGCCCTTTCGGAATGCGTCGGACGGCGAAAAGAACGACAAACGGAACGAGAGCCGCACCCGCAGCGAGGAATACGCGGCTGTAGGCGTCATTGGAGCCTGCCAACAGCGCGCCCACAAGAAGCGGCGCAGCAAGCCCGCCGATGTTCCATGCGGTGAGGAAAAGATTGCGCACACGACCCGTCGTCCCTTCCTCAGCGACAGTTGCTTCAAGAAGCAGGTCGAGCTCGTAATAGAGGAATGGTTGGAGCGACACAGAGAGTGCGACGAGTATCGCAGCCGCAATGGCGCCTGGCGTCGCTGCGAGCGCAAACAGCGTGATCATTTCTGCAATCGCAAAGAAGAGGGCAAGCTGCTGTGCACCATAACGTGCGACAAGAAACGGCTGCAGCGGGAAAAGCGCAAGTGCGACAAGTGCGCCGCCAGCGATCACAAAACCGGTGTATGATGCCGGCATGAAAGCTGAGAGATAGGGAAGTAAGATGTACGTCGTCAGAGCGACGAACATCGAGAAAAAGAAATTTCCAACGAAGAGGATAACGCGCGGGCTCATTATTTCCGAGCATATCATACGAGAAACGCGGCTCGCTTGTGGCAAGCCGCGTTTCTCGAGACGCTTGACGCCACCTTACATCCCTATGAGAACTGGGATGACCATAGGTGCTTTGTTGGTGCGCGCGAAGAGGAATCCGGCCATGACGTCGGTCAGATTATTCTTTACGTAATCGAGATCGATGGGATTCATATTGTTCGTGGAGTCCTCGATCGTCTTCTTGATGAGAATCCGCGCCTCATTGAGAAGATCCTGGGACTCGCGCAAATAGATAAAACCTCGACTGATAATGTCGGGTGACTTGCGCAGCTTGCCAGTCTTCGAGTTCACGCTCGCAATGATGACGAACATACCGTCCTTGGCGAGCGACTGCCTGTCTCTCATAACCACTTCCTGGCGATTTCCGATGGTGAATCCGTCGACAATAAGCGGTGCCGAGGGCACCTTCTGCTTGTGTACATTCAGTGTTCTTCCGTCAATGACGTCTATAACGCTCCCGTTATCGGCGAGGATGATACTCTCGCGCGACCTGCCCGCTTGTTCAACCGCCTTTGCGTGGGAGGCGGTCATTGAATAATAGCCGTAGCCGGGCATGAAGAATTTCGCATTTACCTGCTTGTTGATCCACACCAGCTCGCCGGTATTACCGTGGCCGGTGGAATGGACATCCGAAGAGCGATAGTGAATAATCGTTACCTTGTTCCGATACAGATTATCTTTCAGCCTTTGCACTGAGACCTCGTTGCCGGGAATGACTGACGATGAGAGGACAACGGTGTCGCGTTCATTGAACTGGATATATTTATGCTGTTTCGTTGCGATGCGCATAAGTGCTGCAAATTCTTCTCCCTGTGCTCCGGTGCAAAGAATGACAAGCTTATCGGGCGGATAGTTGCTAATATCCTGCGCAGAAATGATGGTGCCTTTGTCGATGGTAAGAAGGCCTGCCCGTTCCGCAATTTCTATGTTGTTTTTAATAGAGCGGCCCTCAGTGACTATCTTCTTTCCATATTTTTCTGCGCTCTCAATGATGCTCATCATGCGCTCAAATTGCGAGGCGAAGGTGCCAATGATAAGACGGCTCGAAACCGTTTTTATGATCTCATCAAGCGTTTGCTGGACCCGCTTTTCCGGAATCGAGAATCCATCACGTTCCGCATTCGTCGAGTCAGCAATAAAGAAGAGATTGGTATCTTTCGCAAGTTCACCCCACACCCTCACTTCGCGTTCGGAGGGAATGCCGTCTTGGTGGTCGAGCTTCAAGTCTCCCGAAAGGACGACATTGCCATAAGGGGTCTCCAGGGAAACGCCCATAGAATCGGGAATCGAGTGGGTGACCGGGAAGAACTTCACTTTTGTATGGGCAATAGTGACGGATTGGCCCGGTTCAACAATGACAATCTCTGGCTTTGGTACGTCCGGGTATTCTTCTTGTCTACGCTGAATCATGATGGAAGTCAGATTCCTGGTGTAGATAGGAGGATTACCGAAGCGAGTCATCAGGAATGGAATCCCGCCGATATGATCGAGGTGGCCGTGAGTTATGATAACGGCGCGAACGCGTTCTCTGTTCTTCTCGAGATACGCGGTATTCGGGAGCGTATAGTCGACACCAGGCGCGTCATCCTCTTCTTTGAAATGGAACCCTGCGTCAAGCACGAAGATGTCATCGTTGACATCAATTGCGACCATATTGCGGCCGACCTCCTCGACACCGCCCAATGGCACGATACGGACGACATTTTTCGCCGGAGGTTCGGGGAAGTAGTCGGCGGTGCGGTTAATACGCATTGAATTGGATGCGGGGCGGCGGAGTATCCGTTGGATTCGACGTGACGCGCTACCCGGACGCGGGCCGTTCCGACCTTGCGGTCGTCTTCCGCGTTCAAAATGGCGCATTTGTCGCGCGGGATGTGGTCGTCCCTCGGAGGAGTGGCCGGGTGCTGGTGCTTGATTCATGATGGTTGGTTATATAATCGGGCTTATAAATTAATACTGCTCCAAACCCGTACGAAAAAATAGATAACAGAACTAATGCACAAAAAACGGCCACACTGCATCGGTTTTTCTATACCACGATGCAACTGTTGCAAAACGGTCCGCCGGCGTGATGATCTGCGGGAGCATGACGCCACGCAGGTCAGCTGGTACGGCATAAGTGAAGTCCGGTGCATATAAGAACGCAGCTGGATATTCCGCGGCAATCGTATCTTCGATCTTTTGCAGATCGGCCGCGCGCGCTTGCGGATCGGTAGAACTACGAGCATCCTCCAGAAGAGCATCGACCGTCTTGTTCGCATATAATGCGATATTAAGGCCGGGGTCGTTCTGTTCCTGGGAATCCCAGAAAGCATAAAGATCCTGATCGCGGCCGATGACTTCTCCGTAGAGAAGAGCATCGTACTTACGCGGGCGGATGATGTTTTGCGAAAGATCGCCAGGTTCATAGAGCTCGATGTCCACTGGAATGCCGAGCCGTTCCCAATCTGCCTTCACGGCACTCGCGACGTTCTTTAGTTCGAGCACATTCGAGGTGCGTATTGTAATAGCGTCGAGCGTCTGTTTTGCACTCGCATTTTTCCAGACGCGTGCTGATCCATCATAGGTCCATCCAGCTGCTTCAAGCACAGTAGCCGCATCCTCTGTTGGGTTTGTTGATTGGGGAATCGGAGCTTGTTTCACGCTCCCGCCGGGCGGGACGGGTCCCATGATGGCAGCGGCGTATCCGCCGAGTACGGTATTGACAAGTGCGGAGCGATCGATTGCAAGCGAAAGTGCCTTACGTACTTCCTGCCGCGCGTAGACTTGATTCACGCTTGGGTTGAAGAATACGCCAAAGATGCGGGCGTACGGTGCGGTGAGCACATGCGGAAAAGGAACGTCGTATGTACTCTCTATCGCGCCGCTTGCAAGGGCGTTCGTAAGGTTCTCTGAACTCGCATAGAAGTCAAAGTTTATACCGTCGAGATACGGCCGACCGAGCACGAAGTCTGGATTTGCGGAAAGCGAGACGCTCTGGATAAGTCCGGATGAATCTCGAGAAATGCTGGCGACCTTAAAGGGCCCGGCACCAACAGGATTCGTCTCAAGAGTAGAGAAGGGGAATTCTTCATCCGAAATATTTTGCCAGAGACGTGCCGGAAGGATGCCGAGCGTTGTGAGTCCGAGGAAAGGCGCGTACGGCTTTGCCAGAGTGAATCGGACGGTGCGTTGATCGACGGCGGTAACGTTCACACCGGACCAGTCCGCGTACTCCGGGCTCTTGAGTGCAGCATCCTGCGCTTTTTGCACGGTAAAGACAACATCGTTCGCCGTGACAGGCGTGCCATCTGAAAAGACGGCGTTCTTGCGCAAAACAAACGTGTAGGACTTGCCGTCAGCAGATACGCTGTAGCTCTCCGCAAGCACGGGTACGGGAGAGCCAGTGCCCGAAAGCCCCATCAGTCCGGCATAAGTAAGCACGGAAAGGTCACGATCGGCATCGCTGATAGCAAGGAGCGGATTAATAAATTGCGGGCTCCCGACCTCACCTTCGGTCAGGTTCCCGCCATAGGTCGGGACTTGGACGAGGAGTGCCTGTTCAAGCGCGTAGAGGCTTGCGAGGGAAGCGACGCCGAAAAGAGCGGCAAGCGCGTAAAATAGGACACGGTCGCCGGGCGAGAATGTTTCTACGCGCTTACTCAAACGATCGAGCGGCGAGATACTCCGCAAACGCGTCAATCGCTCTTTCCAGAAGGAGCCGTTTGCATCGTTCATTATCCAACGAAGAGGAAGTTCATCACTGCTGCGAGCACGAGCAAGATCGCAATGACAATTGTCGCATCAAATAGGAATTTCTCGGCGCCTCTGCGCTTATAGAACGTCGACGCGAAGTTGTCGCCTCCAAAGGCTCCGCCGAGGGTCGCTCCGCGCTGCTGGAGCACGATGCCGACGATGAGGAGTATTGAGAGGATAATTTCCGCGTACGGCAGTGCCGATACGAGTGCCTCCATCTTGCCGGGAAGTATATCACGGGCAGGCGTATCGGCGCAACTTGCGTGTGAACTGCAGTTTACCTATACTCTCATCACACAGGGCGATTATTCATTTATATAGAACGCTATGGCAAAGAAGCTTTCGCTTTCGCCGCTTGGAGACCGCGTGGTCGTACAGCCCGCCCTGAAGGAGGGGGAGAAGAAGCTCGCGTCCGGCATCATCATTCCCGAGACGGTAGACAAAGAGAAGCCGGCGCAGGGTACGGTCGTCGCGGTCGGCCCCGGCAAATACGAAGACGGCAAGCGCGTGCCGATGCAGGTTAAGGTCGGCGATACGGTGCTGTTCAGTAAGTACGGCTACGACGAGGTGAAGGTAGGCGGGCAGGAGTACTACATCCTCTCGGAGTCCAGCATCTTAGGAGTCATAAGTGGTAAGGAATAAGGTGCAAGTGAATTCCTTTCCTCCTTACACCTTGAACCTTACCCCTTTAACCTAATTAACATGGCAAAACAAATTCTTTTTTCCGAAGACGCGCGCAAGGCGATTGCGAAGGGTATCGCGCAGGCCGCGCACGCGGTGAAGGTGACGCTCGGTCCCAAAGGGCGCAACGTGGTCATTGAGAAGTCGTACGGCGCTCCAAGGATCACGAACGACGGCGTTTCCATCGCGAAGGAAATTTCATTCAAAGACCGGTTTGAGAATATGGGCGCGGAAATCGTGAAGGAAGTCGCGAGCAAGACAAATGACACGGCCGGCGACGGCACCACGACCTCGGTCGTGCTCTTTGAAGCGCTTGTCGCGGAAGGGCTCTCGCACGTGATGAAGGGAGCGAATGCCATGAGCATCCGGAGCGGCATGGAGAAAGCGAAGAATGCCGCGCTCGCGGAGCTGAAGAAAATGGCGAAGCCGGTCTCCGGCAAGGCAGAAGTGAAGCAGGTCGCAAGCATTTCGGCGGAATCCGAAGTGCTGGGAAACATTATCGCCGAAGCGGTGGAGAAGGTGGGTAGTAGCGGGGTGGTGACGGTGGAAGAGAGCCAGGGCATGGAGCTGTCCTACGACATCGTGGAGGGACTCCAGATAGACAAGGGCTACGTCTCCGCCTATATGGTCACGAATCCGGAGCGCATGGAGGCCGAAATGAAGGACGCGCTCGTCCTCCTCACCGATAAGAAAATCGGGAACGTGCAGGAAATCCTCCCGCTTCTGGAGAAAGTCGTGCAGTCGGGCAAGAAGGAACTCGTCATCATCGCGGACGACGTGGAAGGCGACGCGCTCTCCACGTTCATCGTGAACAAACTGCGCGGCACGTTCTCGGTGCTCGCGGTGAAGGCGCCGGGCTACGGCGACCGAAAGAAGGATATGCTCGCGGACATCGCGACGGTAGTCGGCGGACAAGTCATCTCTAACGAAGTCGGGATGACGTTTGAGAACGCGACACTCGGCATGCTCGGCAAGGCGAATCGCGTCGTTGCGACCAAGGATGCGACGACGATTGTCGGCGGTAAAGGGAAGAAAGCGGATATCGCGGCGCGCATCAATCAGCTCAAAGCGCAGATGGACGGTTCCGATTCCAAGTTTGATAAGGAGAAATTTGAAGAGCGCATTGCGAAGCTCTCGGGCGGCGTGGCGGTCATTTCGGTGGGCGCGGCGACCGAAACGGAGATGAAGTACTTGAAAGATAAGATAGACGATGCAGTGAAGGCGACGAAGGCCTCCATTGAAGAGGGCATCGTGGCGGGCGGCGGCACCGCGCTCGCGAAGGTCGCGAAGAAGCTCATGGCGCAGGAGCACAAGATGAACGCGGATGAGAAAGCCGGGTACGACATCGTCGTCCAGGCGCTGGAGACGCCGCTTGCGCAAATCGCACTCAACGCCGGCAAGGACGACGCGGCCGTCATCGTCTCCAAGGTGCAGTCGGGGAAGAGCAATGCCGGCTACAACGCGCTCACGGACGAAATCGTGGAGGATATGCTCGCCGCGGGCATCGTGGACCCGGTGAAGATGCCGCGCATGGCGCTTGAGAACGCGGTCTCGGCGGCGGCAATGCTCCTCACCACCGAAGCGGCCATCGCCGACATCCCCGAACCGAAAGCTCCTCCAATGGGCGGCGGCGACATGGGCGGGATGGGCTATTAAAATAATTAACGCAGTCTGACTGCGGTAGGAGTTGTGAAGGTCTGACCTTCACAGAAACAAAAGTCCCGCGGAAGCGGGGCTTTTGTGTTGACACGGCGCACCGCAAAGAGTAGGATATTTCCTACATGGCACCATCACATAAAAAAGAGGAATCACTCGTCGGCGTCACCACCGTTGGCGAGAAGGGGCAGATTGTTATTCCGGCCGACATACGTGCAACGTTCCAACTCGGGAAAGGAGCGAAGCTCATGGTCATCGCGCATGACAAAGGCATCTTTCTCATGCGTCCCGCCGCTCTCGAGCATATGGCAAATCGTTTTAATGCATTACAATCTCTTATTAAGAAATCTAAATAATCTTGTATGCCCGCCTCTCCGCGTATGTGGTCGAGATTTCTGAAATCTAAGTGGACGATTACGATTGTCATCCTGCTCGTTCTGGGTGGCGGGTATTGGTTTTTCATGCGCGGCAGCGCTCCCGTGTATCAATTCATAACCGTGACGCGCGGTTCCATTACCGAGACCGTGTCTGCGACCGGCAATACGACGCCCATGAAGAGCGTCTCACTCGGGTTTCAGAACGCGGGCACGGTTGCGCGCGTCTATTATAATCTCGGCGACCAAGTAGCGGCGGGAGAGGTTATCGCGAGTCTCTCTACGGCGAGTCTCTCCGCCGCTTTGCAGCAGGCGCAGGCGAATCTCGCGGTTGCGCAGGCGAATCTCGCCGCACTCACCGCCGGCACGCGCCCGGAGCAGCTTGCGATAGACCAGAGCGCCGTTACCCAGGACCACATCGCCCTCGCCAACGCGATAACGAGCGCATACTCCGCCTCCGACAGCGCGGTGCACGCAGTCGCCGACCAGTTCTTCACCAATCCGCGCACGGCGGGCGCGGCGCTCACGTTCTCCCTGCCCGATGCGACGCTCACGAACACCGTCGTCCAGGAGCGCGTCGCGCTTGAACCGGTGTTCATTGCATGGAATGCGCAGATTACGGCACCCTCTTTTTCTTCAAGCGACCCCGCGGCGGCGGCAACGCAAGCCACCCAGAACCTCGCCCAGGTCAACGCGTTCCTCAACGACGCGGCGGAAGCGCTTACCAAGGCTCAGCCGTCGGGGAGCATCACAAGCGCAACCTTAAGCGGATATGCTTCAGGG
The DNA here is from genome assembly GCA_035533615.1 of Minisyncoccota bacterium. Classification (GTDB taxonomy): domain Bacteria; phylum Patescibacteriota; class Minisyncoccia; order Phycocordibacterales; family Phycocordibacteraceae; genus C7867-001. The sequence goes on from DATLTM010000012.1 coordinate 29,785, forward strand.
ATTTCTACTTCGCGCACAAGCATCGCAAGCGCGCTCACGGCGCTCGCGGGTGCGCAGGCGGCGCTCGCGAGCGCGGAGGGCACGCTCGCGCTCGCGCAGGCCGGTTCAACTCCCCAAGCTATCGCCGCGCAACAGGCGCAGGTACAGCAAGCACAGGCGGGTGTCGCAAGCGCCGAGGCGAATCTGGGGAACGCGGAGATTATCGCTCCGATAAGCGGCACGCTCACGCAGCTTGATGCGAAGGTCGGACAGCAGGCGACGCCCGGCGTCTCGCTCGTCTCCATCATCGGCAATGGCGGATTTGAAGTGGACACGGGCGTATCCGACACGGATGTCGGGAAACTGGCCGTCGGCAACCCGGTCACGATGACGATTGACGCGTTCCCCAACGAGACGTTTACCGGCTCGGTATTCTATATCGCGCCGGCGGAGACGAACACGCAGGGCGTCATTAGCTATCTGGTCAAGATATCGTTCGGCAAGAGCGACCCGCGGCTCAAGAGCGGCCTCACGGCGAACATCACGATACAAACGAAGAAGGACGATAATGTGCTCATTCTCCCCCAGTACGCCATCCTGCAGAATGACAGCGGCACCTTCGTCAAGACGCTTCTCGGGAAGACAGCGACAACGAGCCCGGTCACGCTCGGCATTCAGGACCAGAGCGGCAATGTGGAGATACTGTCCGGCGTCACGCTCGGCGAACAGGTCATCAATATCGGACTCAAGGCGCAATGATAGACGTACGCGACCTCAAGAAAGAATATACGGATGAAGAAACGCCGACCCGCGCACTGCGTGGAGTGACTTTCACGATAAACAAAGGAGAGTTCGTTTCTATCATGGGTCCCTCCGGTTCCGGCAAGTCCACGCTCCTGCAGATATTGAGCTTCCTTGACCGGCCGACGGGCGGCTCCTACACGTTCCAGAACAAAGGCATTGAGGAAATGACCGACCAGGAGCTCGCTCACACCCGCAATAAGGATATGGGTTTCGTGTTCCAGTCATTCAACCTGCTCTCCCGGCTGACGGTCTATGACAATGTGGAGATACCGCTCCTGTATTCCGACATCTTGCCCGCGAAACGCCGGACGCTCATTGAAGAGGCCGTCCGCTCAGTCGGGCTGGAGGAAAAATTGCATACCGAGGCCGGGAAGCTCTCGGGTGGACAGAAGCAGCGCGTCGCTATCGCGCGCGCGCTCGTGACCGACCCGAATGTCATATTCGCCGACGAGCCGACCGGGAATCTGGACTCGGAGTCCGGCCTGCAGATTATGGAAATTCTGGCCTCGCTCCACGCGAAAGGCCGCACGGTACTCCTCGTGACGCACGAGACGCAGACCGCCGAATTTGCCGACCGCGTTATCAGGATGAAAGACGGCAGAGTGGAAAGCGACACAATGATTACCGAACGGGTGTCGCGCGGCCCGCTCAAATAATATGCTGGTACGAGACGCCTTTAAAACCGCGACGCGCAGCCTCACCCACGGCAAGATGCGCTCTATCCTCACGATGCTCGGCATCGTCATCGGCATCGCCTCGGTGATTATCCTGATGTCTATCGGACAGTCGGCCCAGGACTTAATCATAGGACAGGTGCAAAGCATCGGTTCTAATCTCATCATTGTCGTGCCGGGCGCGCCGAGCGGCAGCGGGTTCTCGGCGCCCGCGTCCGCGCAGGGTATCGTCATCACGAGTTTACAGCAGAAGGATATCGATGCGCTTGCGCGCGAGCCGGCGATTGATCTGGCCGTACCCGAGGTCCGCGGGCAAGCGGAAGTCGTGTACGGGAACACGAACAAAACGGAGAGTTATACCGGAAGCACCGCGGATTTTTTCACCGTCAGCAATCTGGCAAAAGTATCGGAAGGGCAGACGTTTTCAAAAGGCGACGTTGATTCAGGGAATCACGTGGTGGTTATCGGTCCCGACCTCGCACAAACATTGTTCGGCCCGAACGTGGACCCGATAAATAAAATCATCCGGGTAAAAGATGTCTCATTCCGCATCGTTGGCGTTCTGGCAAAAAGCGGCACGGGCGCGTTCGGCGTGGACATCGGGAATATCATCGTGATGCCGATAACCGTGGCGCAGAAACAGCTCCTCGGCATTACGTATTTCAACGTCATTGTCGTGCAGGCGAACGCCAGTTATGACGTCAATTTCGTTAAATCGCGCATCTCCTTCATCCTGCAGCAGAATCACGGCATCACTGACTCAGCCAAAGTTGATTTCACGATACAGACGCAAGCCGATATCCTCTCCATCCTCGGCAGCATCACCTCGGTGCTGACCCTCTTCCTCGCGGCTATCGCGTCCATCTCGCTCATTGTCGGCGGCATCGGCATTATGAACATCATGCTGGTTTCGGTGACCGAGCGGACGCGCGAAATCGGCCTGCGCAAAGCGGTCGGTGCCACGAACGGCGACATTTTGCAGCAGTTCTTGATTGAATCCGTTATGCTGACCTTTGCGGGCGGCGTCATTGGTATCGCATTCGGCGCGGTCGTCGTCGGCGCGGTCTACTTCGGTATCAATGCGTTCAATCCCGCGCTCGGGTGGACCTTCGCGTTCCCGCTGTCCTCGGTCGTCCTCGGACTCATCGTGTCGGGCGTCGCCGGCATCGCGTTCGGCATCTATCCCGCGCGCCAGGCGGGGAAGAAGAACCCGATTGACGCGCTCCGCTACGAATAATATGAGCGGCAAAACCCTTATCTGGGGCGGGATGTTCGTCGGTTCGGGCGTCGGGAGTCTCGTGCCGTATCTCTGGAACGGCGGATTCATTTCATACTCCGTCTGGGGCGCCATCGGCGGCTTGCTTGGCATCTGGGCCGGCTTCAAACTCGCCAAGGCCACCGGCGCGCCCTAGTATCCAGTGAAGCCGTAGTAGGTGAGGAAGATGCCGAGGAGAAGCGCGACCAGCGTGAAGAGGTAGTACAGCTGCTCAAATTTGAATGAATTGAAGAGATTCCGCAGCGCACCGTGCGGCAGGAAAAGGACGAGGGCGGCGCGCAGGATAAGCGCCCAGCCGATAAGCGTCACGAGTACGGCGAGTGCGCCTCCAGTCCAAACATTGTGGGTGAGGACGATGATGACGCCGAGAAACAGGCTCATAAGCCCCGCGAGGTAGAGCAGGGCTCGGTTTTCCATAAGCTCATGCACCATCGCGATGGTGGCGCGCCGATTCACGGCCATAGCGAGCGCGGCGATAAGGATGACGAGGCCGAAGATTTCCGCATAGAAATACGTAAGAGGCATAGAGGACAGATATAATGAATAATAGTGACCCGTTCAGTATAGCGCCGCCGCCCGCTCTGTTCTCCCGGCGTTTTGCACAGGGGCCCCTCCAAACCGCCCGGAAAGAGTCATACTGTAGGGAGCGGACCACCACCCCCGCTTTAACCACTCTCATAACCCACATGAAAGGACTACACGCTACAGAGTTCGTCCTCGTTATCATCGGCGGCCTCAACTGGGGTCTCATGGCGATCGGCAACTGGATGGGCAGCAACTGGAACGTTGTGAATCTCCTCCTCGGCTCGTGGCCGACGCTTGAGAATCTCGTCTACCTACTCGTCGGCCTCTCGGCGCTCGCCCTCGCCTTCTCGCACAAGAAGGATTGCCGCACGTGCAATCCGTCGGGGATGTAAATTCCATCGGTGCGGTGCAACGGAACCGCCGGCCAAGCGCCGGCGGTTCTCTTTGACGTCCTGAAATCATTCTTTTTCCAGCGCCGCTCTGATTTCGGCAACGACGCCGGCGATCTCATTCTCTTCGAGGACGCGGCGTTCCTGTCCGTAGTGGTCCATGTCGCCGATCTGTATCTCCGGAATGACGTGATAATGCGTGTGCCGTATCGATTTGTTCACGTTCAACGGTCCTTCGCGTACGAGGAGCGAAATGCTCTTGTAATTCAAATTACGCAGGATGCGGAGCCCCTCTTCCTGCAATCGGTCGATATCCTCGAGTTCGGTCTCGGTTAGGTCTTCGATGCTTTCCACATGTCGCTTCGGCAGTACGAGCAAATGGTGTTTGTGGTAGGGAGCAAGGGCGTAGGTGAGATAGGCATAAGCGCCATCAATGATCGTTCTATCCTTTCCGGGGCAAAACGGGCATCCGTCCAGAGTGTTCAGAAATTCCTTGTAGAGCATGGTGCAATAGTACACCACGCGGTTCTCGGTGGAGGGAGGATTCGAAGCTTATGCAGCGGAGGGATTCGGTCAGGAATATTTTTCTCGCCGTCGCTCGTGCAGGGAGGGATTCGGTCACGCATAAAATCCTGCTGGATTTTTGCGCGACCCCGCCTCGCGCCGTCGCGCTGCGGCTTTCGAATCCCTCTGGGAGAGACCGCGATTACGCTTTTCGACCATTACAGGGTCAGTACACCTTGCGGATAATTTGCTTCAAGTATTCGCAAATTATGCTCGCAAGGTCTTCGAATCCCTCACGTCCTGCCCCCGGCAGGATTCCTCTCCGCAAAATTCGCGGAGCTCATTTTGCGGTGATGTATTAACCTTTGCGCGAACCCACTTCGCACGCGCGGAGCGCGTGGTGGCTTGAACCCGAATCGTACGCTCCGATTGCGTGGTGATGCGAACCAATGCGCCTCGGACACGCTCGCGGACTCGCGTGTGCAAAAACCAAAAAATTTCCTTGCATTTTCCTCGCGCCTCCTCCCCCCACCCCTCCGCCGCGAAGCGGAAAAAGGAATGGAAAGGAAATTTTTGGTTTTGCTTCGCCGTTTCAGTCTCCAAAAAGAGCAATCATATTATAACATTTTTGTTTGCTCTTTTCTCCACCCTCACGGCGACCGAGGCGCTTCCTCTCGACGTTTAGTGGTAGCTCTAAACTTTGTGCCTCCGACCGAGTTCAGTGGTAACTCATAAAGAGGATTGTGCTAGGCACAAACAAATCTTATTGTGCTTGCCCCACCCGCCCTGTGCGCGCACAAATCCCCGCCGTTTTTAGGAGATATTATAAAACGGCGGGGATTGCTCCCTCAAACTATTGGCTTAACGGCGCGAGCTGTATCTGTTTTGTGAGACCGTAGGCTATCGGGAGATCGCTATCGCTGTACACGAGCGCTCGGCCAAGAATGAGTACTGAATTGTTTGGTGAGGAGATCTGCTTCATGCCTTGCGGTACCTGTCCTTTCCAATCCGGCCCCGTGACGAGGTAGTCGCCAGCGTCCGTGCCAGTCGTACGCGTTCCAACATAGGCGAAGTCGGTGCCGTCGGACGGATCGGTAAATTGTACGGCATAGTAACGTCCGGAGAAATCCGGCACATGCAGTACGAGTGCTCCTTTGGAAAGATCGAGCCAGCCAACAACGTAGAGTGTGTCGTGGTTGCCTGTCGTGAGCAATCGCGAAAGTGAAGATGATGGCGAAGCGAGTTCGGATACCGCGTGGAGCGTATTGACTGGAATTCCCGTCGAAGTGTCCGCGTCCACGCCCTTTTGGGTGATCGATTTCTCAAGCATGTTGTAGATGCTGTGCGGATAATAATTGAGATACGCAAATGTGCCGATAGCCCACGCTACAATCATGACCGAACCGAAGATAATAAGATGTTTGTGCTTCATATCATTTTGTTTTGACGACTGGCGGTACCTCGTACTCGCCGTTCAAAATAGTCGGATCGGGCAAGTATGAGCGTAGCCATAGTTTAAAGTCGCCGGATGGCGCAGGAAGCCAATTCGACTCATGGCTAGTAGGGGTCGTACTTTGTATGTAAATATCGATCGAACCATCGGCGTTCGGCACGAGATTCGATTTGTCGCTCACGTCGTAGCGGTTGGCAGGATTAGCCACCATATATCCTTGAAGATCGGTCAGGGTCAGCGACCAAAACGCATGATTCGGCGGAAGCTGTCCTTTCGGGAAGTGCAACAGATACTCATGCTCACCGGAGAGGGTTTGCCCATCACTGTCAACGGTCGTCGTCCAGTAGGCCGCCTCTTGTGCCACGTTAGCGGCAGGCAGGATTTTAGCGCACGCGTCTTTGAGCAGAACGCCATTGCCCGGCTCATTGCATTGGAACGCTGTGCTCCATCCGCTGATCGTCGTTTGCATGGCCTTAACCTCATGATTTATAAGCAACATCACCGTGATGAATGCCAGCACGCCGCCTACAATGATGCCTTGTACTACGTCGGAGATAATGGTTCTTCTCCAGAGGAAAGCAAATTTTCTAGTTGTTGGAGTTTGTTCCATATTATTGTAGTGGCCTTAACTGTATCTGTTTCGCAAGGTTATAAGCAGTCGGAAGATCGCTGTCGCTGTAGACAAGTATGCGTCCGATGATGAGCACCGAGTTGTTGGGCGAAGATATTTGCTTCATTCCTTGCGGTGCCGTCCCTTTCCATCCAGGCCCCGTGATGAGGTAGTCACCCGCTTCGGTACCAGTGGCGCGAGTGCTGACGTACGCAAAATTTGTGTTTTTTGACGGATCAGTGAATTGCACGCTGTAGTAGCGGTGGGAGATATCCGGCACATGCAATATTTGAGATCCTTTGCCGAGGTCTAGCCAGCCGAGTATAAGGAGCGTATCGCGGTTCACGCCGGAAGTAGCCACCTTGGGGGCCGAGGGAGGCAGGTTAAACGGGTCTGCAAAAATCGCTTGGGGTTCCGTGTAGAGCGTATTGATCGGGATGGGGCCTTCGCCGAAGCCGGTGACAAGAATCGCTCGCTTATACACGAACAGCAAGAAGCGAGGCAACAGGTAGGTGACGAGGAGAAATGCCGCTACGCAGACTACGCCGAATATAAATAAATGTTGTGTAGATGATATCATTTCGCTTATTGTTGAGTAATTAAGTATGATTGTCTGAATCCGAGCCATGCTAACGCAACATACCAAGCTTGCACCTCGATAAACAAGACTCGTTGCCACAAACCGTAAGCACCTCCCCCCGTAGCCATCTCAGACACGGGAACGCTTGTGTCAAATCCGACCAGCAGGATCAATGTTAAAAGGCAGCCCACAATAAGCATCCACGTACCAAAACTTCTCCAGCCCAAAACGCGTCTTAATTTAAACCCTACGATTGGAAAAGTAATTATTGGAATACCGCAAGCGACCACTGCACCCAAGGTGTGAAGAACAAGCATGTTCATTGTAAAGATACCCGCCCATAGAAGCCCAAGCGGTGAGAGTGACATCAACAGTGCACATATCCAGAGAGTCGCGGTACTCAGCTTGTTTTTTAAGCCTCGAAAAACAGTAATCACCCCAATGGTTGTAAAAAGTCCATCGAGCAAAAAGGCAATGCGCATATATACACCGTTCTGACCAATCGCGAGTGCGCTGATGGGTTGACTGATTGGTGAGTAACCTGCGCGTATGGTTTCCAATAAGAGCCACGCAAGCAGAAATAGAGCGGGCCCAATAATCGCACCGAGCGTCAATAACTGGATTGTCCTATGGTTCGTCGGCATCATATAATTATGAGAAATATGTCTAGCAAAATAATTTATTACTGCACTCTGACAACCGGCGGCACCGCGTAGGTGTGATCGAGGATAGCCGCTCCAGGCAAATATGCACGCAACCAGAGTATGAAGTTGCCTGTTGGTGCTGGTAGCCAGTTGGACTCATTTCCGACCGGTGATGAGTTTTGTATGTAAATATCGACCGAGCCATCGGGATTTGGCACAAGACCTGAACGATCGCTGACGCTGTAGCGTTTGATCGGATTCGACACAAATTGATTTTTTGCATCGCCCATCGTGAGTGACCAGAATGCGTTATTGGGAGGAAGACCGCCGGCCGGAAAGTGCAGGCGATAATTGTTCACTCCGGAAAGTGCATGGCCTTCTCCGTCACTGTTCGTCCGCCAATACATCGCTTCTTCCTGAACGACTACCGGCCCCGGAAACAGCAACGCGTGCGCGGCTCGCAGGAGCACTCCGTTGCCGGGAGATCCCAACCCGAATGCGGAAGTCCAGCCGTTAATCCTTGTGGATTTGATCCTCGCGTAAACTTGAGCCGTGACAACCGCCAGCCCGAACCCGATGAGGAAGCCTTGCAGTATATCGCTCTGCACGGTTCTCGTGCTCAAATCGGTAAAGAAGGATAGATGGATGATGACATAGGCGCACACCACGCCGACGAGGGCTATGAAATAGGTGTAGGTCCTGCTCATGCTTCAAGTATACCGCCGCGGCAGAGTTGAAGCAGAGAAATTCGAATCCCTTCGCGGTCGAGCCGCGAAGGGATTCGAAAACTCTCGGGTCGTACCTTCGCCTATGGCTTAAAATATAGGGATTTTGATTTTGTGTATTAGTTCGAATCCCGGAGGATTCGACTTACCTTGTGGTTCTCAGCTTGCGCCGCAGGACGAGGGTTCCGAGGACGTGATAGACAA
>DATLTM010000013.1:0-8262 GCA_035533615.1 Minisyncoccota bacterium
TCTTTGCGAGCCCATCCTCAGTCTCTTGCGTTTTCAATTTGCGCACCTCGGCGGTATGCCGCGCGGCATCGGGGTCGACGTATGGAAACGCTAGATCTTCGAGCTCGCTCTTCATTTTTCCCATGCCGAGTCGGTCGGCAATCGGCGCATAGATTTCCAGAGTTTCGAGCGCGATACGTCTGCGTTTATGTTCCGGAACGTGCTTCAGGGTCTGCATGTTGTGGTAGCGATCGGCAAGCTTTACGATAAGAACGCGAATATCACTTGCCGTTGCGACAAGGAGTCGCCGAAGACTTTCGGCATGGCGTTCTGCACCGCGATATTTGTGCGTGCCAAGCTTGGTCACGCCGTCGACGATAAAGAGCAGTTCTTTTCCGAATTCTTTCTCCATCTCGTCCCGCGGGACGCGACCATCTTCGATCGCATCGTGGAGAAGACCCGCGGCGATAGTGGTCGCATCCATCCCATATTCAGCAAGCACCTTTGCCGTAGCTACCGCATGGACGAAATACGGTTCGCCCGAATAGCGGGTCTGGCCTTCGTGGGCCCTCTTTGAATATTCGTATGCTTTCTCCACGAAGGCGATATTCTCCGGCGAAGCTTCTCCCATCTCGGCGATAATCTCCTTGACGGTTGTCATAGGAGCACACTATATCATTTCAAGTATTCCGCGGCTTTTTCCGGCGTGAGCAAATCGGCGTTCGTTGTTTCAGGTATATAGATGCGCCGTAAGCCTTTTTTCAGAAAGAATCCCTGTTTTGACTTGTAGAGTACAAGCAATTTCCCGGTGCGCGGATGTTTGCCGATTTCTTTTACAACTTCGACGCCCTTCGGCGGTTTTTTCGGCTCGGCGAGGAGCACAAGCGCTTCATCAAGCGTTATGGTGTAGGGATCGCCAACCTTCGCTTTAAGAGAGCGGAATTCTCCGTCGCTGCCGACGTATGGTCCGAAGCGGCCGGTTGAAGAGAATACGGACTTTCCGGTGGAAGGATGGTTTCCGAGCTCGCGCGGAAGCGAGAGATACTTGACCGCGTCGGCGAGTGTCACCTGTGTAGGATCAGTGCCGGCAGGGATGCTCGCGCGTTTTACTGCTTTTTTCGGTCGTCCGCGGCCTTTTTTCGCTGGTTTCCTTTCCTTGGCCCCCTTCTGGTTTTTTGTGCTTTCTACTTCCTGTTCATGCTTGCTCTTCATTTCTGGAAGAGCCATTTCTACATACGGTCCGAAGCGTCCAGTCTTTATGTAAATCGCGGCGCCAGTCTCAGGATGGACGCCAATGGGTTCGTCGCTCTTAAGTTCAGCGCCTTCTTCGGTTCGCGCGCCGAGACACCCTGGGTATTTTTTGCAGCTCATAAAAACACCGCCGCGGCTGAGCTTGAATTCCATTGGACCTCCGCAGAGCGGACAAGGGAACTCTTTCGGCGCGTCGCCGAGAGAAGTCGCCTTCGGGAGCTTGTCTTTCGCACGCACTGCTTTTTCGAACGGGCCATAGAACGAGGAGAGCGTTTCGCCGTAGCCGCGTTCGCCGCGCGCGATCTCGTCGAGCTCGTCTTCCATCTCGGCGGTGAAAGTGTCGCTCACGTATTTAGGAAAATTCTCTTCAAGCCAGCCCGAGACGACCATGCCGGTTGCAGTCGGTTTCAGCGAACGCCCTAGTTTATCGGCATATCCGCGATCGGTAATCGTCTTCATGATGGAGGCGTACGTCGATGGTCGGCCGATGCCGCGTCTTTCAAGCTCTTTGATGAGGCCAGCCTCGGTATAGCGATTCGGCGGCTCGGTCTGTTTTTCTTCCGACGAGAGCGACAGAAGCATAAGCGATTCGTCCATCGCGAGTCTCGGCAGTTCTACATCTTCACCCCGTGCGGCCGTATCAAGCGCGAGCCAGCCCGGGAAGAGCATGCGGGAACCGTTTGCGGTGAAAATAGGGATTGCGGCGTCTGCCTTCGCCGTGACGTTCGTGCGCATGATTCGCGCGGCAGACATCTGCGATGCGAGAGCGCGCGTCCGAATGAGATCGTAGAGTTCTACCTCGTCGGGCGTTGCGCCGGCGCGCTTGTGAAAAGGGTCGGTCGGCCGTACGGCTTCGTGTGCTTCTTGCGCATTTTTGCTCGTCGTCTTATACGTGCGCACTCGCAGATACTCTTTCCCAAATTCTTTCTCGACGACGGCCGCCATTTTCGCGACCGCTTCCGCTCCAAGATTGACCGAGTCGGTGCGCATGTAGGTGATATGTCCTGCTTCGTAGAGTTTCTGCGCCGCGCGCATTGTTTTTGACGGAGCGAAACCGAGACGCGTTGACGCGGTTTGCTGAAGCGTAGAAGTGGTGAAGGGCGGCCGCGGATTGCGTTCCTCGGTCTTTTCTGTGACACCGGCGACGCACCATGCCGCGCTCCTGCCGTCCCGCACGATGCGTGCTGCCTCTTCTTTCGTTCCAGGCTGCTCCACACAGATCGTTGCGATGGTACCGTCCTTTGACTTAAAAAGTGCAGAAAGTACAAAATATGTGGCGGGCATGAATGCCTTTATTTCGCGTTCACGCTCGGCAAGAATGCGAAGCGCTGGAGACTGCACCCGGCCAGCAGATAGACCATACCTCACCTTTTTCCAAATCAGGCCGGACAGGTCATATCCCACTATCCGATCGAGAACCCGACGGGCTTCTTGTGCCTGCCGCAAATGTTCATCAATGGCGCGCGGATGAGCGAGGGCCTCTTCAATCGCTTTTTTGGTAATCTCGTGAAAGACGACACGCTGTGGTTTTACAAGGCCGGCAACTTCTTTGATGTGCCAGGCGATTGCTTCACCTTCGCGATCAGGGTCGGTCGCAAGATAGATTTCGTCGGCTTTTGCTGCGGCGCGCTCTATCTTCTCTATCACGTCGCGCTTCTCAGCAGGAATGACGTAGCGCGGAATAAAGCCGCCCTCGATATCGACGGCGTCTTTGTTCGATTTCGGCAGATCGCGGACATGTCCGACCGAAGCGAGGACGGTATAGTCCTTGCCCAGGTAGTGTCCTATCGTTCTCGCCTTTGTCGGCGATTCGACGATCAGTAATCGCTTGGTCATTCGTTCACTCATAGCGCGTCTGCCTCTATATGGTCAAGTCCGGCTATTCGATTTCTACTCGTATCGGATGATGGTCGGAACCGATACGGTCAGGAAGAACTGCGGCGTTTTTGATCGAGAATGAGCGGGAAACGAGTATGTGGTCGAGTTGCGATTGCGAAAGCGGGTGTGTGTTCTCCCCTAAAAGAGGATTTATTAATTCGTGCTCGACAAAGTGCTCTTCGATATGCTTACGTTCGCGGTTATAGAGCACAACATCGTGCAGGTTGCCGCCGAGTATCCAATTGAGCGGTGTGATATGTGGCCGCTGGAGCGTATTGAAGTCACCGCAGACGATTGAGGGTCGTGAGGGATCGCGTTCTGCCATCGCAATCTCGAATTCTTTTAGACGCCAGGCAGGACGTGCGAGCACGAGATGAAGGTTGAAAACGCGTATAGGCGTTCCATTTAGGGTTATATCGGCATAGAGTCCGCCGCGATTGCGTGTCCTGCTGAAGAATCGAGACGGCATAAGACGCACGAAAAGACGCGCGCGAAGCGGAAGGAGTTCCCAATACTCGGGGAATGGTATTTCTCCTTGCGCAGTTATTGGATGTCTAGAGAGTATGACGGCATAGTTGTGCTCCGCGACATCTTTCGAAAGAAGCCGTTCAACGTCCATGCGAAAGGCACTGTGGCAGGGGAGTGTTTGCAGCCGTTTTAGAAATGCCTCGGGAACTTCTTGGAGGCAAAAAATATCGAAGTCGCTCTGCGCAATGAAATTAAATACGCGATCTTGTTCGCGATTGCGGTAAAGCATGTTCCAGGAATAGATTTTCATGTGTTATACGCGGTACTGCGCGCTGGATTCTTCTTTGGCGAGATCGCGCAATTTAAGAGCGATGAGGGTGATAAGCAAATCGCCCGCGACGCCCTTAGTGTCGCGGAGTATCTCATCCCGCATCTTCGGTTTCTCAAACATATTCCAGATAACAAGCTCGATGTCCTCAAGGTCGCTCGGCGTATACGCTGTATCCGTTTCGGCGGCTGCAGTATCTTGAACAGTTGCGTCGGCCAGTCTGTGCGTTTCAGTTCGCGTATCTCCATCTCTGCAGTATACTAGGAAGATATGCTTGACATACATTTTATCCGGGAGAATATCGATATTATAAAAGCTGGCGCGGCAAAGAAACATATCGAGGTCGACATCGATCGGCTCATCGCCGTGGACGATGAGCGCAGGCTTTTGCGGCAGGAACTCGACACGAAGCGTGCGGAACAGAACCGGCGGAGCAATGAAATTCAGCTCGCAAAGGACAAAGAGAGAGAAAAAATTATCGAACAGATGCAGCACCTGAAAGCCGGTATGGCCGAGACAGGGGAGCGGCTGAAAGAAGTAATGGTCGAATGGCAGACCCTGATGCTCACGGTTCCGAACATTCCGGATATGTCAGTCCCTGATGGAGAAAGTGATGTCGATAATCTAGAGATAAAAAAATGGGGAAAACCGACGGAATTCTCGTTCATGCCGAAAGATCACGTTGAACTTATGACGGCGCTCGATATGGCCGATTTCGAGCGCGGCGTGAAGGTCGCCGGCTTTCGCGGGTACTTCCTCAAGGGCGACGGTGTTCTACTCGCGAATGCCGTATGGCAATTGGCGCTCAAGCATTTTGGTGCGAAAGGAATGACGCTTATGAGCGTGCCGAGCCTCGTGCGGCGCGAGCCATTTATGGGCACTGGGTACTTGCCGCAAGGCGAAGAGGATTTGTACAAGACACAAGACGGTGAATACCTCGCAGGCACTGGTGAGGTTGCGACAATGGGGTACTACATGGATGAGACTCTAGATATGAGCGCGTTTCCCGTGAAGTTTCTCGCATTTTCTCCCTGTTTTCGTCGCGAAGCGGGGGCGCACGGTAAGGATGTGCGCGGTCTCATCCGCGTGCACGAGTTTTTCAAATGGGAGCAGGTCGTGCTCTGCAAGGCGGAGCACGGCGAGTCCGTCCGCATGCACGAGTGGCTCAACCGCAATACCGAGGAATTCATAGAGATTTTGAATATTCCATACCATACGGTCGCAAATTGCGGCGGTGATTTGGGATTGGGGCAAGTGAAGAAATACGACATCGAGCTCTGGGTGCCGGGAGAGAAGAAATACCGCGAGATAAGTTCGGCTTCCTACTTCCATGATTTCCAGACGCGCCGGCTCAACATCCGTTATCGTGACGTCGAAGGGAATATGCGTTTTCCGCATTCTCTGAATTCCACCGCGATACCGACGCCGCGTATTCTGGTCTCCATCGTCGAGAACTACCAGCAGGCCGACGGCACGATTAAAGTGCCCGAGGCCTTGGTGTCGTATGTCGGAAAGTCGGTCATCGGTGCTGCAAGGTAGCGCACGGCTTGCGCGGCGGCGGCGGCGCAGCCACCGCCGGACGCTCATTGCACTCTGTGCCCTCCTTCTCATACTCTGCGTGAGCGTCATCATCGAGCTTCGACAGAGCGCGGTGCGCATCCAGCATGTCGTGGTGTATGGTGCGAACCAATCATTTGCCGCAATCGCGCTTGAGGCGATGCAAGGAAATTATTTCGGTATCATCCCGCGTGACTCGACGTTCTTTTTCTCCGCTTCAGACATCCGCACAGATATTATGAAGGCGTATCCGGACATCGCTGCGGTGGCACTCTTTCGGAATGGGTTCACTGGCCTCTCTATCAAGATAGACGAACGGATTCCGGTCGCGCGGTGGTGCGGTGCGCCGCCCGTCTCACCTGGTAGTTTCGCCACGAGCACTCCACTCGGCGACTGTTATCTTTTCGATGCAAACGGATTCGTGTATGCAACGAGTTCGCCGAAGACTCCGCAGCCGATAAATTCTTTCGTTGTGTACGAACTCCCCGCAAGCGCCGGCGAACCTATCGGATCGACGCTTCCAAACGCATCGGAGTTTCCCGCGGCGTTTGATTTTGCGCGAAAGCTCGACACCTTTGGTTCGCCGGCCATCTCGGTTGTTTTCAATGGCGACGAAGTGGACGACTATCTCGCGAGCGGGACGAGTATAATGTACGTGCTCGGTGATGAACAGAACGCTTTTGCAGCTCTTTCCTCCGCGCAAAGCGACTTCAACCTCGCGGATGGCTCCGTTGACTATGTCGATCTTCGCTTTGACGGCAAGATATATCTCAAGAAGACACAATCGTCTAAATAGCCGGAGAGATGGTAGTGTGGCCGAATGCAATCGTTTTGGAATACTCTGAAGAAGCCGTTTTTTGTGATGGCACCGATGGCGGATGTCACCGATGTTGCCTTCCGCGCGCTCGTTGCGGCGAGGGGTGCCCCGGACGTCTCCTGGACAGAGTTCGTCTCGGCCGACGGTTTGTACCATACCCGAGAAATACAGAAGATGAAGGATGCAGAGAATCCGCTGATGCGCGACCTCTTGTTTAGTAAAGGCGAGCATCCTATCGTCGCACAGGTATTTTCAAGCAGGCCCGAGATGATTGTGTATGCAGCTAAGCTCGTTGCAGAGCTCGGTTTTGACGGCATGGATATCAACATGGGTTGTCCGGATCGCGCCATAGAGCGGCAGGGATGTGGCGCGGCGATGATCAAGAATCCGAAGCTCGCCCAAGAACTTATCCGCACGGCACAAGGGGCGGGCAGTCTGCCGGTCTCGGTGAAGACGCGGGTCGGGTACAACAAAGAGTCGCTTGACGAGTGGCTAACTGCACTTCTAGAAGCTAATCCTACCGCCATCACTCTCCATCTGCGTACGCGCAAAGAGATGTCGCTTGTGCCCGCCGACTGGGAATTGATGAAGAAGGCGGTCGTGCTGCGCGACCGCGTGAATCCCAGTGTGCTTCTCATCGGCAACGGCGACGTACAGGATTTGGAGGACGGACGTGCGAAGATTGCAGAATCTGGGTGCGACGGCGCGATGCTCGGCCGTGCGATGTTCGGCAACCCATGGGTCTTTGCGGGTAAGAAGCCGGGAGATACATCGCTTGCGGAAAAGCTCGCATCGCTCACGGAACTCGCTTACGGATTCGAAAAGATCTCTCCACCAAAGAATTTTGCGATACTGAAAAAGCACATCAAAGCATTCGTCACCGGCTTCGCCGGAGCCGTTGAACTTCGCGCGAGGCTGATGCAAGCCGAATCCGCAAACGAGATAGAGAAGATTGCGCTTGACGCTGTCAGACTGCGGGTATAATTTTATTACGGATTGTCTCACTTGACGGAGGACTTACCATGACAGAGGGGATTCTTAGTTCTTTAAAGGAGTTAGAAAAACTTGCAGATCGAATCAAGGAAAGTCAGCGTTTCGGGCAGTCTCTTCTGTCTACGGCGACGGTGGATTGGGCGGCGACCCTGACCTACCACATCCACAACATCCGCAACGGGCTCAATGCCGATGGACACTCTTCTGTCCGTCCGAGGTCGATCTCTTGATCATTTCGTGGACCGGACCGGTCGACTGGTAAACCCAGTCGGCCGTTTTTGTTGGAAGCAATTTGATATACTCGGGAGACTATGGCGCACCAGTCCCTTTATCGTACCTATCGTCCCGCGACCTTCGCGGAGGTGGTGGGGCAGGAACAGGTGACGAAGCCACTTTCCGATGCGGCGAAGAATAAAAAGATAGGGCATGCATATTTATTTGCCGGCAGTCGCGGGCTCGGGAAGACCTCTGTCGCGCGCATCTTCGCGAACGCCATTGGTTGTACCAAGAATGACCTCTACGAGGTGGATGCCGCGAGCAATAACAGTGTAGAAGACATCCGTGCACTTACCGAGGGCGTCTACACGCTCCCGTTCGCTTCTCCGTACAAGGTCTACATTCTGGACGAAGTGCATATGCTTTCTAAATCGGCATGGAATGCATTTCTGAAAACGCTTGAAGAGCCGCCTGCACACGCGGTCTTTATCCTTGCGACGACCGAACTAGAGAAAGTGCCAGAAACGGTACAGTCGCGTTGCCAAGTGTTTGAATTCAAGAAGCCGACACGCGCAGCACTTGCAAAAATGGTCGCGGTAGTCGCGAAGAAAGAAGGATACGCGCTTGCGCCCGATGCTGCCGAGCTCATCGCTTTGCTCGCCGAGGGTTCGTATCGTGACGCGCTCTCGGTGTTGCAAAAAGTGTTTGCCGGAGCGGAAGGGAAATCGCTTTCGCGCGAGGCAGTAGAAGCGGCAACTGGCGCTCCACGCCGCGA
>DATLTM010000014.1:0-15250 GCA_035533615.1 Minisyncoccota bacterium
ACCTACTTTGGCAAAAACGCCGCTTGCAATGGAGGCGTTTCTTTCAAGCATCCATCTCTCACCTGGGGAATCGAATTGGTACGTACGTTGGATCAAAGGTGGCGTGCGACCGTGGTGGTCGCTCGAAATCGCTTCGTTTGAAGGCAGAGTTCATTTTTTCATATGGACGTGGGCAAACTTTCGTCGGATTATCGAGGGACAGCTGTATGCCCAGTATCCGGGCGTGCAGATAGTCGAAGCACTAGATTACACGCGGCTCATTACCGCCACACCCGAGGAGTGGAGCATATGGGGATGTGATTTCAAGCATACCGCTGAAGACCCTCTTCCGATCAAGACATATGTGGAATATGGACTTGATACGGTGCAGAAGGAACCGGAACAGGTTGACCCGATTGCAAATCTCATTGAGTTTATGAATTCGGCAGGAAAGGGTGAGTATCTCTGGCTGCAATTCATCATTCGTGTCCATAAGGGCGAGAAATATCATAAGAAAACCGAAAAGGACGACACCTACACTTGGAAGGACGAGGCGAAGGAAATGGTGGAGGAGATTCGTAGGGCGACGCGCGATTCTTATGTCGATTCGCTGACTGGCGAAGTCCGGCCTGGATTTCCTAATCCGACCAAAGGACAATCGGAAAAAATGGCAGCCATTGAGCGCAACGTTTCGAAGTTCGCTTTCGATGTCGGTGCGCGCTGCATTTATATGGCGAAGCCAGAAAACTTCAAACCGATACTCATCACACACATGATCGGGCTTTTCAAACCCTTCAGCACCGAGGGGTGGAACGGTATCACTTCGACTGCATGGCTGAAGAGATTTGATGACTACCCGTGGGAGTTCGGTGCCGAGAAATTGAAAAATCGCTATCGCCGGAAGCTTGTCGAGGCCTATCGCCGCCGTCAATTTTTCCATGAGCCGTTTTCTTTCGGTGTGCCAAGGGACGATACCATGGTAATGAGCACCGAAGAGCTCGCGACCGTTTTCCATATCCCCTCACAATCCGTTCAAGCTCCGGGCTTGGCACGTGTTCAATCGACGACGCGTGGAGCTCCAATCAATCTGCCGACTTAACGCGCATGAATTCCTTTAAACGACATGCTCGTGTTGCTGTTTTCGTATGCGCTACCCATCTGCGTCGCTATTTTCGGCAATGGGCGGCCGTACTTGCATTCGTCGTACTTAGCGTCGTGGGATATTTCTTTGTGCTCGCACCGCCCGCTGACTTTTCTTCAGGAAGCACACTAGTTATCGCGCATGGCGCCTCGGTTCCTCTTATCGCGGAACAACTTGCCGAGGCGCACATTATCGCGCATCCATCGGCACTGCGGCTCCTGGTGCGTATCATAGGCGCGGATAGCCGTATACAAGCTGGTGTCTACCGATTCAACAGACCCGAAAATCTGTTCACGGTAATGTACCGCCTCGTCACTGGCGCATATGGTCTTCCCCCGATACGTCTGACCTTTGTCGAAGGGACGACCGTGCGTGAAATGGCGGTTCAGATTGCGGCTGCGTTCCCTGAAATATCTCCGGAAGATTTTCTCGCAGCGGGACAGTCGGCCGAAGGATATCTCTTTCCCGATACCTATTTCTTCTCGCCGTCCGCGGATGCCGCGTCGATTGTAAAAACAATGCGCTCAAACTTCAATGCGAAGATCGCTTCGCTGACCGACCAATTAAATGCTTCGAAACATTCGCTTTCCGATATCGTTATCATGGCGTCCTTGCTCGAAAAGGAGGCGCGTACGAGCGCGAACCGACGTATCGTAGCGGGCATTCTCTACAACCGTCTTAAGCTCGGCATGCCACTCCAGGTCGACGCGGTCTTCGGCTACATCTACGGCCGTAGTACATATTCGCCCTCATACGCGGATCTCGCAGTCAATTCGCCGTACAACACCTATCTGCATACCGGACTTCCGCCCGGACCGATTGATAATCCTGGGCTAGATTCTCTGGAGGCGGCTTTGAATCCGACAAAGACGAATTATCTATACTATCTCACCGACAAAAACGGCGTTATGCACTACACTACGACATATGCGCAACACCAAGCAAACAAACGGAAGTATTTGAATTAAAATGTCAGACATGAACGTACGTGGGGAAAGGATATTCGTCGGTCTCTCCGGCGGGGTTGATTCGGCGGTAGCCGCCGCACTGCTTCAGCGTAAGGGCGCGCACGTGACTGGAGTGTTCATTAAAGGATGGTATCCGCCCGGGATACTCTGTACCTGGGCGACAGAACGCCGTGACGCAATGCGCGTTGCTGCTCGCCTCCATATCCCGTTTCTTACGCTCGATGCGAGCGCAGAGTACAAGAAGGGCGTCATCGACTACATGCTCGCCGAATATCGTGCGGGGCGAACACCGAACCCCGACGTGATGTGCAATCGAGAAGTTAAATTCGGCATATTCTACCGCTTCGCGAAGGCGCACGGGGCGGATGCCATTGCGATGGGGCACTACCGCGCGGGAGAGAAGGATCAAAATTATTTTCTGTGGGCTGTGCCGAAAGCCGTTCTTGAAGCGACAATATTTCCAGTTGGAGACTTGGAGAAGAACGAAGTTCGGTTTCTTGCGAAAAAATTTAACCTGCCGGTTGCAAAGAAGAAAGACAGTCAGGGAGTCTGCTTCCTCGGGAATATCTCAATCGAGGAATTCTTGCGCAGCGAATTCGATAGCATGCCGGGTCGCGCCGTCGATGAAGGTGGCACTCTGGTCGGGACGCATGATGGCGTACTCTTTCACACTATTGGCGAGCGCATTGCACTGCGGGGCACTCGCAAAACCGGTCCGTGGTTTGTCCTTGCAAAAGATGTCGCAAAGAACGAATTCACGGTAGGGAAGGAGCGGTTCCCGGTCGGTGCATCCGTACGTCGTGCTATACCGTTTGTAGGTGCGAATTGGTTTGGCGAGCCGGCTAGTGTGACGGAAGCGCAGTACCGCTATCGTGGGCAGCGCGTACCGGGATATATAGACGGGGGCCGATTTGTTGCAGAAAAGCTATTCTCTGAGATCCCCGCTCCCGGTCAGTCGATTGTTTTCTATAATGACACCACACTTGTTGGTGGTGGTACTATAACCGCATGAATCAGACACGTCTCCAGGTTGCCGCGGGTATTATCGCGCTTGTCATTATTGCCGAGTTTGCGCTTTCGGCCCCGCATACGCGCGAAACCGTCCAAACACCGGTGTCTCCGACAGTAGCGACTGTGCCACCAGTCACATTGCATGACGTATTTAAAAAGGGTATCCATACCATTACAGGCTCGATTGAAGCACCGAATGCGTGTGCGATTGTTACGGCGGAGGCGAATCTTCAGGGCGATGCGTCGACTACCGAAACAATACAGGTGGCGATTTCTCTCTCAACTGATACGAACGTCTGCCTGCAGTTGCCGACACCTATGAGTTTTTCGACGACGATAGTCGCACCGGCGCATCTGTCACTTTCTGCAACGGTGAATGGCTCGCTGGCGACTACAACTTCTTCATGACTATGTCCTCGGTCATTATCAAAGCTGACGGATCAAGCGAAATCTTTGACCCGACGCGCCTCGTGTTGTCACTTCGACGTTCCGGTGCTGGTGAGCGTACCGCGGAACGTATCGCGAGTGTAATTGCAAGTACCGTAGCGTCCGGCGCGTCATCAAAAGAAGTCTACACACGCGCATTTGCGCTTCTACGGAAGGAAGCGCGTCCGATTGCGGCCCGCTATGCGCTCCGACGTGCCCTTCTTGAACTCGGGCCAACCGGTCATCCGTTTGAGGATTTTGTATCACATTTGTATCGCAAGGAGGGCTGGCAGGTCGAGACGCGTAAGATAATTCGAGGAAAGTGCGTTCCACACGAAGTCGACTTCTACGCATCGCATCAGGAACAGAACACGTTTCTTGCCGCCGAACTCAAATACCACAACGATCCGGGTTACAAGACTGATCTCAAAGTTGCCCTCTATGTGAAGAGCCGTTTCGATGATATTTTTTCCTGTGATGCTACGACGCGCGCCTGTCCAATTGACCGCGGTCTACTCGTGACCAATACCAAGTTCACAACGGAAGCCATTGCTTACGCCGAATGCGCCGGCGTCGAACTCCTTGGGTGGGGTTATCCCGTCGATAATAGTCTTTATATGCGCATGAGCCGTGCGAGAGTATATCCGATTACGGCGCTTACAGGTTTGTCTCGTGCCGAGAAGCGACTTATGATCGAGCGTGGTATCGTTGCTGTCGACGAGATTGTTAAAGAACGCCGTTTGCTCGATGTACTGCGCCTTTCAAGTGAACGAGTTGGCGAGCTCCTTGCGGAAGCAGACGGCCTACTCGAGCTCCCTCCTATTCCGCATGATATGGTTTCCGTATGACTAAACGCTTTTCTATGAGCTCGTTTGTCGCCGGTGTCATGTTCGGTGCCTTACTCGTCGGGGCATGGTTCTTCGGCGGCGCGAGTATACTTGTTGCGCCGGTGGCATCATACCCGCTTCTTGCAACGAGCACTGCATCGGCGCTTCCCCAGAGTGGTGCGGTATCGGTAACCAACCAGAACGCTGGCAATACTGTCGTCGTCGAATCGATTACCGTGCCTCCGCCGGGCGTTTGGGTTGCTGTACGCGAAGTGCAGGGAAACACGTTAGGGAACGTTCTCGGTGCGGCGCGCGCGAGTGGTCCCCGCAGTAATTTTTCCGTTCCACTCTTACGGGCGACCGAACCAGGGCGATCCTACGCAATAGAGCTGTACCGCGACGACAACGGCGGTGCCTTCGACCCCGGAATCAACAGCGTGTACGTCGATTTTAACTCCGGCGCGCGCGTCGTTGTCTACTTTACGACCACCTCTCAGTGATATGGCGGCTACTGACCCCAAGATAAGAGGCCGCGGAATGACATTTGATCCATCATCGCCAGATCCGTTCAGGGTAAGTCGTTCGAAGATTGATCTCTTTTCCGAGTGTCCGCGCTGTGCATATCTCGATATGCGGCTCGGCGTGAAGCGCCCATCAATGCCCGCGTTCACACTCAATAACGCGGTTGACGAGCTGCTGAAGCGCGAATTCGATATTCACCGTGCGAAAGGCACCAGACATCCACTCACGGAACGGTATGGTCTTGATGCCGTACCGCTTGCCGACGGGCGCATGGAGGAGTGGCGGGACGCCCTTCGTCGTGGCATCGCGTATCTTCATGAGCCGACGAATCTGCTCATTCGAGGCGGCATCGATGACGTGTGGGTGAATTCTACCGGAGAATTAATTATCGTCGATTATAAGGCCACCAGTAAGAAGGTCGGGCCGAGCACCGAGGACGATCTTTATGATTCATATAAGCGGCAGCTGGAAATCTACCAGTGGCTTTTTCGTAGGAACGGTTTTACCGTCTCGCCGACCGTCTATTTCGTGTACGTGAACGGAAAATCTGATGCGAAAGCATTCGACGGGAAGCTTGAGTTTGACGTAGAGCTTATTCCATATACCGGGAGCGATGTGTGGGTCGAACTGGCGATTTATGACCTAAAAAAAATGCTCATGAGTGACGAGATACCCGCAATGGGCAAGGCGTTTGGTGGCGGACCATGCGATTACTGTACGTATCGGGAGGATGCCGGAAAAATCCTCCGCGAACTGCATACCAAAAATAAAAAGAAAGAGTAGGATACACATATGGAAAAGAACTCGTTCGCCGATCGAGTCCGGAACGCCGTGCGACAAATCCCGAAAGGGGAGACCCGTTCTTACGGCGAGATTGCACAAGTCATCGGGTATACAAGAGCTGCGCGCGTGGTCGGCACGGTGATGAAGAATAATTATGATCCGACAGTGCCATGTCATCGTGTCATCCGCGCAGACGGCAAGTTCGGCGACTACAATCGCGGAGGTCATCGCGAAAAGAAACGGCTACTCGAAAAAGAAGGCATGATATGCAAGTAAAGATAGATCAATCGTGGGCGAAGCCTCTCACGAGGGAATTTGAGGAGGACTATTTCGCAGATCTCGCGATGTTTGTAAAGAAAGAATACAGGGATGCTACAGTGTATCCGCCAGCGAAAAATATTTTCCGCGCATTTGATTTGTGTCCGTTTGAAAAGGTGAAAGTCGTTATTCTCGGACAGGATCCGTACCATAATCCTAGACAGGCAAACGGCCTTGCGTTCGCAGTGAATACTGATACGCGGATTCCACCGTCACTCCAAAATATTTTCAAAGAGATAGAGAGCGATCTTGGCAAGCCGCTCGTACATATCGATGGTGATCTCTCGCGCTGGGCCGAGCAGGGTGTTTTTCTCCTGAATGCAACACTAACAGTCCGCGCGCACAACGCTGGTTCACACCAGGAAAAGGGATGGGAGCAGTTTACCGATGCTGTCATCCGTGCGCTCTCGGAAGAACGAACGAACCTTGCCTTTATGCTCTGGGGCAATTACGCAAAAGCGAAAGGCGCGCATATCGACCGCACGAAGAATTTAGTGTTGGAAGCACCGCACCCCTCACCATTCTCCGCCGCTTCCGGCTTTTTCGGTTGCAAACACTTCAGCAAGGTGAACGAGTATCTTATCGCGCACAATGAGACCCAGATAGACTGGTTATAATTATTTTTGCCAATATGTTTTGAAATTGACTATCTCGGAAACGAGAGATTCTGCGTCCTCGCCTTTGTAGCAAAGAGCGCGGTCATCTACATATACAAAGGCAATCGGTTTCCCGGGATTTTTACCCTCTCGGTGTGGTTGGCGGTTGATGTGGTCAGCGGGAATAGAGAATTTCTCACAGTACGTCTTTAAAAATACGTCGCCGCGAGTGGAGTGGAGCAGGATTTCATAGCCCTTTGCTTTGAGCATATGCATCGCTTTGACTACTTCTGCATTCGGTTCCTGGACGTCATCTTCTGCAATGAATCCATTATAAGAAGCAAGTACCCCGTCAAAATCAAAAGCAATGATGCGCGGATGAGAGGGGTTCATAGTGTAAGGATACTACAGAATTATCAAATTATGGTATTCTGCTCGCACCTATGAAGCTGAAGCGCACACGATACAAAAAAACCGATTTTAAATGGGTGAATTGGGAAGCGGCCGATTTCAAGCGCATCGCCATCGATGGCATACGCCGGAAAAAGGAAACCTACGCTAAGATACGGGCTATCCCAGCCGCTGAGCGCACATTTGTGAATACGATTTATGCACTTGAGATGGCCGGAGAGCAGGCATGGGACGAGGTGAATCGCATCTCTCTTCTGAAGGAGGTCAGTACCAAACCTGAAATACGCGCGGCCGCGGCGAAAACGATCGAGTTCATTCAGAAACAGCTTGTTGAGATAGAGTTCGACCCGCGCATGTATATGGTCATCAAAGAATACGCTCGGAAGCGCGAAAAACTCCACGATTCTGAAAAGCTTTTGTTCAGGGACTTGAAGAAAGGATACGAGCGCATGGGGTTCGATCTCCCGAAGCTTAAGCGGGAAAAGATTAAGGCAAATATCAAGTTGCTAGGTAAGCTTTCTCTCGCGTTCGATCATAATTTGAATGAATACAAAGATTACCTCTTAGTGACGGAAGCGGAACTCGACGGTTTACCGGACAGTTATCGCGCTAATCTCGAAAAGGTTGGGAACAAATTCAAAATAACAATGTCGTATCCAGATGTGCATCCATTCATGGCCGGCGCTCATAACGAAAATAAGCGTCGCGAACTCCTTGAGAAATTTGTTCGGAGAGGCGGCCCACAGAATATAGTCATCCTTAAGAAAATGTTCCGCCTTCGCGCGGAGAATGCGCAGCTCCTCGGCTATAAAACCCATGCAGATTTCCAAACTGAGCTTCGAATGGCAAAGTCCGCTGTGAATGTGTGGCGCTTTGTCAAAGATCTCGAACGGCGTACGAAAAAACAAGCGGCGCACGATCTGGCGATGCTCAAGACCGATAAGAAGTGTCGAACCGGCGATACGAGCGCTCTGCTCGGCGCGCACGATATCAGCTACCTTTTCAAGCAAATCCGCAAAGAGAAGTTCAATATCGATTCTGATGTCGTTAAGGAGTATTTTCCGTTCGAGCACGTGAAGCGGGCGACGCTTGATGCGTATCAAAAGCTTCTAGGAGTCACCTTCAAGCGTCGGACAGATGTAGTGCTCTGGCATTCGGATGTGCAAATGTACGATGTATATGATACGCGGGACGGCTATCTTTCTACATTCATCCTCGACCTGTATCCACGCGAAGGGAAGTATGGTCACGCATGCGCATCCGAACTTACATACGGTCGACAAGAAGGTGAGATGTACCGGGCGCCTCTCGCGGCCATGCTCGCCAATTTTCCGAAACCGAGCCCCGCGAACCCTTCGCTTATGAGCCATCGTGAGGTAGAGACATTCTTCCACGAGTTCGGTCATGTGATGCACTTCACGCTTACCAAGGCGCGTTACAGTGCACAGTCTGGTTTCAATGTAGCAATGGATTTTGTGGAAGCGCCATCGCAGATGCTCGAGAATTGGGTGTGGGATGCTGGTATGCTCACCCGCCTTTCTAAACACTACAAGACCAGCCGTCCGATGCCGAGAGATCTTATTGCGCGTATTATTGGTGCGCGTCTTTTTGGCGAGGCATGGAGCGTGCGCAGCCAGCTCGTTCTCGCGTCACTCGATCTCATCATCCATACAAAAGAAGTAAAGGATCCAGTTAAACTATACGCAGAGCTCGATAGAAAACTGATGGGTATCATGCCGCCAAAACGTCAGCTTTGGCTCGCGGGTTTCGGGCACATCGCGCACGGTTATGATGCCGGCTACTATGGCTATCTTTGGTCCAGGGTCTATGCCGAAGATATGTTCAGTCGTTTCGCAAATGAAGGGGTGCTCAATTCGAAGACTGGTCATGAGTATCGCCGCTGGATACTTGAAAAAGGCTCGAGCATGGAGGAGATGGATCTCGTGCGTCGATTCCTCGGCCGCAAGCCAAGTAACAAAGCATTTCTCAAGTCCATTGGCGCGTAAGGTGTGGTATCTTTTTCCCATATGACCGTCAGCGATGTACGGAGGCGGTACTTGGATTTTTTCGCCAAACGAGGGCACATCATCATCCCATCGGCGTCTATAGTGCCCGAGAACGACTCGACTACACTATTTACCAGCAGCGGGATGCAGCCGCTCGTGCCGTATCTTCTTGGTCAGTCCCATCCAGAGGGCAATAAACTCGCGGATTCGCAGATGTCATTCCGCGCCGAGGACATCGAGGAAGTGGGCGATAACCGTCACACGACCTTCTTTGAAATGCTCGGAAACTGGTCTTTGGGCGATTATTTCAAACAGGAACAGCTCTTGTGGTTCTTTAACTATATGACGAGTACGGAAGAAGGGCTCGGCTTGGACCCGGGGAATCTCTATGTAACCGTCTTTGCTGGCGACGCGGACAGCGGTATGGTCTCCGATAAGGAGTCCGTGGGGATTTGGGAAAAACTTTTTAGCGAAAAAGGCATTGATACGAAGTTTGTCGAGCTCGGTACCGAAGAGCAAGGAAATGAGCTTGGCATGCAGGGCGGGCGTATCTTTTCCTATGGCGCTAAAAAAAATTGGTGGAGTCGCGCCGGCGTGCCGAGCAAAATGCCGCCTGGAGAAATCGGCGGGCCGGACTCGGAAGTGTTTTACGACTTCGGTACACCACACGATGTGAAATTTGGCAAGTACTGTCATCCAAATTGCGACTGTGGTCGTTTCGTCGAGATTGGCAATTCTGTTTTCATGCAGTACGTGAAGCAGGAAGACGGCACATTCAAAGAATTGCCGAAACGCAATGTAGACTTCGGAGGTGGACTGGAGCGTCTCACAGCAGCGACACTCGGCAACCCCGATATTTTTCTGATTGATAGTTTTGATGCCGCTCGTGCGGTGATTGCGAAACGTTCCGATAAGCTCTACAGTGATACTTCTGCAACCCGCTCGTTCCGCATCATCCTCGACCATATGCGTGCGGCGTCGTTTTTTATAGCGTCCGGTATTCGTCCTTCTAATACCGAACAAGGCTATGTCCTGCGGCGCCTTATTCGTCGTTCCATTATGGAAGCGGATAAGCTCGGTATTAAGGATGCGATACTTGCCGAAGTTGCCAAGGGATTCGGTGCAGCATATTCCGATCAGTATCCGTTTGTGAATGGTGCGACTACGGAGATTTGCTATGAGCTCGAGAAGGAAGAGATTCAGTTTCGAAAAACGCTCACGCACGGCATGCGCGAGTTAGAGAAAATGAAGGGCGATATCGATGCGTTCCGACTCTTCACGACATATGGTTTTCCGATAGAACTGACTCAAGAGATAGCGAAAGAACGTGGTATTGCGCTCGATATGGATGCGGTGAAGGTGAAGATGGAGGAACATCAAGCACTCTCGCGCGAGGGTGCCGCACAAAAGTTCACCGGTGGACTTGCTGACCATGCCGAACAGACCGTTCGGTACCATACCGTACACCATCTCCTTCTGAAGGCGCTCCAGATGGTGCTTGGACCAGAGGTGCACCAACGTGGTAGCAACATCACGAGTGAACGCCTGCGCATTGACTTTTCATACGGGGAAAAGATGACACCGGAACAGAAGGAAGAGGTGGAAAAAATCGTGAATGAAAAAATTGCCGAAGGCCTCTCAATCATCCGGACTGATATGAAGAAAGAAGAGGCGGAGAAACTTGGAGCCGAGCATGAGTTCGGTGCAACCTATCCTGACACTGTTTCTGTATATTCCGTTGGTCCGCTGGACGGAGCGTTTTCCATTGAGTTCTGCGGCGGTCCACACGTATCCAATACAAGAGAACTCAAAGGAACATTTAAAATTTTGAAAGAAGAAGCGTCATCTGCTGGCATCCGTCGCATTAAAGCGGTGCTAGAATAAATGAATGAGTTTTCTCTTAAATATTTTTCACGACGAGAAAAAAGAAGAATCTGTCGCGCTTGTCGATATCGGCTTGACTTCGGTCGCTGGTGCATACGCACACTATACGGAGGGAGCGTCGCCAATTTTGATCTACAGTCGACATGTTCCTGTCGAAGCGCGAAAAAACGAACAACCGGAAGCGGCGATGCTGCGCGCGCTTCAGATACTCGGAGAAGCGCTCATCCGCGAAGGTATTCCCGCACTTGCGCGTGCTACCGGTAGTGGGAAAGTGAGTGGCGTCCTCGTCTCAATTGATGCTCCTTGGCAGAATACGTCAGTGCGTACCGAACATTTCGAACAGGGAAGATCCTTCGTGTTCACGAAGGATCTGGTTGCCGAGAAGCTCGGGCGGATTGGCGCTGCGATCCATGGAAAGCTTCTCGTTGACGAGAGTATCATCGGTAGCATTCTAAACGGATATGAAACCAATGATCCGTATGGAAGAAGAGTGCATCGCGCGTCGGTTGTTATCTTGTCATCGTTCGTCGATGAGAAAGTCACCGGTCATATTTTGTCGGTCTTGCGAAGCATCTATCACACCAATCGCATTTTCACCATCGCCGGTTCTTCGCTTCGATTTCAAGCAATGCGTCAAATCTTTCCGCACGAGCGCACCGCACTCATCTTTGATGTGGTCGGGCCGCTGACTTCTATCGCACTTCTGCGCAAAGACATCTTTGTTGCCGCAGCCAATGTGGCGGGGAGTGCTGGTTCCTGGATGCATGACGTTATGCGAGAGCTTGCCGATCTTGCAAAGCACTATCCTTTGCCGCGCACGATATTTGTGCTTGCACGCGAACCGGAGATTGTCTTTCTTAAGAAAAGTCTTGATGCGGTAAAGCTTAGTGAGCTCTGGCTATCGGACAATCCGCCAAAGATAGTATTCGTTCTCCCGAGTCATTTGAACGGACTGGTACGCCAAGCAAGCGAAACATCTCACGACCCTCTGCTCCTTCTTATGGCACTTTTTTGGCCGCGCCATACGTTCAATTAGAATCAGGGTAATACACACTGGACCGGACATGCGCGTCGCACGAGGTGGTATACTCGCTTCTATGCGTACCTTTACCGACATTACTCCGCCGTCTCGCCGCCGCGAAACGGAGCCGCCCGTGCGCCCGAACGGAGGCGCTTCCGAGCGGTCTCGATTCCCATACGCAATGTTTGCCGCCATCGTTTTGATTATCGGCGGATCTATTGGAGCCCTTTTTTACTTTTCTAGCGTCAGTGTAGATATAACGCCAAACACCGTTTCTGCGGCTGTTCAGGGCTCCTTCACGGCGAATCAGAACAGTGGTTCATTGCCTTATGAAATAATCACGGCACAGAAGATAGCGACCCAGAGCGTCAATAGTAGCGGCACGAAAACTGTCAATTCTTCGGCGTCTGGGACCATCACGATTTATAATACCCAGGCAAAGTCGCAGAGGCTTATCACGAACACTCGCTTCGCAACCGCCTCTGGTCTCGTTTTCCGCATCCATTCGGGTATCACGATACCAGGCGGCAGTGTCGCGAAGCCTGGAAATATAACAGCCACAGTGTATGCCGACCAAATCGGTAACTCCTACAATATTGGTCCGACCTCGTTCACTATCCCTGGATTTGCCGGAACACCGCTCGCGAGCGAAGTGTATGCGCGTTCGTCGGTATCGATGATAGGTGGTTCCTCAGGAAACGTTCCCGTTGTTGATCCAGCTGTCGAGTCGCAGACGCAGAATGCGCTCATTTCGGCGCTTGCGCCGGATCTTCTCACGAGCATACGTGCTCAAGTCCCTTCCGGATACATTCTTCTAGACGGCGCTGCGACGACGACATTCCAGGAGCTTGCGCCGACACCTTCGGAGACGACAGGTCAAGTCGACATAAAGGAACAGGGTACAATCACCGCAGTTGTTTTTCCGAATTCAGCGCTTGCCGGGGCAATTGCTGCGTCAATCAATGGTATCGGATCTCAGAACGAACCTTTCACACTCGCGTCTTCCAGCACCCTTCTGCTTTCAGACTTCTCCCTGCCGGATCCGAGCGCTACATCATTCTCGTTCGTCCTGACCGGCACGGCATCGCTTGTTTATACTGTTGATCCAACCCGTATCGCCGCAGCAGTCGCGGGTAAAACACGTTCTGAGGCCGAGGTTGCGCTTACAAACTATCCAGAGGTTAAGCGGGCAATTATCGTTCTACGACCGTTCTGGCGGCAGACATTCCCACAAGATCCAGCCTCTATCTCTATCGTTATTAACAATCCCTAGCTGCCATTTGACGATTTTGGGGGCACCTGCTAGATTGACATGGTACCTGTATGGGAATTCCAGCCGATGCATAAATGAGTGACGGTGAAGAGACAAAATTGACGGTGACAGGAACCGTTGAGGAGGTGTTGCCAAACTCGCTTTTTCGTGTTCGCCTATCGGCCACCCAGGAAGGGGAAGAGGGAGAGCTAGTGCTTGCGTACCTTGCAGGAAAGATGCGTTTACATCGTATTCGCGTCCTCATGGGCGATCAGGTGGATATGGTGCTCGATCCCTACGGAGGTCGCGCCCGAATTGTCCGCCGTTTAACATAAAATAATTCAGACTTCTACAATGAAAGTACGTGCGTCGATAAAAGTACAACAGCCAGCCGATCAGCTCGTCCGCCGCGGCGGCCGCCTGTATCGTATCAATAAAAAAAATCCGCGCCGTAAAGCAAGACAGGGCTAATCGCGGTATATTTTCGTATGCGTATTTCAGGCGTTACCATTCCCGATAATAAACAGCTCGCGTATTCATTGCCGCTCATTTTTGGTATTGGGCCAGCGCGCGCTCGCGAGATCTTGAAGCAGACTGGCATCGCGCCCGCGAAGAAAGGTAGCGAGCT
This sequence comes from Minisyncoccota bacterium, assembly GCA_035533615.1. GTDB lineage: Bacteria > Patescibacteriota > Minisyncoccia > Phycocordibacterales > Phycocordibacteraceae > C7867-001. Next base: position 13,774 of record DATLTM010000014.1, read on the forward strand.
TACTGTAGATGAAGAGCAAAAGATCCGTGCACTCGCCGAAGGATACACAATTGAGGGCGAGTTGCGCCGCGAGATAGGGCAGAACATCAAGCGTTTGAAGGATATTCGTTCGGCGCGCGGCGAACGTCACGTGCGCGGTTTGCCGGTGCGTGGACAGCGCACGAAGACCAATTCACGCACACGTCGCGGCAACGTGAGGAAGACGATGACTTCCGGTCGCCGCACGCTAGAAAAGACCTAGTATGGGAAAAAAACGCATCATCAAGAAGAGCGGGAAAGGCCTTGATGCCGGAAGAAAGGAACGTGCACTATCGAAGGTTACCAAACGTCACCTCGAAAAGGGCGTCCTGCACATTGAGGCGACGTTCAACAATACCAAGGCTGTTCTCACGGACGATAAAGGAAATGCGGTCGTTTCTTCGAGCGCGGGGGCACTTGGCTTCTCCGGTGCTCGTAAGTCGACACCGTATGCTGCGGCAAAGGTTGGAGAATTCCTTGGCGAGAAAGGGATGATGATCGGATTAAAAGAGGCGTCCGTCATCATTCGCGGCGTTGGCGCTGGTCGCGAATCAGTTCTCCGCGCGTTTTCAGGAAAAGGCGTCCAGATTCGTTCAATCAGAGATGTGACGCCAGTGCCGCACAATGGCCCACGTCCGCCAAAACCGCGGCGCGTGTAATTTTCATTTCATATGAAAACCGGACCGCGATATAAAATAGCGAAACGCCTCGGTGCGACTGTCTTTGAGAAAGCACAAACGCAAAAGTTTGCACTGTCTGCAGACCGCTCGGCCAAGAACAAACGCCGTGCGCGCGGCCGACAGAGCGAATATGGCAAGCAGATGCTCGAAAAACAGAAAGTGCGTGTTACCTACGGCCTTTCGGAACGTCAGTTCCGAAATTATGTGAGAAAGGCACTTGCCGCACACAGTGCGAAGCCAACCGACCGACTTCACGAGTTCCTTGAACTCCGTCTCGACAATGTTGTATGGCGACTCGGTCTCGCACCGAGTCGTCGCGGTGCACGCCAGATGGTTGCACACGGCCACGTCATGGTGGGCGGAAAGAAAAGTCGCGTACCGTCGCAGGCACTTTCTGTCGGTGATACGATTGCAGTTCGCGAAGGTTCGAAGGAACACGGTGTGCTCGTTGGATTCGCTGAAAAATTTGCGGAACGCTCGCTTCCGTCTTGGCTTTCGTGGAATTTATCGAAGATGGAGGGCTCCGTTTTGGAGCGCCCAACCACATCGTCCTCCGACGTCGCTGGCGATCTGGTCGCAGTGCTCTCGTTCTACACACGATAGTAGGGTAGTATAGTATTTAGTTATTAATTAATTGGTAATTACGATTGCGTTATGGAATACCACATCACCTTGCCGAGTAAGCCCCGTATCGTGTCTGAAGAAGACATGCAGGGCGTGTACGAAATCGATTCGCTCTATCCCGGTTATGGTCATACACTTGGGAACTCGCTTCGCCG
>DATLTM010000015.1:0-5086 GCA_035533615.1 Minisyncoccota bacterium
TGGATGAGTCGCACCGCCGTTTCTACCTTGTTTACATTCTGTCCACCCGCGCCGCCACTCCGTGAGAATTCCATCTCAATATCGGTGGGATTGATATTCGCCTTCGTTTTCGGACGGATTGGAAGGACGGCGATCGAAGCAGTCGAAGTGTGAATACGGCCCGATTTCTCAGTGAGCGGGACCCGTTGGACGCGGTGCACGCCAGTTTCGTATCGCAAGGCGTCGTATGCGTCTTTCCCCGCAATCTCGAGCGTAAGATCATCGATGGTGCGCGACCTCCATCCGCGGTGCTCGGCATACTTCGAGTACATCTCCTTCAAATCATGAGCGAAAATGGTCGCCTCGTCGCCGCCCGCTCCCGCGCGCAATTCCATTACGACCGAAGTTGGTCGCACGACCTCCTCTTTTTCCTTCGCAAGTATTTGTTCTATCTCGGCGAGAATGGCCGCCTGGCGAGTGCGAATCCGTACTGTATCTTCTTCTGCCATTCGCATAAGCTCGGCATCGGTTCCAGCAGAGCCGCGGGCATCCGCCGCTTCCTTCTCGAGACGTTCATATTCCTCCGCGAGATACGCGGTGGCGAAGTTCTTCTTAAACTCGGACGAATATTCCATGAAATCAAGATACCAGAAAAGCAATAAAATCGCCGAAATCCGCAATGATGCGGACGAGGCGGCTTTATCGCTTCTTGGCGGCGCGCTGTTTGAAGCGCTCAACGCGGCCCGCCTTGTCGAGGGTACGATCTTCGCCCGTATAGAACGGGTGCGACTTGCTGGAGATTTCCACGGTGAGTTTCGGGTATTCTTTCCCGTCTTCCCAGGTAGCCGTTTCAGTCGTATGAGCCGTCGAGCCAATAAGAAAACGAGCGCCCGAGGCGATATCTTCGAACACGACTAGACGGTACCCTTCCGGATGAATATCTTTCTTCATTCCGTGAACAATAGCACGGGGCTAGAATTGTTGAAAGGCCAGTTATGTATGTTCACTACCAACGATATACATGATTGGTATACTTTTTCATATACAAGAAATACGATTGGCACATTCGCTGCATCAGTATTTCTTCAAAAAAAATAAGAATTTCATCAGAACTGATTGTAGATTGGCAGTATGTTCACGATTACTGAATCGGACGCGGACGCACCATATTTATTTTCGCAGGTAACCGTATAGACAGTCTGGGAGGTGGTCGTTTGCTTGATTGAGCCGGATACGGCCCCACCAGTAGAGAAGTTGGTGCCCGTGCAGGAAACCGCATCGCCACCCGATTGCCAGGCAATGGTCGTATTTAGCGAAGTTGCCTGATTGACACGCGTAGTTCCAGTCTGGCCATTTGCAGTAATGGTGGCTGTCGGAGCAATAACGGCAACGTTCTGGCTCGCTGGAGCCGGCGGTCCATAGCACGTGCTGCCGGCGGCACAACTGCAGCTAAGTATAAGAGTTGGAGGAGTTGGGATTGAGACATTGTTTTCTGTTCCATAGATTTTACCACCAGTATCAAACACGTTTCCAGTACACGAAGAGGCGCAGAGTTGACCGCCAGTGACTTTCCAGGAAACCGATGTGTTTCCACCCTGATCAATGACATTATCGCCTGGTGTAATTGAAGCGGTACAAGCACTGACATTAACAACAGCACAAGTAGCAGATGCGGTCTTGCCAGAATTTGCGTCGGTCACCGTAAGCGATGCGTTCTTTTGCCCGGGTGTTGCGTAGGTCGTCTGAATTGTGGGATCCGTGCCAAAGAGATTGTCCGTACCGCTCCAGACATACGTGTATGAACCGGAACCACCCGTGACCGAAGAGCTCCACGTGACCGGCTGTCCGGCAAAGGGATTACCAGGAGTTCCAGAACATGAAACGGAGGGTATAACGCCATGAGAGCTATTCGCGGTAGGTGAGATAGTCGGGGTAGTGTTGGGCTGCCCGGAATTCGTTTGGCCGCATGTCCCCGTAGAACAGGCAACGGTGAAGGGGATGCTTGAAGCGGCACAATTAGAAGCATTACCGTAGCAGCCAGTAAGACCAATTGAGTAGGTTCCTGGGGCGGTTGGCGCAGAAAATGAGTTTGTGCACTCAACCGAACCAGATGCGTTACATAGGTTAAATTGCGCGCCATTAAAGGATGCTGATGCCCCGACTGTCGGTATATGATAACTACACCCACCGAACATACCACAAACTACGTCACTAACTACATTGCCAATGGTTGAGAGACCCTGCCAGATTCCTCTGCTAGTATTCGTAGTACTCGGTGGTGTACAACTACCTCTGAAAGATTCTATCCAACATCCGCTAACAGCAACAGAAACCGTCTCCCCCGGACTATATATATCTTTGTTGCTACTTGCAGAAAAATCCGCATTAGGCGATTGGACTATAGGACTGCATGCCTGATATTGGGTATAAGAATAATAACCACCATACGAATAAGAAGAGGCGTCATACTCATACATATTATAATTTGGATTCAAAGAGAGCGTATATCCTGCGGGAATAGGTTCCAAATAGCCGTATATAGGATCCAAAACAAAATATTCAACATAGCCATTAAAGGTGTAATCAGAATACACCGACATACAGGTTTGATATGGAGAAGTTTGCGCCCAAGTCACCGAGGCCGCCTCCGCTCTCGCTCCGCCAAGGACGATTGACGATATGGAAAACAGGATAAGGAGGGCGGATTTCAAAACGAAGGATTGCAATAATTTTGAAGGCATTATGATTTGATTATTGAGCGGACATTGGAAAAGCCGATTGTGATAGTATCTGGATGCTATATCCCGTGAATTCTTCTAGCACCTTCACATTCTCTGTTGAAAAAACACTGATGACATCGCCGATCTTTATGTCCGAAGCTTTCGCTGAAGTTACTGCGGCAACGGTAAGAAGTAAGTTCGCCGTACTCGTCGTTGCGGTATGCGTCGTCTTCATGAGGCTGTCCAGCTCCGCCTGATACACCTTAGGATCCTCTGGAGTAATTCTCGTTACTGTAGTTGAAGCATTGACGACAACAGTACGATCGGCTAGTGACGAATCATAAAAAGGATTTACTGAGCGGATATGGAAACGGATGCTATCGCCGTTGACAGCCGTGACCGTTCCGAGGAGCATATGGACATCAGTGGTAGAGGATACGTTGCCGAGAGAACTGTTCTCAACGAGAGTTTTTGCCGCATTGAAACCGGCCTGATAGCTGCTTGAGGAATAGAGATAGAAACTTGCAAGCGCACCGATGATGATGCCCACAACGAAAATCAGGGCCTTGAGAATAATCTGTTTCGAAGTGGGTGTGGATTGACTTTGTGGTTCCATAATTACATATGTAAGTATACCCCCGTACGGTTTCCTTTTTGCACTATCCACAGATCAGATAATCGTTAGCAGGCTAGCAAAGAGACGGGAAAATTCCCTCGTTCGTTTCCCAAAGACAGGCGCCGCTAGAAATTTTGACTCTGCAAGCTTATGAAGCCGCAAGCTGATCTATATCCTGCTGGAACTGCGCAGCAAATTCCATCACGCCGTCGCCATAGAAAGAATAAGCCGGATTGTTCGCGCCCGCCCAACCGGCGAAGTAGCGGAGCGCGGCGAGTCGTTCGGCCGAATAGGTCTGCGTCGCAGCGCCATTATCCGCCATAAGCATGGCCGTCGCCATAATCGCCACCTGCGGACTCCAGGGATTGCTCGGCTCGGAAGTACCAAGGAGCTCGCGCACTCGGTCGGTTAACGCGACGTATTGCCACGGACCTTGCCAGAAAGAACTTCCGTAGCCTGGAGGCGGCGTGCAGGTATTCGTGCTCGTATTTACAAAACCGCCATAGCAAACCCAGGTGGACGGAATGAACTGCCCCGGACCCATCGCACCGCCCCACCCGTAGGAAGGTTTCTTTGAGACCGGCATCTTATCGGGGTCGAGACCGAGTGCTTGGGTAATGTAAACGAAGACAGGCTGGTCGCGTGTGGGATTCATATCTATTCGCCATGTGCCCGTACCGAGGTTTTCGCCAAGATTTGTTTCCTGCTTCAAGACCGCAAGCGTGACTGCAGCGCGAGTTCCGGTCGCTTTCTCCGCGGCTTGCGCGTATGTGAGCGCTTCGCCGAACGGTATCGCCGCACTGTCGCGGAGCATGAAAAGCTCGGAACGAATCTGGGCGGCCGTCTTCTGATTACCAGCGATAAGTTTCTGATAATTCGCCTCGATACCCTTAGTCTGCGCCAAGAGTTGTTGCTTCTGTTGTTCCTGCGAGACGACCGCCTGTCTAGCGAGTTGTGCGACGGTTCGCAATTGCTCCTGCTCGGCGAGACGTGACTGGAGCGCCTCTTTTTCCGTTTCGGTTGAAGAGCTCGTCTGCTGAATCTGGCTGAACGAGTCCGCAAGTGAGCTCTTGATGGACGTAAATGCATCGAGATCACTGAAAAAACCAGACACATCCTGCGATCCGAGCGCAACACTGACGACCGAATAATCATCGAGCATCTGGGTCTGCCGTAGTATCTGCGCGAGGGATTCCTTCTCCGCGGTGAGCTGCGCTGAGAGTTGCGCAAGTGTCTGATTATGCACATCGATGTTGCCGGAGAGCTGCGTAATGGTGAGAGTGATTGCCTGTATCTGAAGCTGGGTCTTTTTTATTTCCGCATTAAAGGCGTCTATCTGGGTCTGGAGCGTCTGGTGCTGGTTCTGCGCGACGTCCAGGAGCTGTTGCTGGGCGACAATCTGACTTTCGAGCGAGTTGAGCTGATTCTGCAGGTCCTGTTGCCGCTGTGCCACCGCATCTACCGTGCTCACCTGCGCGAACGCCAAGACTGGCATGGCGAAGAGGGCGGTTCCGAGAACAAAAAGTAAAAACCGACGCATTGCCGGGTCATTTTAGCACGACAAAGAGACTGTCTAAGCCGTAGGCGGGACTCCCTCTTCTCCCTCTTCTTCCTTGCCCTTTTTCTCGACCTCAATCGCGGAAATATCCGCCGGCGCCTCCTCTACCTTCTCTTCGATAACCTCTTGCACAAGTGCGATAACGTCGTCTGGCTCGGTAACAAGCGTAACGCCCACAGGAAGCACGAGATCTCTTGCATGAATGCGGTCGCC
>DATLTM010000016.1:0-9304 GCA_035533615.1 Minisyncoccota bacterium
CCGAAGGAATTTTCGAAGCGCATCGCCGCCGCAAAACCGATTGTTGAATTCTTCCTCGCCGAGCTTGCCGAACAGGAGCGCGATCCTCACCGGCTCCTGCAGCTTGCCGAAGCCATCGTGCTCCCGCTTATCGCCGCACTGCCAAGTCCAATGGAGCGCGAACATTTCATACAATCAACGGCGCGTTCGCTCGGACTCTCGGCCGAAGCCGTCCGCGAATCGGTCAATCGCCTGCCGAAATTTTCTGAAGCTGTTGGTGGTACCGCGAATGTGCGGAAGGAAGTGTCATCAGCTCGGTCGTCGACAGAAATCCGCGCAGAGCAGCTCCTCGCCGTTGTCCACGTATATGAGGGCACGCCGCTTGCGGCGCGCGTCAAATCGGAGTATTGTCGTATCATTGAAGCCCAAGAACTGCCGCCTCATATGCTTCCGGAATCGATCCTGTTCTCTACGGAACAGATGTTCGGCGAAGATCCGGATGAAAGGGCGGCAGACGAGCTTCTTAGCGCCTTTGAAGAAGCGGTTATCCGCGAGGCGTATCAGGAAGCGGTAGCGAACTTGCGCAGAGCCGAAGCGTCGGGGAACGTCTCCCTGGTTGCCGATGCACAGCACAGGTGTGCGGTGTTATCGATGCGTCTCGCGGCATTTGGCAACTGATTTATTTTATTTTAGATATGGCAAAGAAATCAACCGCAAGAAAAAAGAAGAAGGGCGCAAAAAAGCCGGTGAAGAAGCGAGTGGCAAAGCGTTTGCACGCCAAGAAGAAAGCGAAGACGTCCGTCCGTACGAGGAAGCACGCCGCACGCGTTACCGCACGCCGCACACAGACGAATTCGCTGAAGGCGCTCTCGGCAGAGGCGCTTATTGAAAAGGGCAAGGAACGCGGCTATGTTACTTACAACGAGATTTTGAAATCGTTTCCGCATGTCGAGGAGGATGTCAGTTTCCTCGAATCGCTCTACGAGCGTCTGGCTACCGCCGGCGTCGATGTACTCGAGGGAGGTATGCTCGAGGACGCTGCCGACGAATATCTCGCGACGCGCAACATCAAGGATCGTCACTCGACCGGCTACGATTCCATACAAATTTACCTTCGCGAGATCGGGCAATATCCGCTCCTCACCGCCGCAGAGGAGCGCGAGCTCGCGAAACGCATCGAGAAGAGCGATGCGGAGGCGCGCAATATTCTCGCGCGAAGCAACCTGCGCCTCGTAGTCTCCATTGCGAAAAAATATGTTGGCCGCTCACCCGACCTCACCCTGCTTGACCTCATCCAGGAGGGAAACCTCGGGCTCTTCCGCGCGGTGGATAAATTCGATTGGAAGAAAGGGTATAAATTTTCAACGTACGCAACGTGGTGGATACGCCAGGCGATTACGCGCGCCTTGGCCGATCAGTCGCGCACCATTCGCATCCCCGTGCATATGGTGGAGACCATCGCGAAATATAAACAAGTCTCGCGTCGTCTCGCGCAGGTACTGGGGAGAGATCCGCAGGCGGAGGAAATCGCCGTGGAGATGGGCGTAGAGCCGGAGAAGATCTACCAGATAGAAAAGATCAATCAGGACACGCTTTCTCTCGAGAATCCCGTCGGTTCCGATGACGACGAGAAATCAACGCTCGGGGATTTTATTCCCGACGATAAGATCCCCTCGCCCGTGCAGGAATCGTCCGAGCGTATCCTCGCCGAACAGGTGCGGGCTATCCTCAATGACCTCTCACCGAAAGAACGCAAGATTTTGGAAATGCGCCACGGTCTCATGGACGGCATCTACCATACGCTCGAGGAAGTCGGCAGGGAATTCGGCGTCACGCGCGAGCGCATTCGCCAAATTGAGGCAAAAGCATTGGAGAAAATCCGTATCCACGATAAAGCCCGTCACCTGAAGAGCTATTAGATGCTCCGTATGGACCAGGCACAGGAAGTTATAGCGCTTGGACAACTCGTGCTGAAGTTCGCCGGTGTAGAGCGCATCACGTACCACGAAGACGGCAAGACGCGGGAGACTGATACCGATCACACAGTCATGCTCGGCATAATCGGTTGTAGCATTGCCGCGAAATTATATCCGCATCTCGATCTCGGCAGGGTCTCTCAATACGCGCTCGTTCACGATTTGGTGGAGGTGTATGCGGGAGATACGCCGACGGTCAATATTTCCTCGGAAGCGCGGGTGGATAAAGAAAAACGAGAGAAGAAAGCCCTGGCGAGAATAGAAAAGGAATTCACGGCATTTCCTTGGCTCGCTGAAACGATATTCTCCTACGAAGCGCTCGTTGATATAGAAGCACGCTTCATAAAGACGCTTGATAAGTGCATGCCGAAAATAACGCACATACTCAACAAGGGTGTGTATTTCAAAGAAACCGGCAAGGAGAGGCAAGAAATGGTGGCTGTTTTTCAACAGGCAACATGCAGATCTTGCGGGAGGATATGCAAAGGAATTTCCTGAGTTAATAACGCTGGTGCGTATGCTCATGGACATAACGATAGAAGAGTGTTTTCCCGCGCCGCGGTGAACGGAGTTCCCGTGGATGTGCACGTCGGCTATACTTCTCCAATGAAGCATACGCCGGCAGCTACGAAAACGAAGAAGAGGAAGAAGCGATTGCCTATAAAACACTGGAGCCATTCGTCTCTGATGGCGTTTTTGCGTAATCCACTCGCCTGGTACAAGCGGTACGTCGAGGAAATATATGATACGCCAAGAACGCCCGCTGCGGTGGTTGGCAGCGCCGGCCATCGGGCACTTGAATATTTCTATAGCCTGCCTGGACGTGCAGACGCCAAAGAAATTGCGATACAGAAAGGTCTTGACTACATACGCGACATCGGCGACTTTGAAATTAAGTTTGGGAGCGTGACGACGCGCCGAGCAAAGAGGGAAAAAAGAAAGGCAATGGAAGCTGACTACCTGCGGGCCATCGGGTATTATCTTGCGCGCCCGCCGAAACATAAAGTGCTTGGGGTGGAAGTGCGGGGCACGGTGGAGGTGGAAGGGCTCCCGCTCCCGATCAAGGCAATCTCGGATCTTGTCGTAGCATCGCGTATTGAAAAGGGCGCGGTGGACATCGTTGACCACAAATTCGTCACTTCGTTTAGCAAGGCAGGCGCGGCAAAGTCGCTGTTTGTCATTCAGGCCATTTTTAATTATTACACCGCCCGTGAACTCTTCGGGAAGCCGGTCCGGCGCTTCATCGTGTACGAATGCAAAAAGACGAGGAATGCGGACGGAAGTCCACAGATGCGGCGATACGAAATTGATTTTCGCGCGTGTACGGAGGATTTTTCAGTCTTTCATCGGCTTATCAACGATGCGACGGAGGAGATTGCCCGAAAGCGCATTTATCTGCCGAACCCGTCCGACATGTTCGAAGGTGACAATTCGTTTGATATTTATCGACTAGCGTTGGTTGGTGAGGATACGTGATGCGTTCACGGCAAGCTTTGCACTACTGTCCGAGTGCCTGGTCTACAAGCTGCTTTACCGCATCGTAGGAGTAAGCACCGTCCATCACGACGGGCGGGCGGCCGTTCGCGAGAATCAGTGAATACGGCGTCCCTCGGGCGCCGATAGCAAGGGCGTTCTGTCGGTCGGCCATGATCCTTGCGTCCAGCGTTGTCGAGGCGGTCGCGTAACAGGTCGCGAACGCGTCGCCCGAGAGGCCGACGCCCGCCGCGAGCGTTCCGTACTGTGAAGGATCGGCCGGCTGATTGGCGAAGAGCTCATCCGCAAACTTCCAGAATGCGTCATTGCCAGCGGTTTGCGCAACGCATTCTGCAGCGCGGGCATCCAAGAGTGCAGTGGGGTGGATTTCCGTCAGCGGGAATTCACGGAAGACCCAGGCGACCTGCCCGTTCGCTCCTTCACTTGCGATGATTTGGTGAAGCGTGTCATTAAAGCCCTTGCAATACTCGCAATCAAAGTCAGCGTATTCAACAATCATCACCTTCGCCGCGGGATTCCCAAGGATGTGGTCGGAGGCACTGACAGGACGTACGAGAGAAGGATCACCTGTTCCGGAACTCGTCGTCGGTTCCTTCGCCGTCGAGAGGTATACCGCTCCCGCGACAATAATCCCACCGAAAACGATTGCGATAGGGATCGTCAGTGAAGATTTCATAGTTGCAGCGCGTGTGTCATCGCCGGTATCATTTGCTCTCCGCTTGCGGGAGCGGACCAGTGCGCAGTGTTGAGCTTGATCTCGCGGACATTACTCAAGTCTTTATACTTAAGAACGCCGTGCGCAAGCGCGTACTCATAAAGCTCGCGCGTGATCCGGACATCCTCTATACAATACTCGGCCACCTTGTCTTTCTTGCCCTCCTTCCACCACGCGCCGGCCTTGAGCCCGTCGCCGGATTTTCCGCGGCCCAAAGTCGCCTCTGCGAGCGTCTGGAGCCGTATGCGCCGGCCGAGCACCTTCTGCACCTCGGCAAGCAGATCAAGCGAACGGATATGCGAAAGATCCCCCGGGTAGTAGCGGTTTAGAAGCGGGATATCAAACGTATCGGAATTGAAACCGATGAGAAGGTCGGTGCGCTCCAGTATCGGCCAGAGCCGGGGCAGCTCTTCTTTGAAATAGGAGGAGTATTCATTCGTGAGAGAATCATGGATGGCGACGACGGTGAGTTCTTGCTCATTCACGTCGATGTGGCCGCGCACGGTTGAATCGGAAACGGACTCTATATCAAACGTGATAGCGCGCATATCTCTAGCTACTGACGCGAAGTCTTGCGGGGAGCTCGGATATCGGAAGGCCGGTTTCCTCGCCGGTGGCGAGTATCTTCATGCGTACCGTCTGGCTTGCAAGCTCATCCGCACCGTAGGCGATGAAAAGCGGTATGCCGCGCTTCACCGCGTCTTTTATTTGGTCGCCCAGCGCGCGGTCGGTGAGGTTGACGAAGACGCGGGAGCCCTGTGCGCGCAGCGTGTCGGCGAATGCCTGTGCGGCTGGAATATCGCTCGGCACGGGCGTGCCGAGATAGAGCTGCGGCGTATCGCCGCCTTTCGGCGTGAGCCCATGCGTTTCCAGAAAGTCGCCAAGAGGCACTTCGCCAATACCAAACCCGACGGCGGGGATAGAATCACCGCTGAAGAGTGCCAGCAAGCCGTCGTAGCGTCCGCCACCGAACATCGCTCGCGGGTTCGCCGGATTTGTGTCATACACTTCGAACACCATGCCGGTATAATAATCAAAACCGCGCGTAATACTGGCGTCAAAGATCACATTGCCAACACCGCGCGTTTTGATGGATTCGATGCGGTTAAGAAGTGCGCGCTTTTCGCTTGCCACCTCTGGTGCGGCGTCGGCATTGTCGATGAGAGCGAGCGGGTCGTTTGTTGTAATCGTCGCGGAGGCGACGGAAAAATCTTCCGGCGTCATTTTTTCTTTCTTGTCGAGAAGTCGCAAATACTGGCGGACCTGGTCATCTTTGAGTCCTGCGGCAGCACATGCGGCGTTCAGGAGCGTGCGCGAATTCATACGAATGACAAAATCACTTTCGGCCGCGCCGAACGACTTGAGTATCGCCGAGGCGATTCGCACAATCTCAACGTCGGCTTCGCCCTCCGGAACACCAACGATATCAACGTCGGTCTGGTAGAACTCACGCAGGCGGCCTTTTTGCGGGCGCTCATAGCGGAAACGGTTGCCGATGGAGAACCAGCGCAGCGGGAGTGCAAGCTCGCGGCGTTTGTTGGCGACCATACGCGCCAGGGTCGGCGTCATTTCGGGACGGAGCGTCACACGTCTGTCGCCACGGTCCGTAAAGGTGTAGGTTTGCTCGTTTACGATTTCTTCAGAGGTCTTCGCTTCGTAGAGTTCGGCGCGCTCGAGTGGGGAGGCGTTGTACTCTTCGTAGCCCCAGAGGAGAAGCGTTGTACGGATGCGCGCGAACATCGCTTCCATCTTCGCCCAGTCGGCTGGATAGAAGTCGCGGACGCCCTTATAGGCATCGGTTGGAAATCGTTCGGACATGATCCGAGTTTACCACGGACCGCACGTTGACCTCACGGACCTTGGCATACTACCTATCCTATGTTTATAATACACGCCAGAAGCATCTTGATTCCGCTACGGACATAGTGCTTCACCTCGTGCCATCCGGCACGGGCAACCACTGTCAACAGGAGAAGCGCACATGAGTGCGAAGGCCTACGACAAGAAAACCGCCGCATTCGCGGGGTTTATGATTCAGAATTTTCCCGACACGCTGACCAACGAGATCATGGACGGCTGGATGAACAATCCAGCCGCTACAAAGAAGTTCCTCACAGGTCTCGTGCCGCCGCCGAAAGCTGCGGAGTCATCGGCACTATTCTTCTCCGTCATCGCGACGACTCAAGTTGCCGCGACTGACGCGAAGAAGACGAGCAAGTGCTTCGCCAACTTCTCCCGCTACCACTATCGCGACGGCGACTTCGATCCCTGGCTCCCGGCCAATCAGCCCAAAGCCGATGCTTGCGCCATCTCGACCCTCGGGTTCGAGAGGGACTGGACGTTCGTCGAGACCGCTGCCAAGATCCTCGGCGTCGGTGCGAGCCGCAGCGTGAAGCTTATCGGCAAGGCGCTCATCGAGAACGGCCATACCGTGACCCTCGCACAAATCGAGGAAATGGTGGAAGCCACCGAGCGCCGAGCGAACACCGGCATGCAGACCAACAGCTACTGGAACTTCTTCTTTGTCGAAACCGGCAACGAAGATGATCCCGTCTCGGTCGCCGGCGTGTCTCGCGACGTCTCGGGGTGGAACGCGGGCGTCCGCAGGCTCGGCTACGACAGTCGCTGGAGCGCCGTCGTTCGTCTCCTCGTCTGCAACTTGGACGCTTCGAAACTGGGATCCTAAGTCCCTGTATTCGGGCTTCCTCCCAAAATATCCTCGTTCACGCACCGTATGGACGAGGGTATCACTTTTGAATGATAGAACTGCTTGCGGCACAAGCTGTGGATTGACAACTCTTCCGCAAGGGATAATAGTAAGGGGGTGGGTGCACCCGTAACAGAGGTCGCATGGCCCACCTGTGCTTGCTGTTCCTTAGAAGAGAAAGGAGGTGATGAATCGAATCAACTGAAACATCACGTTGTCCCTCTAAGTCCCTCTAAGCGGTTTTAGAGGCCCCTACCTGTTGGGGGCCTCTTTTTATCCCAATGTTTTTTGCCGGCTCGATGGACGCGTATTTGATGATAAGAGGACGAGGTTTAGATATTGGGGAATGCTGCTACGATGATGCGCGGTTTACCGTACTGGTCGGTGCGTATCAGAGCGTTGAGACCTTGCTCCGAAAAGAGGGCGCGGGTTGCCTCTGTGTTCTCGCGGTCGCACTCGACCCAGGCCACGCCACTTTTTGCGAGATAGTTCGGAAGCTCACGCGCGATGCGGCGCAGAACGTTGAGCCCGTCCTCTCCTGCCAGGAAAGCGCGCGGCGGTTCATAGTCGGCGACGCTCCTCGGGAGCGTGCGGCCGGCGGGAACATAGGGCGGATTCGCGGCGATGACGTCGAATGTCATGGTGCCGAACGGTTCAAAGAGGTCGCCGATGCGGACATCGGCCCTTGCGTCATCTAGATTATTTTCGCGGATATTTTTCCATATGGTTGCTTCGTGCGCTGGATCAATTTCGCCGAAAGAGACATGCACATTCGGTAATTTCGCGAGCGCCGCGCAGCCGATGGCGCCGCTCCCGGCGCAGAGATCAAGGAAGCGTATAGGCCGTTCATCGGCAGATCCATTTTCGGCCGCGCTCCGTGCCGCTCGGCTAAGTCTCGCTACCGAAAATGATTCTTCCGGCTTCTGGCTTGCGAGTGTATTGAGTAGTTGTTCCGTCCACCATTCCGTTTCGGGGCGGGGAATGAGCGGATGCGAATCAAGGAATATTTTTAAACCGAGAAACGGCTGGGAGCCGATGACGTAGGCAAGCGGCTCGCCTCTGGCGAGCCGCCCCTTATCGGCCTTGTATGCCGCACTTTCTTTTCCGCCGTATTTTTCCTCCAGAAGCCACTGCTCGTCCTTTGTCATGGACAAACGCTATCATAAAACAAAAACGCCCGCGCTTGCACGCGGGCGTTTTTGTATTCCGGCGAGGATTTAGTATCCGCCGCGGCCGTATCCGCCGCCGCCGAAACCGCCGCGATCACCGCCGCCGAAACCGCCTTCGCGGCGCGGCGGACGGTCACCCTGCGGGCGGGCGAAAGAAACGGAGAGCGTGCGCCCGTCCATCTCCTTGCCATCCCAGCGATCGATTGCCGCCTGGGCTTCCGCTTCGGAAGCCATCTCGACGAAACCGAAGCCGCGCGAGCGGCCCGTCATGCGATCGCTGATAATGCTCGCGGACACGACGTTACCGGCCTCACCGAAGGCCTTCTTCAAATCGTCTTCCGTCGAGCGATAGGGGATACCGCCCACGTAGAGCTTGTTCCCCTGCACTGATGCTGCATTGTCCATGTGGTCTGATCTAACTGATTAACCTCGCCGAAACTGAACACTTGCGACCTTGCGGCCGAGCGAAGCTCGAATACTCTGCGAGTGGGGAAAGTATGCCAGGAATATCCGCGAAGCGCAAGGTATTGTGGATAAGCCTAAGATCAGCCAAAACGCTTCTCTCCAGTACGTTGCAATACACCGGGTTCTCCAGCGGCTCCATATACAGCGGTCTTATTAGGCGGTTTATATAAAACAATAACTATGAAAAACGCACTACGTATTTCTCTGCCGGTTCTCGTTTCCGTTGTGCTCTTCGGAGCCTCTGCTCCTTTCGCGTTCGCAGCAACTGCAACGTCTGTAAATCTTGGAACAGCAGGCAATTTCGCAATTTTAGCAAAAGGAAGTGCACCTGCAGGAATCACTGATGTTCCCACATCTGTTATTACAGGAAATGTCGGAGCGAGTCCAATTACCGGCGCAGCCATTGGTATAACATGTGCCGAAGTTACTGGAACAATATATTCAGTCGATGCTGCTGGACCTCCACCATGCAGTGTGGAGAACGCTACGTTATTGAGTACAGCGGTAGGAGACATGGGAACTGCATACACTGCAGCTGCAGGAGGAGCAAATGTTCCCGGAACCGCCGCTTTTTTGAATGTCGGAGCAGGAACTCTTGGAACTTCCGGTACTAGTCAGCATTTCGTCCCAGGTGTTTATACTTGGACTGGCGGTGTAACAATACCAAATGATATCTACCTTGATGGAAGCGCAACTGATGTATGGGTATTCCAGATATCAGGGACCCTCGTTGTCAGCTCTGGTGTGACGGTCCATCTCACTAGTGGCGCACTTGCAAAGAATGTTTTTTGGGCAGTTA
>DATLTM010000017.1:0-3916 GCA_035533615.1 Minisyncoccota bacterium
TTCGCCTTCTCTCTCCCTCCAAAAATCCTCCCTCCAAAAAATCTCCGGCTCGAACGTATCTCTAAAAAATCGCGTTATCGAATTTAATCCCTTGCCACACTACGATGCGCTCCGCGCATCGAGTCAAAATTTTTCTGAAAACAATCTTTGTAATGTCTTGGTGCCCCGACCAGGAATCGAACCCAGAACTCGACGTCCGAAGCGTCGTGTGATATCCGTTTCACCATCGGGGCGTGCCTTTATAGTACGGCACTATGTTACGATTTGGAAATGAAATATAGCGTTCCTGATGAGGTTGCAAAAATCGGTAGAGGCCTGCGGGATGCTGGTTTCGAGTCCCATCTCGTCGGCGGGTGCGTTCGAGACCTCGTTATAGGCATAGAGCCTAAAGATTGGGACATTACCACCAGCGCAACGCCGGAGCAGATTCAGGCCGTATTTCCTGACTCGTTTTATGAGAACGACTATGGTACGGTTGGTGTAAAAACCAGCTCGGAGAACGCTCGTCTCGCTATTGTCGAGGTGACTCCTTATCGTACAGAGTCTGGGTATTCTGATAAGCGTCGGCCGGACTCGGTGGCATTTGGCACTTCCCTCTTGGATGATCTCGCCCGACGCGACTTCACCATAAACGCCATTGCCCTTGATGATTCTAAAGGACATATAACTGATCCCTATGAGGGCCAAAAGGACATAAAGGACAAAATAGTACGAGCTGTTGGGAATCCGAAGGAACGTTTCAACGAAGATGCGTTGCGAATGTTACGCGCGGTTCGTCTTGTCGCTGAACTTGGCTTTGGTATCGATGGGGAAACTGCAACGGCTGTTAGTGAAAATAGTAAGCATTTAAGCTACGTTTCACGTGAAAGGATCAGGGACGAGCTTGTAAGAATCCTTAACTCAAGGCAACCGATGAATGCTCTTGTTCTTGCACAACGGCTTGGTATCCTCGAGTTTATTTCCAAAGATCTTATTCGCGGCATTGGCATCAAGCAGAATCAGGCACATTCCTATGACGTCTTTGAGCATCTCATGCGCACCATGCAGCATGCAGCAGATAAGGATTGGAATTTTGACACCCGTCTCGCTGGACTTTTCCATGACGTATCAAAGCCTGAAACACGGCGCTGGTCTGAAGAGAAAAATGATTGGACATTCCATGGTCATGAGGTTGTTGGTTCACGTGTAACAAAGAAGGCGCTTGAGGAGCTTCACTTCCCCCGCGAGACTATTGATAAGGTCGTCAGGCTCGTTAGATGGCATATGTTTTTCTCTGATCCAGAGAAAATTACCCTTTCCGCCGTTCGCCGTATGATAAAGAACGTTGGAGAAGAAAATATATGGGATTTGCTTAACCTACGCATCTGCGATCGCATCGGCACCGGGAGGCCTAAAGAACAGCCATTCCGGTTTAGAAAATACAAAGCAATGGTCGATCAGGCCATTCGCGATCCAATTTCAGTAATGATGCTTAAGACAGATGGTACTCATATCATAGAAAAGTTCCACGTGAACCCAGGACCGAAAATCGGCTGGGTTCTGAACGCTCTTCTTGAGGAAATTCTTGATGATTCAGAAAAAAATAACGAGGAATATCTTGATAAACGAACCGACGAACTGTTAGAAATGTCTGGGGATGAGTTACGGAAACTTGGCGAAGCAGGGAAACAAAGGAGGGAAGTCGCAGAAGAAGAGGAAGTACGTAATATAATGGAGAAATACCACGTTTGTTAGGTCATTATATGTGAAATATGTTCCACGTGGAACATTAACTTTTCAGTTTTGTCGTGCAAAGTACTGTATATAAACAACAAAGCCGCCCTTGGGCGACTGGTAGCTAAAAAGGAGCAGGGGCGTGATGATTGGTGCTTCCAGCCTTAGAAATGGGGCAGCTTTTGTTTTGCATTCTTCTGGCGCTTCTCTGCGGAGAGAAACTGTGCCAATGGGCTTGTAGTGCGGATTCGCCGCGACGTAGGCACGAACTCTCGAGATAGCGCTCTGATGCCGGCGGAAACGGAAAGATCTATAAAGAACATCCGTCCTTTTTCTATCCTAATCAACTTAAGGACATTGTAAAGGACACCCTGTGGATAATGTCTTTTAAAGCGTGATGGAAACGGGGCAGTGGTCGGAGCCGTAGATGTCCGGGTGGATGTTGGCTTTCTTGACGCGCTTCATAAACTCGCTTGCGACGAAGAAATAGTCAATGCGCCAGCCTATGTTGCGGTCGCGCGCGTGAGTAATCGTATCCCAATAGGAATAAGCATCTTTCGTACGCGGATGGAAATGTCGGAAGGAATCTGCATAGCCGGCGGCGATAACTTCGTCTATCCATGCGCGCTCTTCTGGCAGGAATCCAGTACTGTTCTCATTTTCTTTCGGTCTAGCGAGGTCTATTTCCTCGTGAGCAGTATTCACATCGCCACAGAATATGATCGGCTTTTGCTTACGCAATTTCTCTATAAACGTAAGAAAAGAATCGTAAAAACGCATTTTATACTCGAGTCGTTCCGGACTCCTTCCGCCGTTGGGGAAGTAGGCATTTACGAGCCAAAAATTCTCATATTTGGCGCCGATGAAGCGTCCCTCTTGATCGAATTCCTTTATTCCCATGCCGTAGATGACCTCCAGCGGCTCATTCTTTGAATAAAGCGCAACGCCACTGTAGCCTTTTCGAATCTGACAGGACGAAAAGAATGCCGAGTATCCGGCGGGAGAGAGAAATTCTTCTGATAGCTGTTCAGGAGACGCTTTTGTTTCCTGCAGACAGAAAATATCGGGCCCCATATCTCTTAGGAATGATTTCCAGTAACCGTCCTTGGCGAGGGATCGGAGCCCGTTCACATTCCATGAGACGATTTTCATAAGTCTTTTAAGACTATTGTATACCGTAATTTAGTGTCTATCCCCGACTCTTCCCGTGATATTTGCGGTGTATTTCCCTGAGGTGGCTATCGGTAATGTGAGTGTAAATCTGAGTCGTGTTGATAGAGGCGTGGCCGAGGAGCTGCTGGACGGAACGGATGTCTGCTCCGTTCGAGAGTAAATCGGTAGCAAAAGCATGCCGGAGAGTGTGGGGCGTGACAACACTCGTGATACCGGCGCGCGCGATATAGGCTTTCAGGTGCCGCTGGATATCGCGCGGAATGATGCGGTGTAATTTATTTGGTCTACCGTCCACGAAAAGTGCTTCTTCAATATCTTTGCGCGCCTCGAGATAATCGCGGATGGCACTCTTAGCGGCGGGGGAGATGAAGACGACACGGACTTTCTCGCCCTTGCCGCGCACCGAAAGTTCGTCGCGGGAGAGGTCGATATCGCAGTTGAGCGCACAGAGCTCGGCAACGCGCAGCCCAGTAGAGAAGAAGAGTTCAAGAATGGCGCGATCGCGCAAGTGCGCAATCTTCTTATTCTCATCGGTCTCTTTCGCAAACGCTTCGCTAGGCGCTTTCATCAAGCGTTCTAGCTCGGCGGGAGTGATGAGGTCGAGTTGGCGCTCAGGAAGCTTTGCAAGCTCTATCTTCTCGGGAGAAATGGCGTCGATATCACGCTTACGCAGGAACTTGAGAAAGGCGCGGAGCGCAATCATGTAATAATTCTGGGTACGGCGCTTCATTGAGCCAGTCTTCGTTCCTGGCTGGCGGTTGAGCCAGAGGCGGAATTCGCGGACGTTCTGTTCAGTGATATCGCCGACGTTCTTAATCTTCATCTGTGCAAAGTAACGGGTGAGATAGCGATCGTAATTCTCGACTGTTTTTACCGCGCGCCCACGTTCAATCTCTATATATTCTAGAAACTGTCTCTTTGCCGCTTCGGCATTCATTGCGATTCAGTATAGCGTACGTAAATAATAATGTGCGAAGAATACATTCCGCGATACTTGCGCATTTTAGCAAGACGTGGTAGGGTAGAGTTA